>DATHPI010000273.1:0-4843 GCA_035484035.1 Chthoniobacterales bacterium
TCAATACTGACCGACATGGCGATGGCCGATACGGAGGTGGACGAAGCCGCCGCAGAAGAAGCAGTTAACCGTGCCAAAGCTGAACTCGAGAACAAGGATCTAAACTCAGAAGAGGTGTCGGAGATCGAGGGCGCGATTGCTCGTTCGCTGGCGTTGCTGAAGTTCAAGAGGCGAAGGCGGTAGGGCAAAACAGCTCACCCTACCCGTAGCTTGGCCCTCCTGCGCCAGTCGCACTCTTCACTCCCTTAATTTTCGTTCGATCGGGCCGCCGTCATTCATCCGGCGTAGAACCAGAATGTAACGGGCCCGAAGCCTCGGACTGGGGTTGTGCGGGTCCCAACCCCGAGGGAACGGGAGCATCGCGGCCAACATTGCGCATTGCGAGCGACTTAACTGTCTCGCCGGCACACGAAAATAGTGTTCGGCTGCTTCTTCGATTCCGTAAATCCCGTCGCCCAATTCGATCACATTTACGTACAACTCGAGGATGCGTTGCTTACTCAGAAGATGTTCCATCAGGAACGTGTAGTAGGCTTCGAGTCCTTTTCTGACCCAGGTTCTGCCCTGCCAGAGAAACAAAGAACGAGCGCACTGGTTGGAAATAGTTGACACACCTTGCACCGGTCGATGTCGGCGTTCTGCGAGCTGAATTGCCTCCTCCATCTCGATCCAGTCAAAACCATCATGGCTGAAAAAGCGGCTATCTTCGATTTGCCAGACGCCATCGAGAAAATCGTCGGGAACCTTGTCGAGCGGAATCCATCGGTACTGAATGTCGCCGCGGTAGCGCTTTGTGATCATCGCTTCGACACGGCGAACAATCATCAAGGTGGTGACCGGTGGGTTGAAAAAGCGGACATAAACGACTTCCAGGACAGGGATAAGCGTGAGGGCGATAAAGAACAGGATAACAAGCCGAATCCAAGGCAGGCCTTTCCGCGTTTTCCGCGCCATCAGCTCAATTCAGGGGTCAGGAGTTGCAGGAGATTCGGAGTTGCAGGATGGGAGACTCTGAGGCGCCCCCTATTCTTGATCGCAACAAGATACATGCTATCCGGACGACTGGACCCTATTCAAAACGAATCGATACCGATCGTCCGTGCGCGTCCAATTGTTCTACCTCGCTAAACCGAGAAATGATGGAGACCGATTTGCGAAGAGCTTCCCGATCATAGCGGACGATACTTGTCCGTCGCTGGAACTGATCGACCGTCAATCCGCCGTATGATTTTGCCGCACCGCCAGTCGGAAGCACGTGGCTCGGGCCCGCTAAAAAATCACCCGCCGCGACAGGTGAAAAATTGCCAAGGAAAATGGCACCCGCGTTCAAGATAGCCCCGGCCATTTTTTCGCCGCGCCGAGTTACTATTGAAAGGTGTTCGGGTGCAAAAGCGTTTGCGATCTCTATCGCCTGCTGTTCGTCTTGGGCGAGGACAAAAAAAGCGTTCTTCTCCAGTACCTCCCCCAAAGCAGCTCCCCGCGTCAGAGAATTCATCTGCTGAGCGATTTCCAATTGCACACTTTCAATTACCTCTGGATCAAGAGCGACCAGGCAGATCACGCTTTCGCGACCGTGCTCAGCTTGCGCTAGTAGATCCGCCGCTACCCAGCGTGGGACGGCGGAGCTATCCGCAATGACCATGATTTCGCTGGGACCGGGTATCAGATCGATCGCGACATAACCGAAGACCTGGCGTTTAGCTTCCGTGACGTAGGCGTTTCCGGGACCAAATATCTTATCCACGGGCCGAATGGTCTCCGTGCCGAAGGCGAGAGAGGCTATGGCTTGTGCGCCTCCTACCTTGTAAATCTCGGTAGCGCCAGCGAGTTGTAACGCTGCCAGAAGTCCCGGATTCATGGTTTTGTCCGAGCCGACTGGGGAAACGGCAACAATTTCAGCGACGCCGGCAGCCTCGGCAAGTGAGAGCGTCATCAATGCCGTCGAAACCAACGGCGCAGTTCCAGCCGGCACGTAAATGCCGACTCTTGTCAGTGGGTCGAAGCGCTCGCCCACTTCCGCTCCCTGGACATTTTTCCACATCCAATCTGCGCGGAGGCTGCGAGATGCAAATTCGCGGATGTTCGCATGTGCTGCCGCCAAAGCGTCGATCAATTCGGATCTCACTGAACTTATTGCGGTCCGGATTTCGGGCTCCGAGACGGTTAGGTCTTGCGGGGCGAAATCGACATGGTCGAACTGTCGCGCAAATTCAATGAGCGCCGGATCCCCGCGCTGGCGCACCTCTGAAAGGATGGCTGAAACCCGGTGGATCAACTTTTCGCCGGGAATGTACCTGCGCGATAGAATGCTTCGCCATTGAGCCGCCTGCTCGGCACGGAGATCGATGACTTTCATGCGCGCCGCACTTTGCACCGCTCACGGAAAGTTCGCAAGAGGCGGGGAGCGGAGGTTCGCACTGATCAACTTTTTGAGTCTTGGCACTCTGACACTCTTTCCGTTGATTTCCTTTTCGATCAGGCGATATCCTCCAGCTAGTGCATCATCTCATAAGTAAGAGGCATACCGTTGGCTTCAAAAGGGTTTGGATGCTAGACGTAAAGTGATCGAAATTTCGAAAAAACAGATTTGTGATGCCGTGGCACGCAGCCGGGTATGGTTGGCCACCCGAACAAGCGATATTCCTGGAAGGGTCTCTCAAAAGCGATTGGACGCTTTTGATCAGGTGTTTAGCTAAAGCGGCAATCGCCGGAGTCTATTCCCCTCAATGAAGAAAGCGATCATCCGCACGTTCCAGGCAGTCTTGACCATTGGCATCCTGATTTGGCTCTTTCACAGTCCGGAAAAACGTGCCCAAATGGCTGGTGCCATCGCCAAAGCCGACCGCACCTGGCTCCTGATCGGTCTGCCGGTGGCAATGATCGGAGAAGTCGCGAACATCGTGCGTTGGCAGATCCTGATGCGCGTTCAAGGGATGTATATGAGCTGGCGCCGCGCGATCATGCTTTTTTTTGTCGGTTTATTTTTTAACCTTTTCATGCCCGGATATACCGGCGGGGACTTCGCGCGACTGTACTACCTGATGCGTGAGTTTCCGGATAAAAAGAAAGAGGCGATCCTCACGGTGGTCATGGACCGCCTGATTGGGATGGCTGCTTTGGTGTTGACGGCTCTCCTTACCACCGTTCTTCGCTGGCGCTGGCTGCAAACGACTCCCCAGGCCACGGTCTTGCTTTGGGTGCTGATGAGCATGGTGATCGGATTTATGCTGGTGACTGCCGCTTCATTTGCTGTCACCGGCTTTAAACTTGTAGACAGGCTCCCGGAACACTTTCCATTTCGTGATCGCCTGGCCGAGACCTCTGAGGCATACCATCTATTCGCCCGGGCGAAGAAGTCGCTGTTGTTCGCGTTTCTGCTTTCTTTCCCGGTTTTGTTTTCATTCTATGGCGCGTTTTATTGCACTGCCCAAGCGCTCGGTGCCGGGGTCTCGCTCCTGGACATGTTCTCCATCATGCCGATTGTGACTTCGATTATTTCGTTGCCAATCACACCGAGCGGTATCGGCTTTCGGGAATCGCTCCTGGGAATTTTATTGAATGATCTCTGTGGCGTACCAAATGAAATCGGTGTTTTGATTTCGCTTCTCGGCTTCGCCTACTTCGTTTTATTTGGAATTGCCGGCGGCATTACCTATTTGTTTTATGCTCCCAAAAAGCATTCTCGCTGGCGCGAAATGGAAGACGAGGTCCGCCGGGCGCATGGCTACGTGGATTGAGCCGTCGCACGATAAGGGGTAGCATGCGATCTATGGATTTTCTTCTTGGACATTCACCGGACCCGGACGACGCCTTCATGTTCTATGCGATGGCGGAGCACAAGATTGATACACGGGGACACCGGTTCCAGCATATCTTGCAAGACATCGAGACGCTAAACCAGCGGGCTTTGCGCGGCGAACTGCATATCTCAGCAGTCTCGATTCATGCCTATGCTTACCTGGCAGACAAATATTCTTTGCTCTCCTGCGGAGCCAGTATGGGAGATGGTTACGGGCCAATCCTTGTCACCCTGGACGAGGCGCCGGGCGAGCTCGGCCAGTTGCGTGAATGGCTCCGTTCCAAAACGATTGCGATTCCGGGTCTGAAGACAAGTGCGTACCTCGCGCTGCGTTTATTCGCCCCAGAGGTGCGGACCATAACGGTACAATTTGACGAGATTTTTGAGGCTGTGAAGGCCGGCAAAGCAGACATCGGACTAATCATTCACGAAGGTCAGATCACGTATGCCGATCAAGGCTTCAAGTTAACGCTTGATCTTGGCTCCTGGTGGAAGTCGGTTACCGGACTTCCGCTCCCTCTGGGTGGGAATGTCATCCGGAAAGATATCCCGCAGGACATCCAAAAGGAGGTTTGTGAGATTCTCAAAGAGAGCATCGACTACGGACTTAAACACCGAAAAGCTGGAGTAGAACATTCCATGCCATTGGCGCGCGGTCTCGATCAGGAAGGGGCAGATCGATTTATCGGAATGTACGTAAACGGTTTCACTATCGACTATGGCCCGATTGGTAGAAACGCCATTCGCGAGTTTCTAGGTCGGGCGGGTAGGCAAGGCTTGATACCGGAAAAGGTCGATTTAGAATTCGTCCAGTAGGCGCAGCGTTCCGCGCTTGGCGTACAACAAAAAAAGCCCAGGGGTAAATCCTGGGCTTGTCAATGCCTTTATTGGCCGTTTCAGGCCACGAGTGCAGTCCTTTTTCCTACCGTCTAAAATGAAGCTGGGCCTCGTGCTGTTCGGGCGGACACGGGGCGTTCAGCGGAACGTCAGTAGGGGCAGCGTCAGCCTGCACCAGATTGTGGGTGACCAAATAATGTTCTACTT
>DATHPI010000274.1:0-8664 GCA_035484035.1 Chthoniobacterales bacterium
AAGGTCATCGAAAGAATTCCTCGGGAAGCAAACTGGCCTGAACATCGGGTGCTTGATTTCGCACTTGTAACGGATCGGAAGCTTTGGCCAGAAGCAACGGTCAAAAAACTGGAAATTATACTTGAGCGATTTCTTTAATAGCATGCGTTTTGGAGTTGGTCTTTTGTCTCTTTTTCTAAGCGCCCTGGCTGCCGGTGCCCAGGACTCCAGTCCAACCCAAACACCCTCTTCTGCAAAGCCTGCCACCTACGCCCAGGCGCGAGTCGACCAGCCTTACATCGCGATGACGTTCGACGATGGACCAAGCGCTGAAAATACTCCGCGACTGCTGGAAATGTTGAAACAGCGCAACATCAAAGCGACATTTTTTCTCATCGGGCAGAATGTGGTGTCAAATCCGGACCTAGTTCGACGCATCCTTGCAGAAGGACATGAAATTGGAAACCATTCGTGGACTCATCCTCAGCTTTCCAAACTCTCCGACGACCGGGTAACGGCGGAAATCACCCAAACGCAGGATGCGATCAAGGACGCCAGCGGGTTTACCCCTACCCTGCTCCGGCCGCCCTACGGTGCGATTACACCTCGCCAACGTGAATGGATCGAGAACCGGTTCGGCCTGAATATCATTCTCTGGTCGGTGGATCCGTTCGACTGGAAAAGGCCAGGCGCTTCGGTGATCACTCAGCGTATTTTGAGCCAGACGCGCCCGGGAGCGATTATTCTCTCACACGACATCCACAAGCAGACAGTCGATGCGATGCCGGCCACCTTAGACGCATTGATTGCCAAGGGCTACAAGTTCGCAACGGTGAGTCAGTTGATCGCGATGAATAAGCCGAAGCCGACACCGCCTGACACGGCGGACGCCGACCGACCATCCTCGACGAAAAGCCGGAAGACCGTCCCGGCAGATACGACGCCCTCCGGCACAGGGAAGACGGATAATAGCTCAGTGAGCACGCCCAATCCAACCGGAGTCCGCCCATAGCTACCACGCTTAAAGATGGTCGCTGAGAAATACCTCCAACTCCGGTCTCAACTGGGGGCGACTCTCGGATCGTTGGTGGCTCTTGCGCACCAGATCGGGGCGCCGGAGGACACTCTGCGCAACCTGCAAAACCTGGTTACGAAGCTCGGCGAGCCATTCCTGTTTGTTGTGGTGGGTGAGGTCAAAGCCGGCAAATCGTCGCTTCTGAACGCTCTTTTTGGTCGTGAGTTTTGCAAGGTCGATGTGCTGCCGACGACCGACCGCATCTACGAGTTCAAGTATGGCGAAACGGATCATGATGTCCAAATCTCCGACCACATCACCGCGCTCTATCGACGAATCGATTTTCTAAAGGACTTCAACATCGTCGATACCCCTGGGACCAACACCATCGTCGCGAATCACCAGGAAATTACCGAAAATTTTGTTCCGATGGCTGATTTGATCGTGTTTGTCTTTGCGGTCACGAATCCGTGGGCCGCTTCGGCGTGGGATTTTTTGCGGTTAATCGGCAAACAGTGGAAGAAGAATATCGTATTCGTGGTCCAGCAGGCAGATCTGAGGGATCCGCACGAGGTCGAAATAGTTTCCAGACATCTCGATCAGACTGTGTTGCAAATTCTGGGCACGAGCTGCCCGATTTTTGCTGTCTCCGCCAAGAAAGCCTTGCTGGCGAAGACTTCATCCAACGTCGACCGCGATCAATTGTGGAGTGAGAGTCATCTGGGTGCGCTGGAGGATTGGATCACCAAAACCGTCTCCGAGAGCGAAGAACGGGGTGGAAAACTGCGTTCGGTGGCACAAACGGCGCAAGTGGTAGCGGGCGGCTTACGAGCCCGTCTCCAAGGTTCTTTAGACGTGCTAAAGTCCGACCAGGAGAAGTTAGCGTCGATCCGTAGCACTTTCGATTCACGAAAAACACAATCGCAGCGCCAAATAGGGGGGGTTATCAGGGAGATCGAGCAGGCTTACGATGCCTGCCGGGAACGGGGTGAAAAGGAGCTTGAGGAGCGACTTACTTTTTTCAAGACGGTGAAGATGGTTTTCTCCGGGTCACGCTGGGAGAAAGATTTTCAGGATAAGGTCGAATCTGAGGTCAAAAAAGAAGTTCAGACCAAGATCGAGCACGCGCTGAGCCTTCTGGAATCGGATCTTCGGTCGATGTGGCAAGACCTTCAGGACAAGGTTAACGTTGAGTTTGGCTCTGAAACGAAGAAACAGGTCAGGGCAGTGATGCCGGGTTTTCTCACGCAGCGGCAAGAGGTACTGCAGAAGTTGCAGCTCACCTTATTGGAGCAAATGTCGGACGCCAAGATCAAGGAACAGTTACAACGCCTTTTTGGAGAAACCGCTCGATGGTTGCGGGTGCCAACGAGTGTGGCAGCCGCCGGCGGCATCGCCACGGTCATAGCTGCCCTGACCCACACAGCGCTGCTGGATGTCACCGGCACAGTCGCAGGAGTGGCGGCGTTAACCGGCACACTCTACGCCGTTTGGCGCAGAAAAAAGACCCTGCGACAGTACCGCGATCAAATGACTGAAAAACGGCGGGATCTTACTCGAGCTGTGGAATCTCAATTGACTCACGCGATCGAGGCATTTTATCAAGAAGTCGGGTTGACGTTCTCCCCGCTGGAAAACTTCTGCGACTCTGAATTCAAACGCCACGCGCCATTGAGGGAGCGCATTGAGAGCCTCGACCTCGCCTTCGGCTCCATCAAGAGCCAGCTTGGCTGATAAGGTTTGGCGCATCTCTGTGGCGATGAGTCGATTTTACCGGCGATTGATCAGTGCAATAGCGATGTGGTCAATCGCGCTGCTGGTGATCTTCTCCGGAAACGAGACGATCTTTTTGGTGCTGATCGGTTTGCTGGGAATGGCAGGGCTCTGGGAGTATTTCCGGATGATAGAGCAGTCCGGCACACGCTGCTTTACCGCGTTCGGAATGGCGTGCGGTGCGGCCTCGTTTATTGGCAGTTATTTCGCGCTACGCACCAACAGCCAGACCGCGGCTTACGATTTCGAAAATATAGTGCTGCTGGTGTTCCTGTTCGGTGTCTTCGCTCGCCAGATGTTTCGGCCGGCCGCGAAAACTGCCCCGCTCGAGACGATGGCATATACCCTTTTTGGGCTTTTGTACGTGGCGTGGTTATTCAATTTCATGACTAAGATCGTGTATGTCATTCCCAGAACCGCGCACGGCGCGACAGTTGGCCAATTTTACGTGCTTTACCTGGTGGTGGTAACGAAATTTGCCGACATGGGCGCTTACCTGGTCGGGAGCAGGATCGGACGTCACCAAATGATGTCGCATATCAGTCCGGCCAAAACCTGGGAAGGTTTTTTTGCGTCTCTGGTTTTTGCAGTGGCGGCCAGTTGTTCGTTGATTCTTTTAATGCCTCGGCACTTGGCGTGGTTGAATTTTTTACACGGGACGATTCTCGGCCTGCTGATTGGTATTGCGGCGGTGGTGGGAGACTTGGGAGAATCCATTATCAAGCGAAGCACAGGCGTCAAAGATTCAGGGGCGTTGTTGCCGGGAATCGGCGGAATGCTGGACCTGATCGACAGTCTGCTGTTCAGTGCACCTTTACTGTTCTTCTACCTGCGATTTTTAGTTCGATGAGAAAACGCCGGATTATCCTTCTCGGATCGACTGGATCGATCGGAGCTAGCGCCATCAAGGTGGCGACGACAATGCCCGATCGGATGGAGATCGTGGGGATGGCGGCTCACCGAAGCGCGCAGAAACTGGCGGAAGCCGCCAATCGCCTCAAACCGGAGGCTCTCTGTTTGGTAGATCCGGGCTCTCTGAACGAACTCCGGGCTGCTTTAACCTATCGCCCGGAAATATTCACGGGCGAAGAAGGATTGGTTCAGCTATCGACTTTGCCCGGCGCGGACATGGTTCTGGTGGCCATCGTTGGCACCGCGGGCCTTCGGCCCGCACTGGCCGCCATCGATTCCGGAAAAGACCTGGCAATTGCCAGCAAGGAGATCCTGGTCATGGCCGGGGAAATCGTGATGAGTCACGCCCGCAATAAGAATGTTTCTATTCTACCCGTTGACAGCGAGCACAACGCAATTTTTCAATGCCTGGAAGCGAAACGGAACCAAGACATCCAAAATCTCATTTTGACTGCGTCGGGCGGTCCATTCCGCCAATTGCCAGCTGAACAGCTGAAAAACGTTACCAAATTGGATGCTTTACGGCATCCAACCTGGAAAATGGGTCAAAAAATCACGATCGATTCGGCCACCCTTTTTAATAAAGGCCTCGAGATGATCGAGGCCCGTTGGCTTTTCAATGTGCCGATGAGCAGGGTGCAGGTCATAGTTCATCCGCAGAGCATCGTGCATTCAATGGTCGAATTTGTGGATGGCTCCATCCTTGCGCAGTTGAGCCATTCGGACATGTGTTTCCCAATCCAGTACGCCGTCACTTGGCCGGATCGCGTACCCACCAGCTTAAGGCCGCTGCGTCTCGCCGAAGTGAGAAAACTCGAATTCGAGGAGCCCAGGTACGACGATTTTCCCGCCTTGAATCTCGCCAGAGAGGCAGGCGAAGTCGGAGGTGTACTCCCGGCAATTTTGAATGCCGCGAACGAAGTGGCGGTCCAAGCATTTCTAGATGACCGGATTCCGTTCACCGCAATCTGGGATTTGGTGCAAAATGCAATGAAAAAACACCCGAATTTGGCGAGACCGAGCCTGGATGATATACTCCAGGCAGACAAAGAGGCCCGGACCTTTGTCCTGGAGTCTTTAGTTTAATGCTTTATTTATGATTTTTAACATCTTTCGTGTCGTCCTCACGATTGCTGAGGTCCTTCTGATCTTTAATCTACTGATCATCGTTCATGAACTGGGACATTTCCTGGCCGCTCGATGGCGTGGATTGCAGGTGGATAAATTCGGAATCTGGTTCGGACGTCCAATTTGGAAAAGGAACATTAAAGGGGTTGAGTATAGCCTCGGTTGGATTCCCGCGGGCGGGTTTGTCCTGTTGCCGCAAATGGCTCCCATGGAGTCTGTCGAAGGGAAGTCCGAAACCGCACGGGAGGATCTGTCCCCGGTTAGTCCGCTGGACAAGATCATCGTGGCGTTTGCGGGCCCGTTTTTCAGCTTTTTGCTCGCGCTGGTCTTCGCAGTGATTGTCTGGGCGGTTGGCAAACCGACCGCAGAAGCGGACGCCACGACGACCGTTGGCTACGTGGCACCCGGAGAGCCTGCTGCGAAGGCCGGATTCAAGCCCGGGGATGTGATTCTGGAAGTGGACAATCACCCCGTCTCACGTTTCTCGGGGATGGTGGATAGCATCACCTGGTATGTTGTCCGGAGCGAGGGAGAAACGATTCCGTTCAAGATTCGGCGTGGGGACAAGACTCTAACGCTGATTTCAAGTTATACGCGACCTGAGACCCGAGGCTGGGAAAGGAGGTCGCTTCGCCAGGTCGGGATTGCCCCTGCGATCACTCCGATCGTCTTCAAGGTCGCTGAAGGATCAGTCGCTGCGCAAGCCGGTATCAGGCCGAATGATCAGATCATCACGGTTGGGGGCCAGAAGTTTTACCATCCCCAGCATCTTCTAGAATGGGAACAGGCTAATCCGGGAAAGCCATTGCCCCTGACTCTATTGCGGGATGGAAAAACGATCGATCTCACCATGGCGCCGTCGCGGCCTTCGGTATCCGCGGTCATCAAGAACAGCCCTGCGGATGTTGCCGGTATCCGGGCCGGAGATCACATTCTGGCTTTGGATGATCAGCCGATTTACGATCCTACGGAAATCATCAAGCGCGTCGAAACCAATCCGGCAGTCCCATTTTCTTTGACGGTTTCGGGCGCCTCTGGAGACCGGACGGTGCGGCTTCTCCCGGCGACGCCTGACGGTCAGGATAAACCAATTATCGGAATCGCTTTCGCTGGGGACTCGGACGGGATCCTGTGGGATGGGGGCGGAGTTATGACGGTCGTTCACATCTCGCCGATTGAACAAATCTGCGCCGCTGTTGCGACTATCGGTAACACTCTGGGCGCCCTTTTATCGCCGCAATCTGACATCAAACTGCAACACATGAGCGGTCCGATCATGATCATGCAAACTTACTATCGGCTGTTTGATAGCGATTTTGGTTGGCAGCTTGCACTCTGGTTTAGCGTGGTCTTCAATGTGAACCTGGCGATGATCAATCTTCTGCCAATCCCTGTCCTGGACGGTGGGCATATCGTTCTGGCAGTGATTGAAGGGATCCGGCGTCGGCCTATCAATATCCGCGTCCTTGAAGTGATCCAGAGCGGGTGCGCTCTTCTATTGATCGGATTCATGCTCTACGTCTCTTTTTACGACGCACAGGATTTGCCTTGGAATTCCAATCGCAAAGCAAAATTCAGCATGCCGGCTAGACCGGCTCCGCCCGAAAATCAATGAGACACATTCCATTCTGCCCGGACCCATTCAGCTACCGGCGCCGGCTGACCCGTGAGGTCAAAGTCGGTAAGGTGGTCGTCGGCGGCAACCAACCAATCCGGGTGCAATCGATGATTACCTGCGACACCATGGACACCGAGGCCTGCATTGGCCAGACGATGGAGCTGGCGGCGGCCGGTTGCGAGATTGTTCGGATCACTGCGCCGACGGTCAAAGACGCGCAAAATCTCCGGTACATCAAAGAGGGATTGTTAGAGCGGGATTGCGATGTTCCGATCGTTGCCGACATCCATTTCAAACCTGATGCGGCAATGGAAGCCGCCCTCTGGGTCGACAAGGTTCGAATCAATCCCGGGAATTACGCCGATTCCAAAAAATTCGCCATCAAGGAGTACAATGACGACCAGTATCTTACCGAACTGGATCGAATACGTGAGCGTTTTGCTCCCCTGGTCCGCCTTTCAAAGGCGCGCGGGATCAGTCTTCGGATTGGGACGAATCACGGTTCGTTGAGCGACCGGATCATGAATCGTTATGGCGACACGCCTCTTGGAATGGTCGAGAGCGCTCTCGAGTTTGCCAGAATCGCGCGAGACCTCGACTACCACGAATTCATCTTCTCGATGAAGGCGAGTAATCCGAAGGTGATGATTGCTGCCTACAGGCTGCTCGTCGCTCGGTTGATGGCCGCAGGTCCGGACTGGAATTATCCCCTTCACCTTGGTGTGACCGAGGCCGGCGATGGCGAAGACGGGCGCATCAAAAGCGCCATCGGAATAGGGTCCCTGCTAGCCGACGGAATCGGCGACACGGTTCGCGTCTCCCTGACAGAGGATAGCGTGCACGAGATCCCTGTCGCTCAAGCACTGGTCGCAGAATACAACCAGCGTCCACCCGACCCGAGCTGGTCGCATCAGTCAGGCCACGTTCTTTCCTTTGATCCTTTCAGTTACGAAAGGCGGCCCGCCATGCAAATGGAGGTCAACTCCACTGGAGTGGGTGGCGAAGAAACCATCCGTGTGTTCGTCCGCCAAAAGACGTTTGACAGTGTCGCCCATAAACTCAATAAGATGGGTGATTTCCAGCCGGAAGGAGTCCTGGAATCCGCGAATCTGGCGGCCGTCGACCCGACTGATGACGATGCGATCTCGGCGCTCAATTCTTCGCCGGAAGCGCGGTTTGTCACGGTTAAGGACAATATCGATCTGCCTGTGGTGACGGCCTACCGTTTGCTTACGGCCTCCTTGGACCCACGTCATCCCATTTTGTTGAAGGACACATTTTTTCCTTCCACCGATCCGAATCGCGACTTTCTGAAAACGCTTCTCGAGTCTGCTACCAACCTTGGGGCGTTATTGTGTGACGGGATCGGAGACGCGATCCTGGTCCAGGGCGAAGTCGCGCCCGGGCAGTCGCTTCGCCTGAGCTACAATATCCTGCAAGCAGCTGGAGCCCGAATCTTCAAGACGGACTATGTGGCGTGTCCATCGTGCGGGCGGACGCTGTTTGACTTGCAAAAGACCACCGCGCGGATCAGAGCCGCAACCAATCACCTGAAAGGGGTAAAGATCGCGATCATGGGTTGCATCGTCAACGGGCCGGGCGAAATGGCAGACGCCGATTTCGGCTACGTCGGAGGGGCACCTGGCAAGGTCAATCTCTACGTCGGTAAGAAGGCCGTGAAATTCAACATTCCGGAGGCAGAAGCGGTCGGCCGGCTGGTGGATCTCATTCGAGAGCATGGCCGCTGGATCGACGCGATTTCCCAGGAAGCATCCGCCGCCCTATCGGTTTCTGTCGGATGACATCTGGGAAATCGAGATAATAACCGGCTCAAGCGTTGCCTCCTTCACGCCTCGCTTATGTGATCCTCTTCCTAAAAGATTGGCCGGCCAAATCAGCGTCAAAAGGCGGGATGATGCGGAAGTCCGGGTCAGGTAGGGCGAAGCTCTGGGTAGGGTGAGGCTCCGCCCGAACCGCGGCTTATAGCTTTGCCCTTCCGAGCGACGCAACCCCCCGCAAACTTCGGTCGATTGTCGACCCATAGGGGATACGTCATATGCAGGGCAACGCGGTAAGCCCCGGTTCGGGCAGAGCCTTACCTACCCAGAGCTTCGCCCTCCCTGAGCGGAGGCTCCCTCAGGGCTTTGAACCTTTTTATGAGGCCAGTGAAAAACGGGGAGTTTCGCGTGAGTACGCCCCTTCGGCGAGGCTGTAGGCTTTGCGTGATCCGAGTGGGAGG
>DATHPI010000275.1:0-2174 GCA_035484035.1 Chthoniobacterales bacterium
GACCCCTAGTCCTTGGACGTGGGTCACGAACGCCGGCGTCCACTCCGGCCGCCGATGAACCGCAAAACGGCCTCGGACCTGCTGGTGCACACAACAGAGCAAAACTTGGCGGCAGTCCACCAAGGAGACATCGCAGCGCTCGCGCTCCTTTGGCCAGCCGAGGACGGCACCATCCCAATCCTCTGTTCCTTCGCCCTCGCCTCGGGCAAATCCAGGACCTGCACAAGTCCCGCCAAATTTAAATGCCTTCCGGTTGGTTCGTCCGAGCCAGAAAGCGCGGTTGCCCATAACATCAACCAACGGGTTCTAATCTAAAATAGCGGGCTGACCACCAAGTTCAGATTGCCGGTCCGCCCACTCTCCCCTTCCCTACCCCACTCTCAGGCGGTTCGGAAGACGCTTTCTTCGATTCATCCCTTTGACTTCCCGTTTGCAAAGAAGCTTTCTTCTGATTGCCGTCCGGCGCAGTTACTTGATCTGTGCTCCATGCTTGAAAGCTACGATTTCGACGACCTTTTTCTGTTCTTGGATCCGGTAATAAATCAGATAGTCCCCATGGATCAGTTTTAAGAGACCTCGGCGTTTTTTGACTCGGGAACCTCGATAGGGCAACGATTCGAGGCTCATCGCTTGATCGAGCAACTCGCCACCGAGCGTTTCCGCTGCACCGGGATTTTTGCTGCTTATATAGGCAACTATATTTCTGAGGTCTTCGTGCGCTTCCTCAAGAATCATGACACCGTACATGCCGATAACTACCGGCGAGCACGCGTGACGGTGTCTCTCACCATTTGCCGGGCCTCATCGAGCGAATAAGTCCGCGCACCCCGATCCGAAGCGCGAATGCGCGCATCCAGTTCTGCAAGGAATTCCGGGCTTTCTTCGCCTTCGTCAGCCAACTGCTGATCGAGTATATTCCAAAGCTGCCGTTTTTCGTCTTCGGTAAGCTTGGGCAAATGTTCAAGGATTTCGTTGAGACTCATCGCTGACTTGGACCTTATCCTTAACTCCCCTGCTCGGAAAGCAGTTTATGCTACGCTGCCAGTAGGGGGTCGTTTGACAAAGGGGAAATAAGTACGCTGAGCCTGAAACGGGAACCTGAGTGGTCGGAAGCCGTCTCTCTCGACTCGTTTGCAGGCATTTGCTCCCTGCTCCGTCCTTACGCTAACCGGGCGATGTCAATTTAGGCGTGTCAAACGCTTGTCGGCGGCCACAATCGCACGGATAACCTCGTCAAGCTCGGGCGGCCGCTTCAGGACTCCAATGCTGCCAGAATGATTGTCTTGACGATACGGGCCGCAGTCCTTGCATCCGGTAGTGCATCACAAATTCGTTCGCAATCTTCTCGTGCCGCCTGAAGAGTTGCACTGAGGTTTTCCAGCGTTTTTCTCCCTTGTCGAGAATTTGGCGAACTAGTGGCCGACATTCGACCACCTTCGCAGTAAATCCGACCGTCTACTGGGTTGGCTTCATCATTTAATTAGTTAACGTAAGCAGCATGAAAGCTCCGTTCACGCTGGGGACAGTCGGCCATTTCGGATTGGCGGTTACCAGTCCAAAACGCAGCGCGAAATGGTTCGAGCGTGCGCTCGGCTTGTCCGTTGAATTCGAATATGAGGATGGTATCGCGGTTGGGAACAAGAACGTGACGATCGCTCTGTTCAAAGGGGAACCATCGCCGGAAACAATCGGTCACATGTCGTTTCACTTGCCTGGCATGACAACATTGCGAAAGGCACTCGACCACCTAAAGCGAACGGGGGTCGAGGTCGAAGATCCGGGCGACGAAATCGGGCCGGAAGCTCCCGGCTCTCCGAACATGGGTCTTTGGTTCCATGATCTTGATGGTTACCGTTGGGAGCTCTCGGTCCTCGGCGGCGCACGGGAAAAGCAGCGCCGTCAAGGTAAGTCCCGAAAGCAGTGAAATACTCTTAAACAGAAGGGAGTCGATGAGCAAGCCAGCTTCAGTATCAGAAAAACGATGAACTGATCCAGAGCGAGCAGAATCTGGACGGCCTTTATCTGCTGCACACCGATCTCGCAGCGGCTCAATGCGTCAAAGAGCAGGTACTGGGCAATTGCAAGAACTTGCTGGCGATCGAAGATGCTTTTCTGTTTCGGACTCCAAACACAAAATAAGGAGAACACATGAGCAAACTCACAGGTAAAGTCGC
>DATHPI010000276.1:0-2478 GCA_035484035.1 Chthoniobacterales bacterium
AGAACGGCCGTCTGCGGGAGCACCAGCGAGGAAAACTTGATTTTGGAATCTATGCCTATGCCGCCCATTGTCTTTACGACCCGGTCCGCGATCGGCATCTGCTATGGACCTGGATCAAAGAAGGACGCCCAGGAAAGATCCGGCGCGCGGCAGGATGGGCCGGTTTGTTGAGCCTGCCAAAAGAGTGCGATCTGGATGCAAATGATCAACTTGTCGTCAGACCAGCCGCCGAACTGAAGTCGTTGCGAACCGAAGGCCGCACCTTCCAGGGACAAAGACTCACTCCCTCTTCTGAGAATCCCTTTTTGGATTTCTCGGGTGACTGCCTGGAATTCGAAGTCGAATTCTCCTTGGATGAACCTGCGATTTTTCAGTTAACCCTCCGCGCGACTCCCGATGGTACGGAATGCACAACTATCTCTTACCAAAGCGCGGAACAATTACTGACCGTAGACGGAAGAAAATCGAGCCTCGATCCCGACGTCAACCATCTGATCTTTTCGGGTCCGCTGGCTGCCGATCAGAACGGCCTGGTTCGATTTCACGCTTTTCTGGATCGCTCTGTTCTCGAGGTATTTCTAGCCGATCGGGCTTGCATCACCCAGCGTTTGTATCCGACGCGGGAGGATAGCTTAGGGGTGCATTGCGCGGTCAAAAAGGGGGCGGTGATGATTTATCGTTTGGCGGCGTGGAAAATGGCTTCCATCTGGCGCCGGTAGAGCGAAGCTCGGGTAGAGGCTCTGCCCGAACCGGGGCTTCCCGCTTCGCACTCGCCTGCGACGTCACCCCCAATTTTCGCGCAATGATTGTAGAATTCCCAGGATTGAAAGCCCAGGGTGAAACCTGGGCTGCGTCTCACGGTCTACTGGATATCAACTCTGGAAGCAACCCCGTGATCGGCGGTGACTTTTACAGTCGCATCCTTTTGGATGTTGGCTTCAGTTACCTTCTTGCCACCTTGCCAGTAGGTGGTCGCGGGCGTGAGTTTGTAGGTGTATTCACGGGTGCCTCCACCATAACCGCCATTTGCCATACCATGCTTTGAAATCCCCGTTTTGGCATGATCCCAATGTAAGGTAACCGATGTTGGGTCAACTTTAACGACTTTACCGGGAGGTGCGGCGAAGGCCGTCCCGGCACAGACTAATACGACAAAAAAAAGAGGGAATAGTTTCTTCATGGAAAGGATGACTTTAATCAGTTGAGGTTTGTAAGATCAAACTCTATTCCCCCTATTACGACAGCCTATCTACTATCTTGAATCTAAAAAACTTCGGCTACCTTTGCTGTTTTGTCTTTTTCTGTTCCGTTTAGAGATGAGCCTATCGCAATCGATCAATGTGGGAATAGTCGGCTTGGGTTGGCCTGGAGAACGCCACGCGGATGCGCTGAATGCATCGTCACTTGGAAATCTTTACGCGGCCTGCGACCTGAATGCGGAACGTCTGAAGACTTTTGCCGATTCATTTGGTCCCGCGCAAGTCTTTACGAGTTTCGACGAGATGCTTCTCGATCCGGCATTAGACGCGGTGGTGATTGGCCTGCCAAACGCTCTTCACTATCCGTTTTCCCAAAAAGCTCTGCACGCCGGCAAGCATGTGCTCTGCGAGAAGCCGCCGACAATGAACGCCGAACAGATGCGGACGCTTCACGAGGAAGCCCGTAACCGGGGCCTGGTCTACTATTTTGGGCGTCAAATGCGTTTTTCCCCAGCGATGCAGGCGGCGAAGAAAGTGATTGCCGAACGTCGATTGGGAGAAATTTACTTTGCTGAAACGATGTGGGTGCGTTCCCGCGGGACACCGATCGGCTTGGACGGCTGGTTCACGGACAGGTCCAAGTCAGGTGGAGGTGCAATGATTGACCTTGGCGTACACGCGGTTGATGCCGCCTGGTATCTCATGGGGACTCCTCAACCCCGGGCGGTTTCCGCGCAGACTTATCAAAAGTTTCCGCAACTGGTCGAAAGCAAGGTGTTCGATGTCGAGGACAACGCCTATGGAATGATCCGGTTCGAGAATAGCGCAACCTTGTTGTTCAAAGTTTGTTGGGCAGCCAACTTGACGGATGATATCCCGCTGGATCCGAAACGGGGTCGCTCGCTCCTTTCGACGACGGTGTATGGACCAAAAGGGTCGCTGAGGGTGACAGACGTGTTCAATGTCGACTCGAAGCTTTGCCCCTCGCCGCTTGCGCTGTTTGAAGATCAGGATGGGGAACTCGTTAAAAGCGATCTGCCTGTCCAGGACTTGCGCGGCGCTCCGCTGCGAGCCCATGAGTTCGCCGAACAGGACAATAATTTTCTACGGTGTATCCGGGGAGAAGAATCTGCGGTCAACAGTTCAAGTCAAGCTGTTCAGCTGATGGAGATCCTCGACGCGATTTACCGGTCGAGCCAGTCCGGTAAGGAAGTGCCGGTGGCGTGAGGGGAGGAGGCGGAGGCGTGTGGGCGTGTGGGCGTGTGGGCGTGTGGGCGTG
>DATHPI010000277.1:0-3994 GCA_035484035.1 Chthoniobacterales bacterium
AGATGCACTCCAGCCTCAAAGCTGAAGCGCAGAAAATGCTCAATTCATACCTGGCCGCTTCCGCCTTGTATGGAGAGTGGAGATGGGAGCCGGCAATTGGTCTGCGCAGGACCAAACGCTTCGGCTCTCCTGGGTAAACCTAGACTACTTCTTTACCCCAAAAACCGCGTCCTTTGCGCCTTGGCTACTCGGAATTTGACGACGGTCTTTGCTGGAATCTTGATCTTCTGTTGCGTCTTTGGATTAAAGCCCGTGCGTGCCTTCCTCTTCTGCTTTACGAGTTTGCCAAAACCGGGCAAAACAAATTCGCCGTTCTTCTTGATCTCTTTGTAGGCGAGCGCGCTGAGCGTATCCAGGAATACTCCAGCGGTTCTTTTGTCGGTCTGGGTGGCTTCGGCAAGTGTGCTTTGCAGTTCTGTCTTGGTCATCTATAGCCGTGGTTTATGGCAGCGGCAGCGAAATGATTTCAAGGCAATCGCAGCTCAAAAACGCTTACTTCCGGACTCTAAATATAGAAGCCTTCCGCTAGAAACCGCGGCGTTGAGTCCACCGCCAAAATTTCAGATTTCCCAATTTCCCAAAACATAAGTACTTGTTGTTATTATACTTACGCATACGATGGTCCAGTCATAAAAGGAGTATAACGGGTAATCCTTAGGCCAAGTGACGCAAGGTTGTTGTGACTTTGGAAATTATTTGGCACAACTTTTTGCTCGATATTTGGCATAAGAACTAGCCTTTAGAGCGGCGCCGTATACTACCTCGCATCGTTTCAGGAATGGGCGCGTGATCCATAAGCCGAGGTTCACTTTCCGCTTCATCTGCACCTGGAAAACGTGACCCCGTGCTCCTTGATCAGGTGCGGGATACTACCGAAATCGAGTTCGACATCGTACCGCGCTGCGAGGGCAAGAACCTTTTCTGGATCAAAAGGCGGCTCGCAACTGGCCAGCTCCACGAAGTAACGCTCAAACCCGGCCGGCGAGATGATTTCCAAGATGCGCGCAGGCTCGTCGCCCGCATTCCAGAAGGTATGCCACTGATTGCGTGGCTTGAAGATCAGGTCGCCTCGATCGCCGAAAACAATCTCTTTACCCAGATCAGCGCCAATCCACCCTTCAATTACAAAACTGTATTCATCTTCGTTCCGATGCCGATGCAGAGGCGCCGCGAGCGCCCGCGGTTCCATCGGATGTTCCACGAGCGAAAAGCGGCTGCTCGAGTCATTCCCATCAATCATAAATCGGACCCCAGTGGAACCAAGGTGGCAGGATTTACCGTCCTGCGCCTTCAAAATTCGCGATCCGGTGTGTTCTTTGTTCATGGGCCAATGAGATAGTTAAACATTAAACAGACCTGACCGGCGGCGTCCTGCTGCTTTCAAGTCCCATTGCTTTGAATAGCAATCGGCAGTTGCTTCCAGTAAATTGAGTAATTGGCGCCTGAGCGCGGTTGTCGTAAACAATGTAGCACTCTGACGCTCACCTTGATCTGACATACTGACATACGGCGAATCTTCGAGATCAGCAAACTGGAAAGGTAAGCTTTGCTGTTTGGCGTATAGAGCACAACTCCGAACCCTAAACTCGAACTCTACTCGACGCCCGACACTCATCATTGAGTTGCTCAAACCTTCCCGTCCGGTTAACTAGTTTCCATGATTAAGCTAGGGGTCAACATCGATCACGTCGCGACATTGCGCCAGGTCCGGTATGTGGACATGCCGGACGCACCGAACGTGGAGCCGGATATCTTGGCGGCCGCATCCGCCTGCGAGCGAGCCGGTGCGCATGGGATCACTGTGCACCTGCGTGCGGACCGCCGGCATATCCAGGACCGAGATGTTTTTAGGCTGCGCGACAGCATTATTACAAAGCTCAACCTCGAAATGGGAAACACGCCCGACATCCTTGAAACGGCATTGCAGGTTTTGCCGGATGACGTCTGCCTGGTTCCGGAAAACCGTAACGAGGTCACGACGGAGGGCGGTCTTGACGTGGCGCGCAACGTCGAGACCTTACGCGCGACAGTCGACCGGTTGCACGCCGGCGGCATTCGGGTGAGCATGTTCATCGAACCGGCTTCGGAACAGATCGATGCTTGCGTGGAGCTCGGGGCTGATGCCATCGAGCTTCACACCGGCCGGTTTGCCAATGTGATGCCCGATTTTCGCATGGACGAAGTCGCCCGGTTGGAGGCGACCGCCCGTTATGCATCCGAAAAAGGTTTGATCGTGAACGCCGGGCATGGCCTGAATTACACGAACGTGCGCTTGATATTGGGAATCCCTTATTGGAAAGAGTTCAACATCGGCCACTCCATTGTGTCCCGAAGCATTTTCATCGGCCTGGAACCCGCCGTAGGCGAGATGCTTCAGCTCATCGCCCAGTCGTGACCCTGTTCGGCATGCGCGAACCACGCTCAGAGGAACTCGAAGTACTCCTGCCGCTCCCAACCATCGACGCAATTGTGAAACTCGGGCGTGCTGTAATTTGTAATCGCAGCGGCTGCTTTGGTTATCTCATGCCGTTTGACTGCCAGAAATAATTTGACAAACTCGGAGCCGAGCGCCTCTCGCATCACTGAATCCTGCTCTAAAGCATCCAGTGCATCCTCCAGTCGGATTGGCAGGTTGACAACACCATCTCTCCCGTAGGCAACGCCAGTCACAGGCGGTGGTGGTGCCATTCGTCTTTTCAGTCCGTCAATGCCAGCCGCCAAACAGGTGGCCATTAGGAGATAAGGATTTGAGGCTCCACAGCCAAAGCGATTTTCCACATGTGTGGATTCATTCCGGGTGGCCTTAACACGAAGCCCGGTAGTGCGATTTTCAATTCCCCAGGTGGCATTCGTGGGAGCAAAGGAGTAAAGTCTGAAGCGTTTGGCGCAATTGACCGTTGGCGCAGCAAAAGCACAGATGGCTGGCGCATGCGCTAACTGACCTGCTAAAAAGTACCGACAAATATCCGATAAGTCGTCTTCGCTAGAATCATCCACGAAAGCATTTTTGTCTCCGTGCCACAGGGAGTGATGGTAATGGCACCCATTAGCACTTTGGTCAATATAGGGCTTGGTCATAAACGACGCCATCATCCCGTGCTGCAGCGCGATTTCTTTAACTCCATTCTTGAAGGTAAAGGCGTGGTCAGCTGCAGTTACTCCCCAAGCTGGGCCAAAATTAATCTCCATCTGCCCAGGGCCATATTCTGCATTGGCAGTAATAATGTCCACACCGACCGCCGCCATGGAGCGAAGAATGTCGTAGACGAATTCTTGATTAAAGTTGTTACGAAGAGTGGCAAAAATCTGGATCCCTGGAAATGGGGGCTGGCGTGTCGCAGCGTCCACTAGATAAAACTCGTATTCAAACCCGCTCAGGAGCCGGTAGCCCATCGCCTGCAATTCAGCGAGCAATTTTTTCACAACTAGACGCGGTGCAGCCATGGCTGGTTTGCAATCGAGAAAGTATGGTTCGCACAATATGCGCGCTGTCTTGTCGGCCCATGGCAAAACTTGAAATGTGTCGAAATCGGGCTTGATATGGCTATCGGGAAAACCGAGCTCTTCCAGGTAGCCGGTACCGGGTGCCACAGCTGCTTGGGCGTCAAACCCAAGCTGCCCAAGCAAGAAATGCACCCCATTATTAGCAAAGTATTCGAAATGTCGTGCAGGGATCGTTTTGGAGCGTGAGATTCCGTGAGTGTCCGTCTGTTCAAAACGAATAAATTCGATGTCTTTATCACGAAGTAGTTTTTGGATTTCGGTAAGGTTCATAGTGGACTCCGTTCAGTTGTCGCTTTCTGTTGAGGCGCAGAGACCACTAACAGGAAGCTGATCATGACTAGTATAAGGAAACGCACGGCGGAGTGATGGAACGGCATTTTTGAACGCTTCGGATTGAAAGGTCGATTACACAATAATTAATGGACGTACAGCCTCAAAATCGCGGGCTGCCAGCCAGTCTTCGCCCTTCCCGCGTTAGTGAACCAACCAA
>DATHPI010000278.1:0-3959 GCA_035484035.1 Chthoniobacterales bacterium
CTCCCCCTTGGAAGGTTGTGCCGTACAAGTTGCGGGCAGCGTCGAAAACGAGGCCGTAATAGGGATTGTGGCCGTCCTTGCCGTCGGATTGGAAACGGTAGAGAACTTTCTCGGTCCACCGGCCCTTGGCGTGACGTGTTAGTTGAAAAACCGTGCCGCAGCCGGGGGCTTCGACACATCTGCCACCATAGTAGGTGGTGCCGTACAAGTTGCCCGCCTTATCGAAAATCAAGCTGCCATATCCGGGGCTGGCCCCGTCATAGGTTGCAGAATCGAATGTAAAGCGGTGCAGCACTTTCTCGGTCCATTTACCGTCATCCCGGCGTATCAATTCAAAAACTGTTCCGCAGCCTTGGCAGTTTGACGCCCCCCCACTGTAGGTTGTGCCAAACAGATTTCCGGTTGAATCGAAAATCAATCCGGCATAAGGGATAGTTCCATCCGCGCAGTTGGTAACGGAGCAGAATTTGTAAAGCACTTTCTCACTCCACGTACCATTATCTCTCGGTGTCAACTCGAAGACGGTCCCGCAGCCCGCAGCGTAACCATAGTTACATTGGGAGGAGCCTCCAGCGCCCGTCGTGCCATATAGGTTTCCAAGCGAATCGAAAATCACCCCGGCATATGGGTTCGCCCCGTCGGCGCAATTTGCAGTAGAGCAAAACTTATAAAGCACTTTCTCGGCCCACTTACCGTCGGCCCCAGCTGTCAATTCAAAGACCGTTCCGCAGCCCACACCGCCGCATCCTGCGGAGCCCCCGACAGCCGTCGTGCCATACAGGTTTCCTGCCGAATCGAAAATCAGGCTGGCCCAACTCTGCCCTCCGTCCGCGCAGTTGGAGGCGGCACAGAAGCTGTACAGCACTTTCTCTGCACCTGCGGCCAATTCGGGACTTGTTATAACGAGAGAAGCTAAGGCTAGCGCAAACCTTGCCACCGACCCGATCAAAGGCTTTGTGCCCTTCATTAGATACACCCTCCTTCTTACAATGTCGGAGATGCTGATGGGACTCGGGCGTCCTAGGAAAGTAGATCCAAGATCGGAATCATTCTACGCTTCGCCTGGGCCACCGCGCGTGCTCAACTGGCGTAACATCGCGATTACGCTCAAAACCCCCTCAATGAGCGAAATGGCCTGATTTCGTCAGTTATCAGGCCTGAAACACGGTCGGACTGGCCAGCGTCGAAACTGAACAGCGACGCTCCCAGTCCTTCCCGAATTTACGAATGGATTCTAACTACTTACTTGGTTATGTGTGCGATCCAGTTACCAAACGTCGGGCCATTGACGTACTGGCCGACCATGGTGGAACCGTCGGCGGAGATGCTAACGGCATCGGTCAGAGTCGTGCCTGCCGGAATCCTGGCACCCATCTGGTTCAGTACGCTCGCGAGCTTTTTCATGTGGGAAGAGGAGGACGAGGTCCAAGTGAAAGCTTCGGTCCCGCCACCGAACGGATCGCCGCTCCAGCCCACTACCCGTCCATTGTCGGAGATGCCGTTGGCGAAGCTTTGATCTGTGGTTAGGTGCGAGAGTGTGCCCAATTTGATCAGCCCGCGCTTGTCAGAATAAAAGAACGCAACCCCATACCCGCTAGCGCCCGGAGCCTGTCCCGCGATCTGCGTACCATCGCTGTTCACAGCGTCGGCCTCGCCGATGGTCTTAGTCCCGAGAAACAATTCGTGCTTTCCACCCACCCAGCGCACAGGGCGGCGGGGGCCGGTGGGATCCTCCCAAAAGCCGACGATGGTCTTCCCATTGGCCGAGATGGCGCTGGCGCGGCTGCTATGGTTACCGGCCGGATGACCGAGAGAGAGGTTGCCGGTCTTCGCTGTCCACTCAAAGCCTTCAGCGTCTGTGCAAGTCCAGGCGAGCCCAACGGCTATCGAGCCATTGCCGCTTACTCCGTAGCCACTGCCCCAGCTGTTGCCAATCTTTGTGCAGCCGTTGTGGGGATGGCCCAAGTCAACCAGGCCGCTCGCGTTCCATACAGCGGGCCGGCCGAAACCGTCCGATCCGATGTAGCCGCTGATGATGGCGGAGCCATCGCGCGAGATTCCGATCGAGCTTGAATTGGGATCGCCGGGGCCGAGATCCTGAAATCCACCCGCCGCGGTCCAGCGGTAGATTTCGCCGCCGTAGTTTGCAGCCATGACGGTGCCATCGCCGGAAAGCGCGTAGTTCGCCCACGTGCCGGCCACGGGGTCGGAGATCGTTTGGAAGGTCGCGGTTGCCGCCATCGCCGACAGGCAGAGGCTTGAGAGCAGGCACAGTAGGCCTGCGTTAATTAAGCATTTCTTCATCGTTTGAGGATCCTTTAGAGCTGAATTTGCAGAGAACCTGGTGCAGAGAGACCATTCCATGCGACAGGGATGCAGAGAACGTGTTGCTGGATCATTACATGCGACCAGGAAACAGTCGTTGCTCAATGGCAACTAAGTCCTACCTTAATTAAAAGGTCTGGTTCCTTTACAATAGATCGCCATTTCACCAACAATGAACCCTTGGGGGCGTTTTACTCCAATTCTTCCAGTATTTAGGTGATAACTCCAGACACCACGGACCGTAAGACGCCGTGACTCTCGAACCTGGCCGCTCTACATCTGAAACGTTGCGGTTGCTGAGTGCCGCCCTGCACAGCGTAGCGGAGCGGAGGCGGCGCCATCCATCCCACCCTCTCAATCAGGGCGCTCTTTCATAATGCATTGAGGTCGGCTAGCCCGCCTTTCGCCTCCTTTGCGAAGGCTCAGGCATTTCGTCGTCATTCAGAGCGAACGTCTACGGCCATTCGCGGGAAGCGTCAGCCCTTTGACGCCCCTCCAGTCCCCAAAACGGGAATCACGCCCTCACACCAGCGCTTTTTCGTTGATTGCTCCTCTCAAAACAGATAATATTACATGCAACAACATTAGCTATTTGAGAATAGCGGGGTCATCCGCTCTTTGACAACTTACCGGCGACACCGGATGTAACAATCGGCGTCCGTCTCGCCCCCTCGAACACCCCGGTGAGCCAAGCTAGATGCCGTCATGCTAAGCGAGAATCGATAACTTCCCTGTTTTCTATATTTTGCGGTTTTATCGTAAAATATTGAAAAATAAGGACTTGCGAGAGCTTATACCGCACGAGATCTGTTTTGTTTTCTATATTTTACGGCCTCCGCCCAAATCTATGAAAACATTGCTGGTTTAAGTCTAACGTTTTGTTAGATCTAGCGGGAGACTACCAGCAAGTTTCATAGATTCGATGCGAAAGAGAGCGTTTTTTTGCGAAGGGAAAGCGGGAGAAGGTACCAGATCAGGAATCGGGGCTGATGCACCAATTCCTTAAAGCGCTGCAAACAAAGTACATAGATCCTTCGCTGCACCCATGATGACAACTCCTGGGGACCGCGGAATTCGCGCGATTATCCGCCGATTCGCTCCATTTGGACGCTCTTAGCACTGCCTTGGCCTTGTTTATGCACTCTTGGAATTCCTAAGCGGGATCCGGGTCGCCGAACTCACCAATCCCCTTAGCGCTTGAGATAGCGCGCCGGGGACAGAATCGCGATTCCCTGCCACGGGTGCAAGGCCAGCAGAGCCGTCTCGCCGGTGAGGATCAGGTCGGCCTTGCCGTTCAGAGCGACTTCAAGAAACTTGTCGTCTTTGGGATCGCGGCATTCGCGGACTGGGTACACGGTTGGCACGAACTCGGCTACGCGTCCAAGCAGCCGCAGGAACTGCTGGCGATCGGCGAGAGTGATGTAGTGGTCGAACTTGCGACGGCCCAGAACGTCGGCCGTTCGTTCATGGTGGCTTCGGACACCAGCAGGAGCCCGGAATCGACGGCCTTGCGAACCGCGTCTCCTGGAACAGACGATGGGAGCAGGAGCCGGCTGACCAGGCAGTTGGTGTCGGCAACGATGCGCTCGCGGACGCGCATCAATCCTTCATCAGCTTCTTCAATGCCGACTCGG
>DATHPI010000279.1:0-9753 GCA_035484035.1 Chthoniobacterales bacterium
CGTCGGGCGAGAGCGGTACGCCGTCGATTTCAAATGCGCACGCGCACCCTCGCCCTCCAGAAACTTCACAGAATCTGCCAAGCCGAAGTCCGCAGGCTCAAAGCCCGTTACACCTTGGCCACCGTCAAGCTCGCCCTCTCCAAGTATCGCAACGCGATCCGCGCCGTGGAGCCAAACCACTTGGTCTTGCGCCCAAGGAAAATGCGCTCCGGCCAGCGCTTCAGCTATCTGGCGCTCGAACCAGAAGAAACCCGCGCGCTCAACGCCGCTTACCACGAGCGCATTCACCGCGACCAATCCAATCTCATCCCGCTCGATCCGGAGGCCTTCATCCAAAAAGCTCTCGAACTCCTCGCCAGCGACCGCTACCTCCAAAAAGGCATGGGCCTCATGGCCCTCACCGGGCGCAGGCCTGCCGAGATCTTTTTTAGTGCCTCCTTCAGCCTCCCTCGGGAAAAGCTCCCCTATCCCGCCCTCCTCTTCGACGGCCAACTCAAAACCCGCCAAGCTCCCGGTACCAGTTTCGAGCCCTACCTCATCCCCGTTCTCGGCGACCCCAAGAAAATCATCCAGGCCCTCGACACTCTCCGGGACCTCAAAAGCTTCCCTTCTCCCGCAGCCGTTAACACCACCACCGGCCCACAGCTCCCCAAGTACGTGTCCGCCGCTTTCGGCTCCCTCGACCTGCCCTGGAAACCAGGTCACCTCCGCAGCGCCTACGGCGCCATCTGCTGCCACAAGTTCAAACCCAAAAACATCACCGACGATATCTTCCTCGCCCAAATCCTCGGCCATAAACTCCTCGGTCCCAATGCATCCCTCTCCGTAGGGCAGAGTTATAAGGATTTTTACATTCGATAGTTCTGAGCCATCCCTCTTAGGATAGGGCTATTCCACCCACTTATGACTCCGGAGGAAAAAGAAGTTTTTTTTGAACCGTATAGGTTAATCGCTAATCAATCAGTCCTGCGCCATATCCGGAAAGCGAAGGAGACCGGGGCGGTGAGGTTAGATTTTACCGGATTTCTATTGGATCGACTTCCTCGGGAGTTGGGCCACCTCACCTCGCTCCGATCGCTCGTTCTCAACTCCTGCTGTCTGCTCAGCGGCGATCTCTCCCCACTGGCTGGCCTTACCTCACTCACATTGCTCGACTTCACCGAGTGCCAGAAGCTCAATTGCGATCTGTCACCGCTGGCCGGCCTGAGTTCACTCGAATCGCTCGATCTCTCCTTTTGTAAACAGCTCAGCGTCGACCTCTCCCCGCTGGCAGCGCTGCAGTCGCTCCGCTGGCTCCTCCTCATCGGGTGCGACAATCTGAGCGGCGACCTGTCCCCGCTGGCCAGCCTCACCTCACTGCACAGTCTGTACCTAGACCAAGTTGGCATTCGCCGGTTTGCCCCCCTCGAGTCCCTTCTACCAACGTTGCAACACCTCAGCCTATTTGGCTGCAAGTTTGATGACGTTCCCATTGAAATCTGCGGCCAAAATTACAGCGAAAACGTCCTGGATAAAGTCCGCGCCCATTACGAGGACCTTAAGGCAGGCCAACGGATCGACGCGGAAGTCAAGGTCTTGTTTCTCGGGAACGGTGGGGTTGGCAAGACACAGATTTGCCGCAGGCTGCGCGATTTGCCATTCGATCCGAGCGTGCCTACGACCCACGGGATCCAACTCGGAGAAATGACTTTCGCGTTGGATGGTTTTCAGAAACCGGGGCGACTCAGCCTCTGGGATTTCGGCGGACAAGATATCTACCACGGCTCGCATGCGCTCTTCCTTCATGGGCAGGCCATCTTTCTGATATTCTGGACTCCTGAGTTGGAGTCTCAAACGGACTACCAGGAAGGCGCGCTCCCTTTCCGTCACCGGCCACTTTCCTACTGGCTCGATTACGTACGCAATTTCGCCGGGACAGAAGCTTCCGTGCTCATCGTACAAAGCAAATGCGATACGAGCGATAAACGGATACTGCGTCCGCCCGCTCCAATGGACGATTTTCCCTTTCATCGCTGCACCGAGGTCAGCGCACGCACCGGGCTAAATCTAGGAATACTCAAGGAGAGTATCAAAGAAGCTGTGCGCGACCGCTTGGATCGGCGTCCGCCTCCTCCAATTGGCGTAGGACGTTTAAAAGTGCGCGACCGTCTGCGACAAATGCTCGAGGAGGACCAGAAGCGCGGACCTGCCAAACGCCAACACCGTTTGCTGGAACGATCGGAATTTGATCGCATCTGCGAAGAAGTGGGTGGGATTAGCGACAAGGAAGTCTTGCTCGATTTTTTGCACAAAACCGGCGTCGTGTTTTACAGGCCGGGGCTGTTCCAGAACAAGATTATTCTCGACCAGAATTGGGCGCTCGAAGCCATCTACGCGCTCTTCCATCGGGACAAATGCTTCAAACAGCTCAAAAAACACTATGGACGCTTTAGCCGGGAGGATCTTGAGCTGCTCATCTGGTCTGGGTACACGTTCGCTGAACAGTATGCATTTTTAGGCATGATGGAGAGCTGCGGCATCTGTTTTAAGGTGAACGGCGAATGGGAGTACATCGCCCCGGAACTTCTGCCCAAATGGTCCGCCGTTCAGGAACAGCTTTTAGGCCGATTACGCGATGATCCTCCGGACGCAGAAGCCTCTGCCAGTTATGCTTTTCTCCACGATGGGATCTTGCGCAACTATCTCTCCAAACTTGGCAATCACGCAAAAGACGCGGCCATTTACTGGAAGTACGGCTGCTGGTTCTATGAGCAGAAAACACGCAGCCAAGTATTAATCGAGAGCCAATGGGATGACGCTGAGAGCGAAACCGGCGCTAGCGTCATCCGTCTTAGGGCTTGGGGTAAGAATGCGGAAAGCTTGATCGATCTGGTGCTTGATCCACTCCGAAAGTTACCGCTCGGTCACCCGCCCGAGATCGAGCAGACTAAAAGATTCCCTGTCCGTGGATTCGTTTCATCTTCCGGCTTGGTTGTGCCACGCCTCGTACAAAACAGTGGCGACGCAGTTTCTTCATCCCGTACTGCCGAAACCGGCGACAAAGCCGACAATGCTGGTCTGAACCAACTGCAAATCCCGGCCCGACCAGAGCTTCCTCCCAAAACTACACCGGAGATTTTCGTCTCATACGCATGGGGCGATGATTCTTCCCAAGAAGCACGACAGCGCACGGAAATCGTCGATCGGCTCTGTAAGACGCTCGGGCAGGGCTGGAATATTCTCCGCGACAGCAACGTACTGCGCTCAGGCGACCTGATCTCGGGTTTCATGAAACGCATCGGGCTTGCTGACCACGTGATCGTGGTGTTGAGCGACAAATACCTGCGCTCGCCTTACTGCATGACCGAGCTGCATTCCATCTATCAGCGATCGGTTGGAGAAAAAGAGGATTTCTTGCACCGGATCATCCCGCTCGTGCTCCTCGACGCGCGGTTCGATAGCCCAGAAGAGCGCGTCGAATATGCCAAGCATTGGGAAGCGAGATACCTGAAGCTCAAATCAAACCTCGACTACCTCTCTGTGGAAGACTTCCGTCTCTACCAAGACATGAAGAGGTGGCACTTGGATGTCGGCAACATGTTGAGCTACATCAACGACGTTCTGGTTCCGCATGGATTTGATGAGATTGTGAAGGACGAGTTCGCGGGCTTACGTCGGATGTTACAGCAACGGCGCTGATGTTCGGCCAAGGGAAGTTTGCGGTTTGATCTTCGTCATTCCTGCCACCTGACGAATAATTATCGGCGACTTTTGAATCGGACGCTGGCCGCTGATCGGGGGCTCTATCTCATAAACTTCCCTGCGGTGGCTGGTGTCCAAAGGGGCGGGAAGGCGGAAGATGGCCCGATCGATCCAAAATATCCTCTCAAGGAATCTTCGTCAGCTGACAGGCTTACGCGTTATCGGTCTCTTCGAAAACTCATTTCAAACCGGCGGCCATCAACATTCTGCATTGCTCCCTCCCACACTATTTCGCGGGAGTTAATGGATTTCACAAGCCCAATACGAGCGGTCAATGCCTTGTCCGTATATTCCTCAAGGTAAATCTTACCATCCTCTGAATTCTCGCCAAGGAGAGTGTAGGAACGGTTGATACCGCGCTTGGGGTAAAAATATGTCCCTTGAATTTTACCGCCTGGCATCCACTTAAGAAAAAAGATAGCGTCCAGCTGTCCGACATGCCCGACATAGGTTATCGGACGCGCCTCTCCTTCTTGAACCGACTGGTCTGGCTGTGGAGGAGCGCTGGAACCTTCGGAACGGCGCGGAGGTGTCTGACTGATGGCGAATGGTGGCGATGTGGTCTTGGGGGTCGGAGTTGCTGCCGCAGTCGAAGCGTCACTGTCCACAGTGAACCGTTTAATTGCGTGCGTTTGACCGTCCTCTCGCTCAGTAATGCTTGTTATTTCCATTTTCTCAGGATCAACGTGCACAACGCATTCCACATAAGAGGTTCCACCGGATAGCTGTTTTCGTCCCTCTTTAGCGATGGTCCAATTGTAACACTGCGTGACTCTGAAGTTGTTTTCTCCAAGAAACGCCGAAGCCCCGGCCATTTCCTGTGTCCCTAATGTACGAACGGGCCACTGGTCATCGAATTTCGCCAAAGTCTCCAGTATTTGTTCTCGGGTGACGCCGCTTTGGTCGTAGAAGGAAACAACGGGCGCGAAAAACTTGCTTTGTGCTGTTGGGTCGTTGGACGCGCTAGCGAGAATATATTGAATGACAAATCGCTGCGTTTGCTTCCTTAGTGGATCCAAAGATGGCTCGCCTCGCCGTGCTCTTTGTCCATCAATCTCCGCTTGCTGAGACTGTTCCACGCTATCTGTTAGACCGCCTACAGCACCCGGACCAACCGGTTCCGGTGCCAGCTCAGAATCGTCTATAGATTCTCCATCTTTCGGAGGAGGATCTTGTTCGGATTGTACAGTCGTAAGTTGGCGCCAATCCCCAAAGGGGTCTTGGAGGAAAAAGTAGTCGCTATGCGAATAGATTATCCGGTTTGGATACCGTCGACTTTTAAAAAACATTCGCACTGGATAGAGTTTTGTATTACTCGGCGTTCCTTTAGCGACGAAATCCGGGTAATCGTTGCTATTAACCACATTTCCTATCTGGGTCCTGATAATTATCCTGTCAAAGCCACTGTTCCGCGACGAATGTAATGAGATAGAGCTGATTAGCCTATCTATGACATCTTGTGGAAGAGCATCATCCGCGTAAAGCAGAGAACTCATGCTACATAGAATGAGAAAAAAGGTGATCCCTAGCTTGGAAGTAAGGATTATGGGGCCATGTTTGGTACTCATATTGGCAGCGGGATCGTTTCTATTTGCAAGATCTTAGAGATTTGCGGTGGAGGAGCTCTCCCGACACCGTTTATCAAGATGCAGCTTGATCTCTTCGGTCCAAAAACGCCTTCTGATCGACCAGAGTATCCGGAAGTATCGGCAAACATGAGGCGATTTGATTGGTCACGAACTGAACGAGCGTTGAAATCCAGAAAAGATCGGCGACATTATTATGGTATATATTGTTTTTACAATATTGCAAGCGTTCTTAAAATCCCGAACGCTTTCTGGTCAACGCCTCGGACATTTGAATTCCGCTCAATCGCTGCATTCGCCAAGTTTCTCGCCCAAGGCGCCATCTCTTGCCACACAAGTTCAAACCCAGTTGATCGCTTTCTAAAGGCAATCGATCCCTGTTGTCGGTCGGTTTGCTGAAATCCGAACAATTTGACTACTTTTATTGCAATGTTTACCATATTTATTGGATGTACGGTTTCCGAATAGAGGCGGTAGGTAGCACAGAAGACGAGAATCTCATAATGCCAAAATCGGAGTCTGTTCGGGAAATTCTAAAACGGCTATTGAGTATCTACGGGTCCGGTCCCGAGTGTGACTTGTCTCCGAAAGGCGAGTTCAGTTTTCGAGCGCGTCGTAAATCGAGGGATCGGATTTTTAGGATCAGAGATTTTGAGGGCAGGAATAAGAAAACCTTCAAGGGAATCGAAGACGACGGAGGCCCGGGTCGCGGTGGAATTGACCTGCTCGGAAAGTATACATTGAGCGACAGCACGGTTACGATCTATGTCGATTCATGCAGGAAAGTCGTCGGAAGAAGGTACCCTGGTGTGGATTCCCTCGAAGGATTGATCGAGGTCGTGCTGATTCACGAACTCGCTCATTTGTGTACAAGAACGAAAGCGATGATTCAGTTCACCTCTGGGAGTACATCGCTCAGTGCGCGACGTACGCTTACCTTAGCACCCATCGTGAGAAGGATCTGGAAGTCTTTAGGCAGTTGTCATCTCGCCAGCCGTTCATCTATCAGACTTGGGAGGGCTTGAAAGCTCTTGCCAGCGTTCACCCCGAGAAATTAATCGTCGTAGTCAAGGCCGTCCTAAACACGATAACACCTATTCCTGAAAGAGGGTGTATCCACGATATGGTAGGCTATGACGAATAAGATGCCTGAAACAGAGGCTGTAGGAATCGCATTTGCGCTGCTCAGTTATTTGCCTCGCAGTCGACAAGCTCGTCGCAACAGTGGGTATTGCGATTGCCTTGGCGTTTGCCGCCAACAGTCCGCCGAAGGAGCGCTTCACCTTCACACATTGGCTGACCAGTTTACCCCTGGGCGCGCTCAACATCGAACAGACCAAGTTCCTAAAACTGGGAAGACATGGCGCCGCTAATCAGTTGAAACTCCTCCGATTTGGCGCCACGCGGATCCCAATCCGAGAGCCCCTAAAACACACGACCCTCTGAATGACATCCAGCGTCCCCCTCAATAATTAAATGAAACAACTTCCTTTCCTCCTAACTGCCACCCTGATATTCGGCCTCGTCTATTGCGGGCAGGCCCAATCGGCTACATCGCCTGACGGTAAATGGGTAGTCTTCGTGAAGAGGGTTTCCGGACCTCTAATAGAGTACGGCGGACGTCAGGCACGCGGAGCGGACCCGGACCAACCGACCGAGCTTTGGCAGATTGACTCAAATGGTAAGAATCCTACGCAACTTGTGAAATGTCGACAAACTGATGATATGCGCACAACGATAGTAGGATTTGAAAATCTGCATTTCTCGTCAGATGGTCGTTTAGTATATTTCGACTCGTTCGTTTGGTCTCGAAACGGAGCGGTGCACGTTGTTGATACCACGAATTGCAAGGAACATTTCATTTGCGACGGGTTTTTAGAAGACGTTCAACAATCTGAGAGCGGCGATTTATTAGTCGTTAGTAAAGGTGAATACATTCCGCCAAGACCGCAATGGTTTAATGCTATTCCTGACTATTACCAAACGTTTCTCCTTTCTCTGGACGGAAGGGAGATCAAGCCTATAGGTGAGAAGCAATATCCGTAATGAATGGCTCGACGGCCTAACGGGTCCCGGATGCGTAGCCCGATCGTGGTTTGCACGCCGTTCCGCGGAAAAGGCTCGCCATTCGAAGGCGGTTTCGATCGATTTGAGTTGTGGCACGCCTGCAAACATCCTTTCTTCAAGGGCTCCAAAGTCTCCGCTCTCGAAGAGTTGGCTCTCACCGAAACCAAACTCCTAGAGCAAACCGCCTCCATCCTCGGCATCTCGCTGGCCCAACTCGTCAAGGCCGGGACGCTCGTCTACGCCAAGCGCGAGTTTTTGAACCACAACAAATACTCAGCCGCCGAGGGCGGCGATTCTGAGTCTGCTCTCTTGCGCTCCGGTTCGGGCGTGGCCGGCGTCGCCGCCAATCCCCCCATCCCCATCACCCCGGCCAAGCTCGCCACCAGAGCCCTCACCGGATACCCCACCGCCCTGCGCTGGCTCAAGATCCATCACCCCGAATTATTGGTGTCCAAGCCCGACGAGGCCTCCGTTGCTCCCGTCGCCGTCGCTCCGGTCGCTCCCGTCGTCGCTCCTGAACCGAAACCCGAGCCTGAAACCGTCGTACAGAAACAGCCTGAATCCGCCCCAAAAAAGCGGAGCACCGCTAAAGCTAGCGCCAAGCTGCTGCCAAAACCGCTTCGTAACCCTAAGACCCACCCCGAACTGCTAGCCGACGACCACCACGCTAAAACGGCTCTGAAACCTTCTGACACCGCCCAAGGGGATCATGCACCGCCAAGACGCAAAAACGCAGCAAACGCCTCCGTGACCCCGAGAAAGAGCCTTTCTAGGAGGCAGACTTGTCCAGGTCCTGGCGAAATCCGAAAAACAGCACGCCCTTCCTTTTTTATGCCCAAGAACTCTGAACAACCCGCTTCCTGGCGCGCCTTTACTAAGCCGCCGTCTCGTCGTGCTCAACCCGAGGAGCCGGTGGCCCTCGATTTCGGTGCCCGAGCTCAAGACTTCCTCAATTGCTCATACCACTAAGTGGGGTTTCAAAATCAAATGCCTTGCAAACCGTTGACCTTCAGCGCGACGCTTGCCGGCCTTCATCAGCGCCTGCGAGCTTTACCAGAAAAGCGCTCCCGTGATACAAAGGCGTTACCAATGAGTGATGAAATTGGCGAAGAGAAGAAGGAAAATCCCCCACCTATACCAGTGCCGCCGTCCGAAGCGGTCGTAGTGAACCCGCCAGCGCTCAGCAAGTCGAAGGCAGCGCCGAATCCGCAAACAACCGACGTGTTCGCTCGGACTATGGCAATACTCTCCCTAGTGGTCGCCGTCGCCACGGTTGGAGTCTCATATTTTCAATTCGGTGAGCAAAAACGACAATTTCAAGTCTTGCAGAGTGAAGAGTTAACGCTTCGGCTGAACTCACACGCTGACGGTCCGCTCCGCATAACGCGTAACAACTTTGGGCAACTGGGATTTGTGGTGCAGGTTCCATGGAGGCTAACTGTCTCAAATACAGGAAACGTAAAATTATCAATCACAGAGTACTCAATTACCACCGGCTCATCACCAGACGCCATGTTCTATACCGGGATCGACGGTGGAATGCTAACTCAGGAGGGCAAGGCCGTTGATCTTCCGATGGTGATCGAACCGGGCGATAGCCGTATCTTGATCATATATGTGGGCATTCTCGTTCCAACGAAGGTGCATGAAATTCTCTCGGCAATGACTGATTCGAAGCCAAATACTGCTTTGGCTGTAAAAACCTTGGCTAAACAAGGTTTAGATCTGTACGGGAACAAAGTGAACTACGCAGAGTACCCCGGCGGGGAGTCGCTATTGACCATCGAAAAGAAAGACCAGAATTCTCCAACGTTTTGGTATCGGGCGGTGACGGGTCGAGGTAATGCATTCCTGACTTCAGCAACTAGTTATGGGCGAACTGATTGATCACCTTCAACTCGAGGGGGCGATCAAGCGTTATTCAATGATCGTCAAGCCAGGGCGGGAAGATCGCCCAGTCGCTGCACGCGCGTGCCACGCCCGGCAGCGACATCGTCTTAGTTAGAGCACACGAAAGGGAAGTATTCCGTTAACGGAATACTTTCCGAATATTCCGAGTTTCCGGAATATTCCGGGTATTTATTGCGAACTGGCTTCGCGCTTGGATTTCATTGGGCAAGAACTCGGAATATTAAAGCGAGGCGGGGAAGGTCCGCTGCGCCAGCGGCTGCCTTGCTCAGCGCACGTTTGGATATGCTGCCTGAACTGGCGCGAGTGGCCTTTTGTTGATTGCAACTGCGATCGTGGGCAAGACGCACGTCTTCGCGACGCTCTCCAAATTGGCGGAAGAGCGATACCTTCTGCAACGAAGGCCAAGTTGGCTGGCAGGAAATATTCCGGAACTCGGAATTATCGGGCA
>DATHPI010000280.1:0-22785 GCA_035484035.1 Chthoniobacterales bacterium
TGTTAATCCACCGCCGCCGATTGGGCCCGTTAATCGAGATGATCGTCCCCACGAGACAACTCGCCCTCAGCCAGAAGGGGTAGGCGGGTTGACTGAGGCCCCGGCATAAATGCGGGATTTCCGGCGGCAAGTGGGGCGAAGCTCCGCCTGATCCGGGGATTTCCACGTTGTTTTTTGCCTGCGTTGTCGCCCCTAGGTTAGCTTAAGACAAGAAACTGGTTGGGTGGGATGAAGTAATCCAAGCGAGAATTTGTGGGGGGATTTCACTGTCGGGCGAGGCCACGCGGGAAGCGCCGGCGCAGGTAGGGCGAAGCTCCGTCTGAGCCGGGGCTTCCCGCTTCGACCTGCCCTATTGGGCCAACCCCCACGAATTCATAGATCGAACCCTTTGGCGGTTTAACGTGCGTGGCTAAAACCTCGGATCGTTATTGGGCGATGTCTTGCGCGAGGCTACCCGGAAAGCCCCGGCTCAGACGGAGCTTCGCCCTACCAGCGCCGGGGCTTTCCCCATTGCCCTCGGCCTGCGCCAGCCGTAACATCACAAGACAGAAATGCGCGACGCTTCTGGTCGGGCGGATTTAGTAATCCGAGCGAGAATTTGTGGGGGATTTCATCGTCGAGCGAGGCTACCCGGAAAGCCCCGACTCAGGCGGAGCTTGGCCCTACCTGCGCCGCGCGGATTCGGCCAGAGATTTGCGGGCGATGCTCTATCTTTGCTAATCTTATGTTGACGGTGAATCGCGGTCCCGATTTATTTGACTCTGTTCTAAAACTTTAAACTTCTGAGGGATAGTCACCATGACGAAAATTGGAATAAACGGCTTTGGTCGGATCGGACGTCTGGTTTTTCGGGCTCTTGTAGAACAAGGCTTGCTTGGCAAAGAGGTCGATGTGGTTGCTTTGAACGATCTCGTTCCCGCCGACAATCTAGCTTACCTGTTGAAATACGACTCCACCCAGGGCCGGTTCCAAGGGGAGGTCACTAGTGAAAAATCCAGCCCGGAAATTGAGAGCGACGACACGTTGGTTGTCAATGGACACAAGATTCGCTGTCTGGCAGTGAAAGAAGGTCCGTCGGAGTTGCCATGGGCAAAGTTGGGGTGTGAAATTGTGATCGAGTCGACCGGGTTGTTCACGGAAGCCTCCAAAGCGAAGGGTCATCTTGAGGCAGGCGCAAAAAGGGTACTGATTACGGCTCCCGCCAAGGGCGAAGACATCACGGTCTGCATCGGCGTGAACCATGAAAAGTACGATGCATCGAAACATCGCATTATTTCGAACGCAAGCTGTACCACAAACTGTCTTGCTCCGGTGGTTTACGTCTTATTGAAGGAAGGTTTCGGAATTGAAGAAGGACTGATGACTACCGTGCATAGCTACACGGCCACCCAAAAGACGGTGGATGGACCTTCGAGGAAGGATTGGAAAGGAGGCCGCGCGGCGGCGATCAACCTGATCCCATCAACCACCGGAGCCGCAAAAGCCGTGGGCTTGGTTTGTCCGGAGGTCAAAGGGAAACTCTCGGGTATGTCGTTCCGTGTCCCGACACCAGCAGTTTCCGTGGTGGACCTGACAGTGCGGACGGTCAAAGAAACCAGCTACAAGGAAATCAGTGCCGCAATGAAAAATGCGAGCGAAACCTATTTGAAGGGCGTTCTCGCTTTTACCGAAGATGAGGTCGTCTCAACGGATTTTCTGCACAGCTCATACTCCAGCATTTTCGATGGCGGGTCTGGCATGGAACTCAATAGCCGCTTCTTTAAGTTGATCAGCTGGTACGACAACGAATGGGGTTACTCGAACCGGTGTGTTGATCTGTTGAAGCACATTCTGTAACAGAGCGGAAATTATGGCGAAACTATCCGTTCGCGACCTGGATGTAAAAGGTCGGCGTGTGCTCATGCGGGTCGATTTTAATGTTCCGACCGAGGAAATTGACGGGAAAATTCGGATTACGGATGACACTCGGATCCGGGAGAGCCTACCGACAATTGAGCTGTTGCGCGAAAAAGGAGCGAAGGTTGTTTTGCTTGCGCACTTTGGCCGCCCGAAGGGTAAGCCGAATCCTAAATACTCCCTGAAACCGGTGGCGGAGCATCTCATGCAGATGATTCCGCCGCCCGTGAGTTTCAGCCCGGAGGTGATTGGACCCGAAGCGGAAGCCGCGTCGAAAGCGCTGCCCGATGCTGGCGTCTTACTGGTGGAGAACGTGCGCTTCTTCAGCGAGGAAGAAGCCAATGAAGAAGGTTTTGCGCAGGCGCTCGCCCGATTGGGTGATGTCTATGTGAACGACGCTTTCGGCGCCGCTCACCGGGCACATGCGAGCACCGCAGGAGTTGCCAGGTTTCTGCCGCAAGCAGCTATGGGTCTTTTGATGGAGCGTGAGCTCCAGTACCTGCACGAGGAGCTTGCTCACCCGGACAAGCCATTTCTGGTGATCTTGGGTGGATCAAAGGTTTCCGATAAGATCGAAGTGATCAAGGCGCTGATGGCGAAGGCGGACGTCTTCCTGATTGGAGGTGCCATGGCACACACGTTTTTCAGGGCGACGGGGATTCCAACCGGCGCGAGTCGTGTTGAAGCTGACAAGGTTCACTTGGCCGAAGAGCTTTTGTCGTTGGCGAAAGAAAAAGGAATTAAGTTCCTCGTGCCTATCGACAGCATTGAAACCGATGAATTTAAGGCAGGGGCCAATAGCCGGAATACGCCGCTGTTATCGCCCACCCAGGGGATCAGTGAAGGGTGGCAAGCAGTCGATATTGGCAGGGAGACGGTTGCTTTGTACAAGGCCGAAATCGCGCGCGCAAAGACAATTGTTTGGAACGGGCCGGTAGGCGTTTTTGAAATTCCGGATTTTGCTAATGGGACCAGGGAGATTGCCGCTGCTTTGGCCGAATCGGACGCCAAGACGATCATCGGCGGTGGGGATTCAGTGACCGCGGTGAAGTTATTCGGGTACGCAGATAAGATGACTTTCATCTCCACCGGAGGAGGCGCTTCGCTCGAGCTTCTGGAGGGTAAGGAACTTCCGGGGGTCGCCGCTCTCACGGAGAAGTAAGCATGCGGAAGAAAATTCTTGCGGCCAACTGGAAAATGAACCTCACCCACAGTGAGGCGAAGTCGTACTTCGATACCTTTCTCACCGAGGTTGGACAAGTCGATGACCTTGAAGTGGTGATCATCCCTCCATTCACGGCCATTCCCGTATTGATAGCCGCGTCGGAGAGAATGCCGACTATCCGTATCGGAGCTCAGAATATGCACTGGGAGAAAAGCGGAGCGTTCACGGGAGAAGTGAGCGCCACCATGTTGCGGGCGCTTTACGTTAAGTATGTCATCCTTGGACATAGCGAGCGACGGACGCTGTTCGGAGAAACGGATGAGATTGTCAATCGGAAGGTCAAAGCCGCGCTGGAGGCCGTTCTGCGCCCCATTTTCTGTGTGGGCGAATCGCTCGAGGAGCGGGACGGCGGTCAGTTTCATGAGGTTTTGGGTAACCAGGTGCGCAAAGGTTTAGCTGGCGTCGCGGTGAAGGACCTTCCCGAAATCGTTGTGGCTTACGAACCGTGCTGGGCCATCGGTACCGGGCGATCTGCGACGCCGACCCAGGCCGAGGAGGCACACGCTTTTATTCGTTCAGTTCTTTCGGAACTCTTCGGAGCACCGGCCGCTGATCGCGTCCGGATTCAATACGGCGGAAGCGTGAAGCCGGAGAACGCGGAGGATTTGATGCGCCAAAAAAATATCGATGGCGCTTTGATCGGCGGAGCAAGCCTGGATCCTCGAAGCTTTGCTCGTATTATTCAACGGACCGAAGCGGCGCGGAGCTGAATCAGGAGTTGCAGGAGTTGCAGGAGTTGCAGGAGTTCAGAAGGCCTGCGAACTGCTGCGTGATGTCCGAGCTGAAATCCCCCCATTGCCCTTCTGCAACTACTGAACTCCTGCAACTCCTGACTCCTGCCTTTTGTCAGCCCTTGGCTGGCGGCGTGGCGCTTGGCTTTGGGGTCGCGACGGATGCGGACATCCCGTTGGCCAGGCCGTCTGACGGATTGACGACGACTTGGTCCGCTTCGGAGAGGCCTTGCGAAATCTGCAGCTTGTCGCCGAGATCCCGATCGATGACAACTTTCCTGATCTCGACTTTACCGTCCGGGTGGACGACGCCTACGCTCGCGCCTTCTGATCGGAACAGAAGCGCGTTGGAAGGTACCGTGACCAGCCCAGTGTTGCCTTCCAGCTTCAAATTGATCTGTGCATAGGCACCGGGGAGCAGTTCCTCGGTTTCATTCGGAACTTCGAGCTCGGTCAGCAATGTCCTGGATGTTGGATCGATCGCACCCGCTGTATTGGTCACATGAGCAGGAAACTTGCGGTTCGGAAGTTCGTTTAATGTCAGCTCTGCCTGGACCCCTTGTTTGACAAAACGCGCGAACGTTTGAGGTACGTTGATATAAACGCGAAGGGGCGAGGTTTGGGCCATCCTAAAAAGTTGCACGCCTGAACCCGAAGGAACAAATGCCCCGATATCGGTATCCCGTTCGGTGATGATTCCGTCGAATGGCGCTTTGACAACCTTGAAATTCTCAAGCGCGCTGAGTCCGTTCAACGAGGCTTGGTCAGCGATGACAGTCGCCTGATTTTGCCGGTAGGTATCGTGAGCCGTGTCAAAATCCTGGGCAGCGATTACTTTTCGATTAAAGAGGTCCTGGTCCCGCTTGAGCGTGGCTTCGGCGAGATCTCGAGCTGCCTCGGCCACTTTGAGCTGGGCCTGGGCCTGGTTAAATTGTTGATCGACCTGCGGGGTATCAATCTCCGCGAGAACATCGCCCGCCTTAACCTTCGCTCCAATATCAAAGTACCACTTCTTCAGGTAACCACTGGTCTGAGCAAAAATAGGCGCTTCAATGTAGGCTCTGGTTTGACCAGGCAAATGAAGTGGAATTGTCGTCGACGCTTTTTCCGGATGGATCACGGTTACAATCATCTGGGCGGCATCGTTAGACTGCTGTTGAAGGCCCGAATTTTTCGCGTTGCGGGAAGTAATCCCCAGAACAGCCACTGCGATAAAAAGTGCGCCGCCCGCCAGAAAGACAAGCTTTATGCCTTTTCGGTTGCTCCTTTCAGGGATAGAAGGCTTCTGGTCCAATGGTTCAGTTTCCTTCAAAGTAGCCTGCGTCATGGTGGTCTCCAGCGAAATTAATTTGCGGTTTGGGCGACGGTCTTCATCGGCCGGTTGAATTTATTTTTGCGGACGGCGGCGAAGACGGTCGGCACAAAAAACAGCGTTGCGACGGTGGCAAACAACAAACCACCAATGACCGCCCTGCCGAGTGGCGCGTTTTGTTCGCCGCCTTCTCCCAATCCCAAAGCCATTGGAACCATACCGATGATCATGGCGATTGCGGTCATCAGAACCGGCCGTAGCCGAACGTAGCCTGCCTGTAGAGCAGCTCGATACGAATCTTGATACTCTTCCAGTACCTCGTTGGCAAACGTGATCACCAGGACGCTATTAGCCGTTGCAACGCCCATACACATAATGGCCCCCATCAGCGCGGGCACACTGAGGGTTGTGCCGGTGACAAACAGCATCCAGACGATTCCCGCCAGCGCGAGCGGGAGTGCGCAGATAATAATCAACGGGTCGACCCAGGATTGAAAGTTCACGACCATCAACAAATAGACCAGCAGCATGGCAAAAATGAGGCCGCCGATTAATCCGGTGAACGACTCTCGCATCGTCAGGACCTGGCCGCGCAGGACGATGCTGCTTCCTTTGGGTAAATCCTTCTGTGCGCCATCCATCACTTTCTGAACTTGAGCAGCGACAAATCCGAGATCTTTGCCCTCTGCCGCACCGTAGATATCGATCACCGGCTGAATATCCCGATGGGTCACGATCGGTGGTTCAGAGGAACGCGCGATTTGCACCAGATTGCCCAGGATTTGAGTTTGCGTTCCTCCTGCCGAGGTTGCGGTGGCCGACGAAGTTGTTCCCGTTGGCCCGAGAATTGGCAATGCTCTCAAGGTATCCAACGAATCGATCGAATATTGGGGCGCCTGAGTGTTCAACGAGTAGCTGACGCCATTTTTAGGATCCAGCCAGAAGTTTGGGTTGATCTGTGTCGAACCACTTAATGCCCCAATGAGCGAATTGGCGACCTGGTTCTCGGTAATGCCAAGCTGGGAAGCCTGGGTGCGATCGACCACTAAATTCATACGAGGCGAATCGAACGGCTGTTGAACACGCACATCGACCGCTCCTGGAATACGGCTGATTTGATCGACCATGCGATTGGCCAATTGTGCATTGGCGGCCGTATTGGCACCGAGAATCTGGACATCTATGGGTGCCGGCAGTCCGAAGTTCAAGATCTGGGCGACGATGTCCGCTGGCGGGAAGGAGGCAGTTATCCCTGGGAAATCCCGGTGCATCCGTTTTCGAATCTTGCTGACGAACTGTGCGGTCGGACCGTGCTTTTCATTCAGCGAGACGAGAATATCTGCATCCGCGGCACTTGCCACACCGGAATTGGAGTAAGTGAGGTTAATACCGCTGTAAGGTAGACCGATATTGTCGATAATGCCCTTTAACTGATCTTTCGGGATTTCTTCACGGAGGGCACCTTCGATCTTATCCACCTGCCTTGCGACCTCTTCAATGCGGGTTCCGCTCTTAGCCCGGACGTGCAGTGTAAACTGCCCTGCGTCCACTGCCGGGAAGAAATCCTGACCTAGCCAGGGAACCAGGAACATCGAAACCGCGGCGAAACCGATAAACAAGATCGCCACGGTTCGAGTGTTTCTCAGACACATGGCCAAAACGTCCCGGTACCCTTCGCGAAACGATTCAAAGCTCCGGTTGAACCCTCGATTGATCGCCCCGAATATTCCCAGGATCGGATTAACTTTCTTGTGCGGAGAGGCACCATTGCCCCCGTCTGCGTTATGCTTGGCGTGGTCGCCGCCCAGCCAGTACATGGCAAGTGTTGGAACGAGCGTTCGAGAGAGAAGGTAAGAAGCCAGCATCGCGAAAATGACTGCTTCTCCGAGGGGCGCGAAGAGAAACTTGGCTGTCCCGCCCAGGAAGAAGACCGGCACAAAAACGATACAAATACAGAGAGTTGAGACAAACGCGGGTACTGCGATCTGCGCCGCGCCATCAAGGATCCCGTCATGCAGGGATTTGCCCTCCTCGAGGTGTCTATCGATATTCTCGATCGTGACTGTCGCATCATCGACCAGAATACCGACGGCGAGGGCGAGACCTCCGAGGGTCATGATATTGATGGTCTCCCCGAGCGCGGACAAGACGGCGATTGATGAAAGAATCGAAAGCGGGATCGAGACGGCAATGATCAGCGTACTTCGCCAGCTTCCCAGAAAAAGAAGAATCATTGCGGCAGTCAAGCATCCTGCAATCACCGCTTCTTTCACCACTCCCTCGATCGCAGCGGTAACGAAAATGGACTGGTCGGCAAGAGTCTGAATGTTGAGGCCCTCGGGCAAAGTTGGCTTCAGCTTTTCAACCAACTGCTTCTCCCCTTGGACAATATCCAGAGTTGAAGCTTTGCCATTCTTCTGGACCTGGACCATGGTCGCGCGTCGACCGTCGAAACGAACGATATTAGTCTGAGGGATGAATCCGTCGCGGACGCTGGCAATATCGCGCACATAGGTGGTTGTCCCGTTGAGAGTCCGAACGGGGATATCGCCCAGCTCTTTGATCGTTTTCGGACTGGAGTTCAAACCGATATCGAATTCCTGATCCCCGATTTTGGCCGTGCCAGAAGGAAGAATGACGTTTTGGGCGTTCATCGCATTGATGACGTCCGTAGGTGAAAGCCCGCGGGCTTGAAGTTCCTGGCTGTTAATGTCGACGGAAATCACCCGCTGTTTGCCGCCGTAAGGGTAGGGAACCGCAGCGCCGGGGACCGTCACCAGGCGAACCCGGAGGAAGTTCAAAGCCAGATCATTTAGCTGCTGCTCCGAAAAGTTGGGTCCGCTGAGGCCAAGACGTAGCACCGGCACATTGGAAGCGCTGAAACTCAAAATCAGGGGAGGAGTTTCTCCGGGAGGCAGCTGCTTTAATACGGCCTGCGAAGCCGCGGTCAGTTGCGCCATGGCGACGGGAACGCTCGCATTGGGCTGGAGGTAGATTTTGACCACCCCGATGCCGTTGTAGGAGGTGGACTCAATATGCTCGATGTCGTTAACAACCGTAGTCAGGATTCGCTCGTAGACCGAGGTGATACGGTTGGAGAATTCCTCGGCTGGCATGCCGGTAAAGTTCCAGATGGCTGCACAAACCGGGATATTGATGTCCGGAAAGATGTCTTTGGGGGTCCGTAAAATCGAAAGAACCCCCGCTATCAAGATAAAGATGGCTAAGACGATGAAGGTGTACGGTCGTCGTAAAGCTAACTGGACGATCCACATAGACTGTACCTCGTAAGGATGAACAGATCACACACTGACGCTAAGAACGAAACTAAAATAAAGCTAGTTGACCAGTCGGTCATGTGGAAGGAACAATCCGGGAATTCCGTTCACTTGCCATCACATTCATTGGAATGATTCGCGCTTGTTCTAGGAGTTTTCGACTTTTCGTATGCAAGGTGCCGCACTTTGCTTCTTTCAAGACTGAGCAAACCGAGCCAATCGCCTGTCAGGAGGACGACGCAGCGCGGGTTCTACTCGCTTTCAACGATATTCCTCTCGAAATTCGCGCGGACTGAGACCTTCCATCTGGCGGAAGAGACGAGTGAAATAAGACGGATCTTCAAAGCCGAGCTGGTAGGCGACCTCAGAAACGTTCAGATCGGAATGAGCAAGAAGACGTTTCGATTCGAGAATCAATCTTCCTTGCAAATGATCGGTGAGATTTTTCGCCGTTTCCTGGCGCACCAGTTGATTTAACCAACTCCTGGATACGCCGAGAAGTCTCGCCACCTCCGAAGCCGTGGTCACCTGGTACGGTCGAGCGCTCAACGTGCGCAGGAAGCGAGCGGTTAAAGACGAATATTTGCGAAAAGAGCTGGGAGAGGTTTGATAGGACAAACACCGGCGGATTTCGACAAACAGGAGGCGCAAGAGGGCAGCGGTGGCCGACCTGTACCCTTCTCGCTTTGCGGTGAATTCTTCAAATATCCGCCTGCAGTAGCTGGCAACGATCTCCACGGAAGAATCAGGTACTGCCAAAAGGGTCCGGATTTGGGCGGGATCCAGCGCCGGGCATTCCGCGAAGAGATCCACGGAATGTCCCTCTGATTCTAGAAAATCCTCCTGGAAGGATAGGATGAAACCCTCCGCGTTGTTCCTCGCGCCAAAAGTGTGGACCGCTCCCGGCGGCACGAAGACCAGAGTATGTGCCTCGATCGACATATGATCGAAATCCAGGTTGAATGAAGGAGCTCCCTCCGTCATCCAAAAGATCTGGTAAAAATCGTGCCGGTGGGGACGCTGCCGATTCTGCCGGTATCGAAAACCTTCTTCAAACGTGCTGACGTGAAGTTTTTCTCCGGCGCCGGCCGCATAATCTGCAAACGAAAAAATCGCAGGCTCTGGCGGTTTGAGATCTGAATTTGCCTTTGAGGAATCTGCCACAGCGGAATCGGTCGCTAAGCCACGCAAAGGATAGCCGCCGAAGCGGTGTACCCATGAAGGAAAGTCTTACCGCCCACCGGCCCAATCTCGCCGTTACAAAAGAATCCTGCTAAAGGAATGTCTCCCAGAATATTGGCCAGCGTTTCTGCATCATGGTCTGAGGTGCCGAACAATCCCTTACCGCGGCCTGCGCAGGAGAAGAGCAAAATACCAATCGGCGCTGACAGTCCCGTTTTGACGTTTTCGGAAGCGAGGACCAGGTCTTCGCGGGCAGATTTCGAATCACGCAGTTGAAATTGAACGGTTTGTCCAACCCTGGGATGAGCGCCCACCGCCAGCGCACCAATCTGCGGATCCGCCCCCAGAATGTTGCGGATCAAAAAGTCGCCCTGCTTGAACTCCTCGATATATTCTGAGACAGCTAAGCCGAGGAATAAATTATTCCTGACCGAGACGCGCTGTTCCGCCGGGATGCTGAGAAACGCCGCCTCCAATGCTTGATACGCTGGCAGGTTCCCGATCTCCAGGATCAAGTTTTGTTCCGCTTTAGTAATCGGCGAAGGGTCACCAATCGGACGGCACCCTTGGCTGACCAGAGGTCGGACCAGAAGCCCGCGCTTGATGGCGATCGCCAGCACCGGTGCCGCGGACACCTCCCCATCTTTGAGGAGAAAGATCTCCGAATTGGTAGAACTCGCCAATCCCCCCAGGATAGGAATTTTTGGATAAGCCGCGCCCCATTCCTCCAGCCAACTTTCAGCCCCGCCGAAATAGGGATTTGCCAGCAGGATCCAGGAAGTCACTTCTTCGGGGGAAAGCCCGGTCACGGTGCGCCAGTAGTCCGGCCCACTCGATTCCTCGATTTGGGTTTCACTGACTGGGACAACAGAAAAGCCTTCGGAGGGCAGTGAAAATAAGATCAAGCTGAAGCCCGGTGCATGCTCAACTTCTTGCCTGCTTCCGATGACGCCCCATCCGGAGCACCCGACTAACTGCGGAACGTGACCGTGGAGACGGATGAGTTCGAGAGTATCTTCCAGATGAGGGCGCCACTCTTGCGTCAGGAAAAGCAAACCGAGAGAAGCGTTGGTTCCGATTTCGTGTCGCAGCGAATCCGCAACCTCAATCACCGCTTTCTCGGAGTACTTCCCGACAAAAACCCGCGCCGCTGCTCTCGCTGTCATCAACTTCAATCTACGAGATGGAACCAGAGATTCAAAAGCTCGATGATGAATTCGCAAACAAATAATTGAAGGAGGGTTATGCAAATAGTGATCACCGGCGGGCCGGCCAGCGAGCCAATTGATCAGGTACGATTTATCACGAACCGCTCGACCGGCGAATTGGCGGTTAAGCTCGCCCAAAGATTCTCGGCTGCCGGGCACGACGTGGAGTTGCTTCTGGGTCGCGGTGCTGGCTGGCATTTGGATACTGCAAGATACTTTCAGACTAACGAAGAATTAGGCCGGTTGCTAAGCGAGGCTGCCGCGCGCGCCCCTGTAGATGCTGTGTTGCACGCGGCGGCCCTCTCAGATTTCGGAGTGGCGAAAGCAATCGTTTCGGGCGGGGCGTCGGACGCCGCCAAGATTTCGAGCGACGCGGAACTGGTCGAACTTCGCCTTGTCCCCAAACCGAAATTAATTCGCCGGCTCCGCGGGTTGTTTGCCGGCGCCTTTATTGTCGGCTGGAAGTTTGAGTTGGAAGGGACGCCGGCGGATGTGATCCGAAAGGGCATTCAACAGATCGAGTCCAACGGAACGAATGCATGCATTGTGAACGGGGGCGCTTTTGGGTCCGGATTCGGCTTCTGCACCCGCCGCGGCCTCGTCCGCACGCTGCCCACCAAGGATGCCCTTTCGGAATGGCTTCTGGAGGTTGTTGCCAAGAATGTCGTATCGGAATCCGGTGACTGCGCATCGTAGAAAGCGCCTCCGTCGCAAGGCTCCACGGGGGATGAAAACTGTTGCATCCGCAATTCGATGAACTATTTTCGATATTCTCGTGATTTCGCGCGATTAGCTCAGTGGTAGAGCGCTTGCTTCACACGCAAGAAGTCGCAGGTTCGAACCCTGCATCGCGCACACCATTTTTCCCGTTCTCCTAGGGGGGATATTATGGGAAAGGCCGGAACTCACAACGAAATGCACCAGTTTGCACGGTCGGGAAATCCTGTGAATTCACAGGATGTCCCAACTCGCGTCCAAATCTGGACGTGACTAAGGGAACATCGAAAAAGTGCCTTTCCCGTCCGTTCCGGCCCTTTGCGACCGGTTCCTCCCCTTTTTGGGGTTTTGATCGCGGGCTCGGCGTTCTAGGGAGATATACAACAACCCGATTCAAACAACATCCAAAGTTCAAACGGCCACGCTGGACCGAATCCGCCGCGGCAAGGGGAATCCTCCGAGCCAAATTCCTCGAAATCACTCATGGAACTCCGCCGTCTCATCAAGCGGTATCCGCAAGATCCTGAGTGCCAGCAACCAGACAAGGATCTGCACACGCTGGTATTCCTGGTCAACCGGTGGTTTATATACGAAGGCTGCCAGGTCTCCGAGTTCGTTAGCGAGCTCCTTGCACTTAATGAAGCCGACCACCATTGCTTCATTGAAGGCATCCTCGAAGAGCTAGATCAGTACCGATCGGGCGCGAAAGTGAGGGTGCCATAATGGGCTTCTTGGGTTACGGCGTTCTTGACCCCCGCCGAAGCTCCCTGAGAATGTTGGACCCGCTCTTTACGCTCCCAAACCGAAGCGCGGTCCCAAATTCCAGCCCAAGCGAAAAGGGAAAGGGAAGAAGTAAGCACTCAACCAGGAAGACCCCCAGGAGCCCCGTCTGGGCGTCTTTCTTTCCCAGAGGTCAGTGTGACACGCTCCCGACTCTAAACGCCGTCAGCGGGGCTAATAACAAAGTGCTCACACCACTTTATTTAGTTAATACCATTCACACCTCTTCAAACGAATCCGTTAATATCATTCACACCACTTAACGACCTCCATGCGAAAAATTAACTTTTTTACGCTTACAAAACGTTAATACCGATTTTAGTGAAAGAGCCCAAACGACTTAGGCCTAAGGCCTGGTGAAATCACAGCCAGTTCTCCGAAAAAAACGCCTTGAAACTCGAATTGTTAAGGCTAATACGGAAAGTATGCCGCGGCCGCTTAAGCAATGCTTGAACGCTCCAATGCCCACCAGGACGCCTCCACACATCGCGGACGCGTTCACCGAGGCGATCCAGGCCTTCAGCGATTGGCAACCCTGGGAGCCCGAGGAACCACAGATCAACTACTGGGTAAGTTTCGAACCCATTGAAATTTAGATTTCAGAGGCGCGCGGTTTGCTTTGGCAATCCAAAGACCAAATTGCCTGCCAGGGACTTTGACCTGCTCCTGGAGTGCGGGATCAAACTCAAGAACTGGAGCTATGCCTCGGCTGCGCGTGGTTCACGGCGGGCGATCAAATATCGAAAACCGTTATGACCAAATCAGATTTTTACAATCGAGCGTTGCTTGCCGTCTCCCCGGTGGTGACGCAAGCCTATATTCTCAAGCACAATCTTCCATTTAACGAGGAACCGACTGTAAACGACGAACAGCGTCTTGCGCAGTGACTGGCAGATAGCTGGCAAAAGACAGATAAGTTTTTAAAGGAGCAAGAAGGTGATTAACCAAGGAAAGTCTTCTACACCCATGAACCCCAAAATTCAAAACTGGATCGCCGAAGAGTTACGAAGATGCGTGCCGAAGGCGAACCAGAGCAGAAATTTATAGACCCGCCTTTTCAGTCCGTGATTTTCTATAACGTCCTCGCAAACCACGTTGACGAATTCCTGGGCAGTTACCCATCTTGCTTACTCCGATGGAGGAAGAATCTAATTGCGCGCCGAGGACGAAGGCCAATTAACTATGAGCCGAAAAAGCCGCGAAACAGAACGCCACTCTATTTGACGGCATAGGGGAGACCGTCTTGCCGGATAGCGAGCGGGTTGCGCGTCAGTTGGCCAAGTATCCCAAAAGTGATCGCAAACCGAGCTTTGTCCAAAATTGGCCCAACTTTGAAATTTGCAACCATCTTATCCAACATGATCTTGGCTTCTATAGCAGCAGTCTGTTCGTAACCACATTCGATAGTCACACCGTACATGCCAAAACGCATGGTTCGATAATAGTCCAAAAAGGTAACTATTACTCCGTTCTTATTGAATGTCCAAGTAGTTTGATAGGTATAGGTTTGGTTCGTGCGGTCGATTCGTTCGTAGTCGAGCGTTCTAGAACCCATTTGGTCCGACCCAGAGAACGGTTTCGCCGGTCCATTCTCAGCATCTTCCATTTCTTTATCTACAGTGGTTGGCATCGCTGGATGAGCTATCCAGTCGTAAATCGTGATGTCAATTCGATTGGCCTGTCGCAACCAGTGGGTGTTGGCGTGGTGGACATCTTGGGGGTCATCACCTTCTCCTCGGTACGGACCTCTTTGGGCCCATTCATCACCTGTAGGCATCAAGGTGCTCCAGAGAAACCAGCTGTCTGCATAAGGAACCATCGTAATCTGTGCTGCCGTCGCTTGTGCAACGTTCAACGTCAGGAGCGCCCATATAAAGGAACTTCTTTTCATAAATTCGGCTGAGGCCTAGGCCGCAACGATTTGTCGAACTGCTACACTAACGAGAGCCGATTCAGTGTGACCATGAAAGCCATCATCACTGCGAGTATTTGAAGAATCGATTCGCCAAGGGCGTTGATGGAGTTGAAATCGATTTTTGGATTTCACTGTTGGGTTCTCGATGGGGTTCGGCCGCACTTAAGACTCAGCTGGTGGGCATCGTGGCACGTGATCCGCACTCTAGGTCGACCCAGCGAGAATGTGACGTTTATTCCCATAGACCCGTTGACATTTTGTTATCCAAAAAAGTTCGCCGCAGCCCATCGGCTTTAATGAGCCAGCCCGAGCGGAAAACCAAGGATATTTTGATCGTGAACCTCCGGCGGCTAAACTTAACGAATATTTCTTATTGACATCGTGCAAAGTGAGGCATCTAATAAATCGTCGTTCAGCGACCTTTCCTCGAAAGCGTTGATCCTTCCGCCCTCCCGGCTGTTTACGGTGACGCAAGTATTCTCGCCGTAGATTGTTAGGATCGTTCGGGCGACAGGCATCGTAACACCCGGAGGGGAAAATGAACATACGCTTACCGCTGGCTTTAATAGGGCTGGCAATCAGCTTTGCTTTGCCGACCCTTGCCCAAGAGCAAAAGCCTACGCCGCCTACTCAAACCAAGAAAGACATTAATTTGTCTGGAACCCATTACTGGTCAGGCACGCCGAAAGTCTTTCCAATCGATCCAGACCGGATCGTCCTTGAAATGGAAATCTTTGGTGTAAGGGTGAATGACACCAACGATGGCCCCATGAATGGGGCATCAACTTACATCGCCGTGCTCCACTATGAAAATAAAGGGCACAACAGGACGGGAAATCCTGATCCAGTTCGAGCCAGGGATTATGAGGTCTGGACAGACAAAGACGGGGATAAGGTAATCTGGGAGCTTACGGATGACCCTGCGGGCGCAGCTGGTGGTACAGCACAGCTAATCGACGGGACCGGTAAGTACACCGGATGGCAAGGTACGATGGAATATACCTTGCAGTATCCCAAAGCATTTCCCGAAGGGACAGGGCGAGGGATCTGCCGGGAGGTAGTAAAGATAGAGGCACCCCAATGAAAGCAGTGGCAAGCAATTGAGGAAACCAAGACTACTCGGCTAATCAAACACAATGAATGCTATCGAGGTCGCACAGAACAACTTCAAGTCCCCCCGAGGAACCCTTTGTCGCGTCCGATGGCGTCCAGTTAAGCTATATACGTCAAGGAAGCGGTCGTCCGATTGTTCTTATTCACGGCTGGTCCCAGTGCGCCGAGGAATTCAAACATCAGATCGAGCCACTCAGTGCGCGATATGACGTCATCGCCGTCGATCAACGATCGCACGGCGAATCACAGAAAGTGCCCTACGGGTTGAAGATTTCGCGGTTATCCAAAGACCTGTACGATCTCCTGGCTGAGCTGGACCTGAATGAGGTGGCGCTGCTGGGTCATTCGATGGGATCGTGCGTGATCTTGTGCTACCTTGACCTGTTCGGCCCTGAACGCCTTTCGAAGATTATTTTAGTCGATCAGCCGCCATTCGTCACTTCGGACCCGCATTGGACACAACAGGAATTAGAAGAGGCGGGCGCTACCCTTACCGCTCAGCAAGTATCCGACACCGTTGCAGCCTTACGGGGCAAGGAAGCAGAACAGGTAACCCGACAAGTCATGGACGGGATGGTAACGAGGCACGCAACCTCGGAGGTGAGGGAATGGATTGTCCAATGTAATCTGAAGATGCCCCGACCCTTTGCTGGAACTCTATTGTACAATCTGTGCCATTCGGACTGGCGAGATGTCATCCCGCGGATCAACCTTCCCACCCTTATCATCGGCGGTCGAGCAAGCGCGATGCCGTGGAAATCGCAAGAATGGATTCATCGTCAAATCAAAGGTTCAGGGTTCGAAGTATTCGAAGAGTCAGAAGGCGGCCAGCACTTTATGTTCATCGAAAATCCTGAGAAGTTTAATCGGCTGGTCATGGAATATTTAGGATAGCTCGTTGTAGCTTACATGCGCGCATTTCTGACGCTACGTGCCGCAATTTCTTGACACTTCTGAGTTTTGCTCAAGGTAAGTCGAGTGAGGCGCAGAGAAGGGCAGACGGATCTAAATTGACTCAAAAAAATCATTGCCGATTCGTTTGACCGTGTAAGTGGCGTCTGTGGCTACCGCCACGCCGAATTCGATCATGAGTTCGGCCAAGCTTGATCCGTCTATCAAGACGATCTTGCTGCCGATCTTCGAGACGTAGTCATTTGCATCTCTCGAAAAATCCGACATGGTGATGAAAATCCCCTTGGTCGCGTGCTGGCCGTGTAGTGCGCCAGCGAACTTTTGAATCTCTGGACGGCCCACCGTCGTCGCCCACCGCTTTGCTTGCACGTAGATAATATCGAGGCCCAGACGATCCTCTTTGATGATTCCGTCCAAACCTTCGTCACCGGGTTTGCCAATAGCTTGTGCGGCATCAACGCGACTGCCTCCGTAACCCATTTTGACGAGCAACTCGATGACGATTCGCTCAAAAACGGCGGGAGCCCCGGCCTTTAGACGATTGAGTAATTCGGCTTTCAATTCGTCACGGATCTTCGCGTAAGCGGCCTCAAGTGATTCAAGTGGAGTCTCGATTGCCGGTGGTGCCGTTGATTGAACCTGATCAACTTCTGCCACCGTCCTCGATTTTGCTTTGAACGCCAAGAATCCCGGAAACTGCTCCGAGAGTTTCAGGTCGGGCAGTCCGACCCTGGACACAAACTCCCTCCCGGGTGCACCAGAACTGTGCGCGAGGCAGTTACACGGTCACAAAGAAGGCATCGTTTTGCCTTGTAGACATGTCCCTATTTGTCGCTTCATTTTGGGCGACTGTGCACGCTCATGATCACACGGTGAATCTCCGCCCCTACACCAAAGAAACTGGCCACCCTGAATATGCCCTCCACTGACATTTACGCCCGATGCAATTTTACTCGGTCGGGTCACCCAAATACTCGGTTTGACGTCGTCCTTAAATTACCAAAGGCCAAGCTCGAAGAATTGCGTCAATTGCCTGCAAACCGGGATCAAACCGATAACCAACTCCTTGGCAGCCTTGCCGGGAAGGTGATCACCATCCTTTACCCCGAGCCTGGCGCGACCTTCGCGGTTGGCTGTGAGCGTTCCGGAGGGTGCAATTCCAACGGAGATCAAAGAGCGCCCTGAGGGCACAAAGATCGACGAATTGACGTTCTGGAGCATCTAAAAAGACGGGATGCATTCGGAGTCGGCGGTGGTTGCTTTGAACGGCCGCGAGCTGTTGGGGAGATCGCAGCTTTCCGTGTTAATGGAAGGCAATCCACAAGTGGATCATCCGTTTGCCGCGTGTCGGCGGCAACGGACTCTGGGCGGTTATTTGGAGATCGCCACCTGGAGCACAACGCACCGGCCGCCGTGGCGTCCTTCATTAAGGAGGCAGTGTGGAAAACCTCGCGAGGCAGGTTTTATGGTCGCTGCGCAATGGAGAAGGCCTCGACTTACCATTTTCATCGGTGGCATATCCAGAACGAGGTCCTTACCGTCGATCGGGCAATTTCAGTGGCGACCAATCACGTGCGATCGGAACATGGGGCAATAGCTCTGGGAGAGCGGTCTTCATTCTCTCTCTCAACCACTTGATCAGTGCGGAGAAGTTGGGGTCGGCAAAGCTGTCACCGCAATCGACAAGGGGCATCTCATTTTTTGGGCCGCACGACCCTCGGCAACGATGTGCGAGACCGCACATTGCTTGATAAAATCTGTTCTTTCCGTCAGTCATGGCCGGGTCGTCGGCGTGACCGATGGTGACACGATAAAGGTCTTGGTAGCCGGTGAGCAGCTTTTGCGCATCAGGCTTGCGTTTTGTGATGCGTCAGAGAAGAAGCAAGCATTCGGTGCCCGCGCCAAACGAGCAATGAGTGAATTGGTATTCGCCAGGGATACCGAGTTGCGAACACAAGCGATTGACCGGCCAATAAGCCTGAAGATTTCACATAGTGGAAGCTGGCTATAAAGGGACGAAATCTTCAATTTTTGATCCGACCCTGAAGCTCAACCACTTCCCGAAAGGGTCTTGGTAAAAGTTTTGGTCTACAATCACGACTTGTGTGCCATGCACATGACTCTCATTGGAGCCAGCGAGCACCGCCTTCGCGTGAATCCGGAGTGGATAGAGTAGGGTCCCGATCGGAATCTCTCTGGCGGAATTTTCTTGTCCCCCACTTCTAAACGTTGAGCCGTATTCGATCCTTTCTATTGTGGTCTTCTCATTGATCTCTCCGAACGCAGCGACTTTCCACTTATCGATCCCGCTTTGTGGCGGTAAATGTCTCGATAAAACACTCATTGTCAGGACGACAGTCGACGCAAGGATCAAAACTCTAAGGCGCTGCCGTATTGGGAAAGCCACGCCAGCGGGTAATTTTCCCGTTGCGCACCGTGGACACGTGTACCCAGTCGCTATGGTACTTTTGTTTCGTTTTCAAGTGCGAAGCTTTCTAGGTAACCAAGCACCGTGACATTCTCGCCAGCCTCGATAAATTCTCTCGGCTCGAACAGAGTTAGATTTTCGAAATGTTTGAGATCAGCAAAAAAGGCAGCTATCTCAGATGGATTTCGTCGCAGACCGGCATGGGGCCAATTCGCCGGGCCGATGAGTTTCCAATCAACTTCGTCGACGACCAGCTTCAAAAATGACGGAATGTCCCGGCGACCAAAAGCTTCGACAACTAAAGACTATGAAGCGACGATCGTGTCAGCGACTGAATTCGGATGTTGAGGAGCCTAAGCCCGTACCACCGCCGCCTTGTCGCCATTCGACCCGGCACCGGGCCGAATGCCGTTAGCGGTTCCGCGTGCAGTTCTTCTGCTATCTTAGGGGGTCGAGGTGGCCGCGGAGATCAGGATATTATTGGTTACTTCGAGCTGCTTGCTCGCTTCCAATTAATATGAGGGACGAAGGGGCCCATTTTTGGATCTGGGATAGGCTTTTTAGTAGTGATATTCAATTCGTTCTCTGTGGGGAACACAAGGTTATTGGTGCCGTCGAGCCCATCCCATTGCGGGAACGTACAACGCTCAATGTGGACGGTATAAGTCTTTGCCACATCGTCGACCGTGTAGGTGCCCCAGAAGGCGACTACTTGTCCGACTGGTTCCCGTGGACTGGTATCTGCCTTTGGACGGTTAGCAGACATCATCTGCCAAGAAATATTTCCATCGCTGGTAAAGATGGTCTGCCCTTTTACGCCATCACCCCATGGGTTGTGCTTTTCGCTGTCCTGGGTCTGGTCATACACCGAGTCCAAGAGCCAAGTGCCTACAATTAGTTCCTTGAGTGACTTTTGTTGGCCGAGTGCGTCGCTGGGAGGCAGGGCGATTCCGAGACACAGGAATGCCAAGGCGGTTAATGTAAGCGTAGTATGCCGGTTCATTGTGTTCATCTCTTGATGTTTGGTTTCTCGGTATTAAGATCTATTTCGTCTGAGCAGGCGGCGGTGCTTGGGTAATGATCCCGCTGAGTTGGTAAATTTTGCAAGTATCGCCCTCTCGAACATTGATTTCTGACCAATAGCCCTTGATTGGGATAGCTTCGCCGTTCTGGCCTTGACCAGTCTCGCTCCATAAGCCTGCCGACGTTATAGCCGAACCTAACATGCGAAAAGAATTTGGGTCTCTGTGGCTATTGTGGTTTGTCGGCTTCCAGGGCAAAGACGTCTTCGTAGAATTTCTCGATGGCCTTCTGACCGTAAAGCGGTCCTGTGGCCGTCAAAATAACCGCTTCCTCAGTGTAGAGCGTGGCGATAGCGGCCGCGTCGTGCTTGTCGACAGCTTCGTTATATTTTGCGCTGATCGTATTCTCAAGCTGCTGAATTATTGCCGGATCTACACCAGCCGCGTTTTGTTGCGCAAGGGCTGGGCTGGTAAAACCGATAGCCATCCCAGCTAGGGCAATTAATGAGGGTAGTTTCATTGCGATGCCTTTTCTCTTTGAAGTATACTAAACTGGATCGTCTTTCTGGCACCCCTGCTATCAGCAAATCTCGACAACCGAGTTGCCTATTGGGGATCGTCAAACACCTAGACCGAGCTTACGCTTAAGAATAACGGCGTTGGGGAGAAGGAAATTGGACAATAATGTTCCGACAGATCCGAGGCAGCTTACACCGATTGCGTTAGTTGTCGCTACTCCAAATGGGTGAGTTGCGATGGTATTGATCTTGCTGACGGGCTTGCAGCATCGGACAAGCGAGACTCCGATCCATCGTTAAGCGCACGATGCCGGGTCGAGTCTCGTTCTGCGGAACTCGTCTTTGGCTTGTCCTTATACACACAGGGCACCGGTGGGGAGACTTCCTCTGCAGGCGAATTTCTTGATGAAGACTCTTCACTGGTTCTCGCTACAACCTTGTAGACTATATTCCTAGTGCTTTTGTACTAATTTACTTGATTCTGTATTGCAAATTGCAGGATACAAAAGGGATGAATTCTCCATCCCTACACAACAGCATTCGAAAGGTGTGCGCTCTAGTAGCAGCCACCTTGATTCTCCCTGCACTGGCCTCTCTGAGTTTCTCAGCGCTGGCGGCTGAGAAAAAGAAAGTTATGGGGACCAATAAATGGGGGCCACCCATTTGCCGCACCGTCGTGCCTCTAGGCCCAGGAGATGATCCAAAGCATGAACTGGTCGTCTTGGCGATCTATCGAGCTACCACCACGAGTTCGGACCCGGATATTAACGAGACAGAAATCACCACCTATGAGCAGAGTGACTCAGTGGCGGGAACCGGAACCCACAGGGGATATTTTATACGGCATTACAAAAATGGAGATACAGACTACGGGACATACGAAGGACCCTTTAAAACAACGTTCAAAGAAGATGGTTCTTGGGAAACAACGACGTGGGAGGGGACCTGGAAGGTGACTGGAGGAACCGGCAAGTTTAAGAATATTAAAGGCAGTGGCACGTCTCGGGGGAAGGCCACGGCACAAGAGGTCCTTGAGGATTGGGAAGGTGAAGTTGAATACTAACGTGCGCCTCAGAATTGTCTCGATCTCCGGGCAAGGATTAGAGGCAGCGGAAAAGCCTTCTGAGCGCAAGGGCTGGGTCACCAAAGCGGATTGTAGGGCAGGGTAATGGTAAGCGTTAACCGATCCAGTGCGGGCTTTTATATCATCGATCCGCAACCGGTAGGCATTCATCAGTTGCAAGGCCGGTTTTAGCAGCTTTTCACCTCCGACCAGAATCGGCTCAGTTTGGCCGGGTCGAAATTTCTGAAGACCGAGGTTGAGCACATTGCGCTCGGCATCGGAGAGCATGAAATAGCTTTTTTGGACGGCGGTCGGGAGAGATTCGGGAAGTCCCTTTCGGATCACGCTCTTCGGTCGGCGTTTCTGGATTGGCATTTTGATCTTTCCCATTTTCAATTCCTGCCTCCGTCGTCATAAACACGGGCGAAAGAAACCGAAGTCTTTACCTGTTTACAATGACGAAGGACACCATCTTCTTGAGTTGTTCCTTCACTCGGCGACGGCCATCGAGGGACAATTCGACCAGTTCGGCTACCTCTTCCTTTGAAAGTTGCCCATTGGGTAGATCAATTTGACCAAACCGGAAAAAGTCTTCCTCACGGCTGTGACATCTCGTGATTTCAGGTGCGATCCCGGCCGGTCCATGGCTGTTCAGGATGAGAATAATCAGGTCCGAGTACTCGATCACCTGAGGATCGCGGCTAGCGCCCAATTTTATTTACTGCGCCCTATGGTGGGTCTAGCTGCTAAAATGCTATTATTTAACAGCTTCATTTCACCTGATAAGAACCGTCGGGCTAGAGGTGCCCATGGAATTCAAGATACTCCCCCCTGATAGCAGCGTAGCCGCAGCGTTCACGCTGACTGGCTGCGCGGGGCTGGGACACACGCTGAAGAAGCTGAGCGAGCGCAGCGCGTCGCACAGATCAACGCTCAAGTTCGGGCTATGACTCCCGCGGAGCGCATCGCCTACATGAATTATTCGAATCAGTGTATTGAGAGCGCGAATCAGCTCTATATAGCTGATTCGCTACAGAATCAGGAGATGACCGTCCGACTCCTTCTAGCACTGCCAGGTTGTCAGCGTGCAATTGGTAGCTCCAGTTGGGATGCCGGCGATATTGGCTAGCCAGCAGTTCACGCCCCTTCGAACTCAAAGCGGGGTGCCCGCCCTGATCAGAACGGATTTTATGGCGCAGCGCCTGCACAGGATCCTTCTTTTCGTTACGGGCTCTATAGAACCACCGCTCGATCGTCGAGAGACCAAATTGAACCCGTTGCCCGGTGATGGGATGCTGCCAATTTTTGGGCGGCTAAACTTTTGAGCTCCTCCTGAAGCTCGCCCCGTTCTGGGGGAGCAGCTAACAATGGGCCGATCACGCTGAAGCGGAAGCGTGCCCATCGCTCGTGGGAACGAACGACTCCGGAAAGATTAGACATCGCACCTTTCATTTTTTCACGCCGTGTGGTGGCGATGTCGCAGCT
>DATHPI010000281.1:0-20447 GCA_035484035.1 Chthoniobacterales bacterium
AGATGCGCGATTGAGCAGAGGATGAACCTACTAGAGGCCCGAAACGTTTCGGATTTATCCACATGCTCGCCCTACCAGAAAAGCGAATCAGAACGCTTAGCCTACGCTGGGACGCTCATCCGCCCTACGCCGACACGCTCCCTTCCCCTCCCACGCCGACACGCGCACACGCCGACACGCCGACCCGTTCCCCTTCCCCCCTACGCCGATACGTTTCCCCTGACTTACCCAGCGGACCGTACTAAAATACCCCATGTCGCATCTCACGGAAGAACTCGTTCTGGAACGCCTGAAGGCCGTCAAATTTCCGGGCTACAGCCGCGACATCGTCAGTTTCGGCCTGGTGAAAGAGATCAAAATTGCCGGACCCGATCTTCTAGTGCGTCTAAGTGTGGCGACCAGCAACCCGGCTGTGGCGCAAACCCTGAAAAAGGAATCCGAGCAAGCGTTAGCCACTCTCGCAGGGGTCAGATCGACCAAAGTCGTAATCGACATCACGAACCCTCCTGAGGTCGCTTCTGGGGGGCAGACAGGCACCACCAAAATCACCGGGGTCAAGTACGTGATTGCCATCGCCAGCGGAAAGGGAGGCGTTGGCAAATCGACGGTAGCCGCGAATCTCGCAGCGGCATTGGATCGTTCTGGCGCGGAGGTTGGTCTATGCGACTGCGATATTTACGGTCCGAGTATCTCGCTGATGTTTGGTGCCACCCAGGAACGGCCAATGGCAACGGGAGACAACACCATCATTCCAATGGAGCGCTACGGCATCAAGCTAATGTCCATGGGATCACTCCTGGATGACGGTTCTCCGGCGATTCTTCGAGGCCCCATGGTGACCAGAGCGACTCAACAATTCCTTCGCCAAGTGGATTGGGCCGGCCTCGACTATTTGATCCTGGATCTGCCCCCAGGAACCGGCGATATCCAGTTGACCGTGGTGCAAACTGTAGCTCTCTCCGGCGCAGTAATCGTCACCACTCCGCAGGAGGTTGCCTTGATAGATGCGCGAAAAGCTAGCGCGATGTTTGCCAAAGTAAATGTGGAGGTTCTGGGAATCATCGAAAACATGAGCTATTTCCTTTCTCCTAGTGACGGCAAACGATACGATATCTTTGGAGCCGGCGGTGGTGAACGGGAGGCGGCCCGTTTGAAAGTAGCTCTTCTCGGTACCGTGCCCCTCGATATTGCTACCAGAGAGGCCGGCGATCGAGGCATGCCTATCGTGGTTGACAGGCCGGACCATCCAATTTCTAAAGTATTCGAAAAAATAGCCGATCAGCTCCGAAAGAGGATCGAGTTTGCGACTAATAATTAACGTTTTGAGCGAGACAGTTTGCGCGTTTACATAATTCTGGTTGACTACCAGCGCCAGATGTTGAAACTCGCCCTAGAGTAAATGGAACCCCCTAAAGAAGACGCCACAGAGTTGGTGAAAAATTCTGTGCTCTACAAGGAGTTCTTGGCCGAGCGCGAGGAGATATTGCGCCATAAATGGATTGAAAGCGAGAAAGCCGGTCATGATATTGGCTTCGAGCGTGCTCTCCTTGACTGGATCGTCAAACATCGGTCCGCTTGGCGGGAGCGCAGGCAAAGACACCTGAAAGGCGCATAGCCCGAGGTGCGTAGGTCCTAACCTTTAAGGTGATCCCGCGAGGTCGCCAAGGTCTGAACATGTCTCACTCGATTCTTATCATGGACGGCGACGCGATGACGCGCGCCCTTCGCCGTATTGCTCACGAAATCCTGGAGCACAATCCCGATCCGGCCGCTTTGGCATTGATCGGAATCCCCTCTCGCGGAGTCGAACTGGCGCGTCGTCTGGCGGACTTGATCCAAACCACTGAGGGAAGAAAGCCGGATTTGGGCACCATCGACGTCTCGATGCATCGCGACGATCTCAGCCTTCGGCACACCCTCCACCCAGTGCAGGAAACGTACCTACCTCTTCGTCTTGAAGATTTTACCCTGGTTCTCGTCGACGATGTTATTTACACCGGCCGCACTTGCCGGGCGGCCATGGATGCCGTCAGCTCTTTTGGACGCCCCGCGCGCATTCAGTTCGCGGTACTCCTGGACCGCGGCCATCGGGAATTGCCGATTCGGCCAGACTACGTAGGCAAAAATCTGCCCACTTCGGCCGAGGAACGCGTCAAAGTGCGCTTGCAAAACCTCGACGGAGAACCGGATTCGGTTCGGCTTGAGAGGCCATGAATACAGCCAACCCCAAATTAACGCGAGATCTTCCGAAAACTGCGAACTGGGATCGGAAAGACCTGCTCGGGATTCGAGAATTGGAGCTCGGCGAGATTGAGACGATCCTGGATACCGCAGCTGCCTTTAAAACAGTGGGCTCCCGAGATATCAAAAAAGTTCCGGCTTTGCGCGGGAAGACGATGGTCAACTTTTTTGTCGAACCGAGTACGCGGACCCGGATTTCGTTCGAGTTGGCGGCCGTTCGACTCAGCGCCGATGTGGTCAACATCTCAGCGACGACGTCGAGCCTGCAAAAAGGTGAAACGCTTAAGGACACTGCGCTGAACCTCCAAGCCCTGCACGCAGACATTATCGTCTTGCGTCACGGTTCAGCGGGGGCACCGAAATTCCTGGCTGAACGGCTGGAGGCCAGCATTATAAACGCCGGAGACGGAGCTCATGAACATCCAACCCAGGCGCTCCTCGATGTTTTCACTATTCGAGAGCGACTGGGGAAATTTGCCGGTCTGAAGGTTGCCATTGTCGGGGACATTCTCTTTAGCAGAGTGGCAAGATCGGACATTTGGGCGCTCAAAAAACTGGGAGCGGAAGTCACGCTGGTTGGCCCCAGCACTCTGGTCCCACGTTCTTTTGAGGAAATGGGCGTGCAGGTAGCCCGGCGTATCGATGATATCATTGAGTCAGCCGACGTGATCAACCTGTTGCGGATTCAGCACGAACGCCAGCGTAAGGAATATTTTCCGAGCGTGAACGAATATATTCGATTCTTCGGGCTGACTAAGGAGCGAGCGACGAAATTGAAACCGAGCTGCCTGGTCATGCACCCCGGACCCATCAACCGGGGTGTCGAGATCGACAGCGAAGTCGCCGATGGTCCACAAAGCCTGATCCTTGAACAGGTCACCAACGGACTCGCAGTGCGCATGGCGGTTCTCTACTTGTGCAGCACCGCTGCCAGAAAGGTTCGATGACGGACCTGATAATTCAAAAAGGCCGGGTCATCGACCCCGCGACCGATCGGGATGAGATCGCCGATCTTTACGTGGTGGATGGCCGCATTTCTGCTCAACCGCCGACCGGCGAATGCGAAACCATCGATGCGCGGAATCTGGTGGTGGCTCCTGGATTGATCGATATCCACGTTCATTTGCGGGAGCCTGGTCAATCCCACAAGGAAACCATTGAGACCGGAAGCCAGGCCGCCGCCGCCGGTGGATTTACTTCCATCGTCTGCATGCCTAACACCGACCCGCCCGCGGATAGTGCAAGCACCATCACCTGGATCATCGATCGGGCCCGCGAATACGCTCTTGTCAACGTGTTCCCAACCGGCGGAATCACCAAGGGCCTGAACGGTGAGCAGATGGCTCCGATCGGATCGATGGCGCAAGCGGGCATCGTGGCGATCACCGACGATGGCCACTGCGTGCAAAACCATGAAGTAATGCAGCGCGCAGTGGAATACGCCCGGATGTTCGATCTGGCCGTCATGGACCATTGTCAGGATTACAACATGGTAGGCAGCGGTGTCATGCACGAGGGGTACTGGAGCACGGTGCTCGGTCTGGCCGGCTGGCCGAGAGCCGCGGAGGAAATTATCGTGGCCCGAAATATTCTCCTGGCCGATCTCTGCAATACCCGGATCCACTGCCAGCATCTCAGTTCGGGCGGCAGCGTCCGTCTGTTGAGAGATGCCCGAGCCCGCGGGGTCCCAGTATCCGGCGAACTTTGCCCTCACCATATTGCTCTTACGGACGAATTGGTCAGTTCCTTTGATACTAACTACAAAATGAATCCGCCGCTTCGGAACCGCCAGGACGTCGAAGCGCTCATCGAAGGAGTGGCGGACGGCACCATCACCATTCTCAGTAGCGACCATGCCCCCCACGCTTCCTTTGAAAAGGAGGTGGAGTTTGACCGCGCTCCCTTCGGTATCCTGGGTTTGGAAACGGAACTCGGGCTCTTTCTCACCATCCTCGTTCATCGAACCCAGGCGATAGATCTCAAACGCTTGATTACGATGTACACTGTGAATCCAGCCGAACTCGTCCGTTTGCCAAAAGGAACGCTCGGGATTGGAGCAGAGGCGGACATTACCCTCATCGACCCTGATCTTGAATGGACCTTCCGGAAAGAGCACTCGTTTTCACGCTCGAGCAACACCCCCTTCGATGGCTGGGAACTGAAAGGTCGCGCGGTAAGGACCATCGTCGCTGGAAAGACGGTCTGGAGAATGTAGGGTCCAATCTGTGGCCGAAGTGGCCAGTTCCTTCGGGGCCCAGACATTGCTTCTTGTCGGGCTATGCTGCGCTTTTGCGCTTTGGATTTCATTTGCAATTGAAAATGCATCGGACGATCTCAATCCCTGACTAAATAGCCCTTGAAGGACACCACGAAAACTTCGAACCTCGCCGCGGCATCGATCGCTCTGGGCACGGTCGCCTTCGTTCTGCTGGCGGCAGCGGTTGCCGGCGCATACTTCGAACGCCGCTATGTTCACGTCCTGGCGCCGCTCCTTTTCCTTCAGAAGACCCAAGGGCTCGAACTGCAAAAGGTCGCCTTTGCTCAGTCCGACTTGTTGCCATTGTATGGTAGCTCGGAGCTGGTGGTATCAGCGGGCAACAAGGCCACAGATTTTTTCCAGACTTACCCAACCGGTTTTGGGGTCTTCTCAGTAGGCAAACCTGGCTCGGCTTCGTTGATCCTGTTACAGAAACTAGCCGCCATGGGTTCGGAGCTTCGTGGCAAAAAGGTGGCGATTTCGATTTCACCGACATTTTTCTTTCGCCAAGACGTTCCGGTCGCCTACTACAATGGGAATTTTTCTCTGCTCCAGGCCGGTGAAGTCATTTACAGCCCGCACCTGAGCTTTCACTTAAAGCGCGATGTCGCACGCCGAATGTTGCAATATCCAAAAACGCTCGAGAAGAGCGCGCTGCTGGAGTTTACCCTAAAGCAACTCGCATCGGATTCTCTAATGAATCGCGCGATCTATTACGGGACTGTTCCATTGGGACTCCTCGAAAACGGCCTCCTACGCATTCAAGACCATTGCGAAACGCTACTTTATATCTTAAAGCGAATTTGGCGGCTGCCACTCACGGTGACACGTTCCCAACGGACGATTGACTGGGAGGAATTGATGTCAGACGCAGCTGCTCGAGTTCGAAAACACAATAACTCCGAAACGGGATCTGTTGGACCCGAAAAGGGTCCCGAAATATTCGTGGCGGGTGAACAGAACGCTCATGAATGGATCGATTTCGAGTTGTTGCTGCGCGGACTCAATGAATTAGGGGCGCGACCCTTGGTCCTCAGTATGCCAATCGACGGACGGTACTTCGACCGGTTTGGCGTTGGGCGTTCTTTTCGCGATCTCTATTACAACAGAATTCGTGGCCTAGCCGAGGAACATCATGTACCGCTGCTCGGCTTCGAAGAACACGACCTGGACGAAGATTTCCTGGTCGCTCATCGCGACCATTTAACCGATAAAGGCTGGCTTTACTTCGATAAGGCACTTGACGATTTTTTCCATGAGCGGCTTGTTTTGCCACCCGACGCTGCGACAGCGACGTTAATGCAATAGTTTGCCCGAGAAAATAAGGAAGCCAAAGCAAACGAAATGGGCTGTCACCACTATCGACCCGAGGCGCCAGAACCAGCCGGTTTGCCAAAGTTGGCGCCGCTTATTCCAGCGCGAGAACAGATCATAGAGTGTCAACAAACAGGCGTGATACACTCCGTAGATAATGTAATGCAACTCACTTCCGTGCCAGAGACCCATCAAGCCAAATGCTAGGAAATAGCCAAGATAGGAAGCGATTTGCTCGTTCTTATACCATTTGCCTTTTGCAGCGGCGATCAGAAAGCGCATGTAAACATGATCGCGAAACCAGAATGAAAGAGTGATATTCCAGCGACTCCAAAAGTCACGAATATTACTCGCAAGGAAAGGAGCGTGGAAGTTTTCCGGAGTGCGAATCCCGAACAAATAGCTAAACCCGATCGCAAAGGCGCTGTAGCCGGCAAAGTCGAAAAACAAATACAGACTGTAGCCATACATATAAGAGATGATGCTGACCAGCGAGTGATCGGTCACGTGATCGACCCAGAAGCGCTTGATTAAGGCGGCGAGGATAAATTTGTAGAGAAACCCCCGAAAGACTCTTTCGACCGCCGTATCAAGATTGGCTAAGAAATCTTGTCGTGAGCGGACGCGTTTCCAGTCGATTTCGAACCTTCGATAGCGATCGATCGGACCCGCCGAGAGGGTGGGAAAGAAAAAAAGGTAGGTGAAAAATTCCGGCACTCGCAATGATGTGATCAGCCCGTCCTGAACGCAGAAGAGAATATCCAGGGCCCGGAAGGTGACATACGAAATCCCGAGAAAGCCAAATTCAGCGTGTGGCGAGACGAGGGGTAGAAACTTGGCCGTTATTAACGGCGCAAGAGCCAGCAATAGCGCGGCGCCGAATACAAGACCGGACTTTGCTCGGCGCCGGGTCAGCAAAAGCAAAGTCGCAAGCATCCATTGATAGGCCGCGTAGCCCGCAACGATTATTTGGAAAGGTACGAAATGGCCTGGCGCTAGCTCGAGCTTCCCCGAAAATTGCCCGGCTAGATAAAGGAGCGTGAGGCAAAACGCCCAGTAGCCGCCCAGACGTCCCATCAACCCGAGAATCAGAGTCGGAATCACAGCGTAAAGCATGATTCCGAAAAACGTAAAATCTGCGTAGGGAATCATTCGACCGACTCGGCGAGCTTACGTCGGTCGGTCTTGCCGTTTGGGGTCATCGGAAAGGCATCACGAAAGAGAATTCTCCCAGGTAACATGTAGGCCGGAAGACGCTCGGCGAGTTGGGCACGCAAATGATTGGCCGTGGCAAAATCGCCTTCCAACCCACGCGTTGCCAGGACCACGAAGGCGGCTAGCGACTGAGCGATCCCCTTTTTGATGACTGGCAGAACGACGGCGTCGGAAACCGATGGCAGTGCACGCAAATTCTTCTCAACATCCTCAAGTTCGATCCGATAACCGTTGACTTTGACCTGGCTGTCAATGCGTCCGTCGAAGAACAGCAGGCCATTCTTCAAGCGTCCCCAGTCGCCGGTGCGGTAAGCCTGCAAATCTCCCAGACGGAAAAATGCCGCCTCCGTCAAATCGGACCGGGCAAGATATCCCGGACTGACGTTGGTTCCGGCGACAATGATCTCGCCGCGTTGGCCCGGGGCAATCGGCTGGAGTTTCTCGTTCGCAACGAAGATCTTTGACCCGGGCATTGGGGCGCCGATTGGCAGGGGCGAATAGAGAGCGAGAGTCTCGCGGGAGATCTTCATAGACGCGCAAGCCACCGTCGCTTCGGTGGGCCCGTAGCTGTTCCAGACTTCCGCTTGAGGGAACCGATCAAGAAGCTGAGAAGCCGTTTCCGGCGCGAGTATCTCCCCGCAAAATAGGAAACGCCGGAGTCGCGGCAGCATGGCCTGCTCAAAGCCCCTTTCGACCAGGCACATTTGCGCGAAGGTTGGCGTCGAAACCCAAGTGGTCACCTCTGACTTTCGCAGTGCTAGATAGAGACTCTTTAAATTTGCGATATGGCTTTTCTCCAGGCTGAAGAGGGTTCCAGCCGTCGCCAGGCTCAAGTAAACATCCATCACGGACAAGTCGAACGAAAACGGAGCCTGATTCAGAAACGTTTCGCAGCCATGTATAAACTTCTGCTCCTGGAGCATCCAATCAAGAAATGTCGTCAGGCAACGCAAGGTGATCACCACGCCCTTCGGGTCGCCGGTGCTGCCGGAGGTAAAAATAACATAGTATGGATCGTCAAGATCGACCCGACGCGGTCGGGCGGACCAATGTTGATTCGCCAGCACCGCAATTTGCGCAGGCGTCAGAACCGCGACTGCCCCGGAATTCCGCACAATTCGCTCTGCACGGCTCGCGGGAATGGAGACGTCGATCGGAATATACGGCCGGCCCGATTTCACTACGCCTACAAATCCGACCAGCATCTCAGTTTCTTTGTGACCCGCAATGACGACAGGCGAGTAGTCGCCCGGATATGTCTCTGCTAAGTATGCCGCAACAGCGTCAGACTTTTCCGAAAGTTCTCCGTACGTCAGGGTGCGATCACCACTGACGTGGGCGATTTTATCCGGATAATCCTCTCCTGCGCGATCGATCCTTTCAATAATGTCCATCGATTAGAAACCTTGATAGACAAACGGCGGCGTCGAAAAGTTGTTGAGACCATAAAGAAAAAAAAGGACGGCGATAATCGCGAAATAATACAGTACCAGCAGCACGAAGCGCAGCCTTCGTCCCTTCAAGAATTTGGGCCAGCGCACCGCGAGCGCCATTTACTCAGATCCAATTTTGTGTTCGATATCGGCGACGATTTTCCGGGGAGTCGCCCAGCGTTCGCGCTCGAACTCAGAGGGAGAAATGTCTATGCCAAATTCCTGTGAGAAGGCCACAATCAGCCTGACCGTTTTTAGAGAGTCGAGAATCTGAAAATCATAAAGTGCCAGATCCAAATTGTTTTGAACTTCGTCGGTTTCAGAGACGGTTTTCAACACTTCAATGACTTTATCCGAGGTAGTCATGGCTCGCTGCGGGAACGACCACGGCCAAGGTTATTCAGCTTCTCAGGATTAGCTTGTCTACGGCAAGAAAGATTTGGTTCATCAACCATATGTAATGGTTTCCATTACATATTTATAAAATCAAGCCTGACATTCCCTTGTTTTGCCTCTTCCTCTTTGGTTCCGTTGATTATTTGCGGAGAGCTCGCTAGCGGAAAGCGGAGTGGTTCAACGTTGCGAAACGACGGCCATTGAAAAGGCGCTACGCCGGGGGAGTTCAATGATTTCGGTTGTCCCAGGAGAAATTGGTGATTAGTTGGCCACTACGTGTAATTGCACCTATGGAAGAGGAACTCTACCGAAAATCGCCTGCCTCGCTCCTTGGTCCTTGTGCGTGTTCGCAGGTCCGCAGGCTAGCGCGGAAGCTTTCCGCCCACTACGACGCTTTCTTGTCTCCCGAGGGACTCACCATCACGCAGTACTCGCTCATCGTGAACATTGAGCGTGCGGGCCAGCTAAGCCACAGCTTTCTAGCCGAGAAAGTCGGGATGGAACGCACTACCCTGACACGTAATCTACGTCCACTGATTCGGGCCGGCTGGGTTGCCGTCGCCGCCGGGAAGGATCGACGGCAACATTTGCTCCAATTGAGCGAAGCGGGAAAGCGGAAACTGATTCAAAGTTTGCCCTTATGGGAGCAGGCACAGAGTCAGTTTCTTTCCAGAATTGGCTCCCAATCACTGCAGGAGCTCCGAGCGCTTCTGGCCTTGGCGGAATCAGCCGTCAACGAAGTTACCGTCGAACAAGAAAACCCCAAACAATCGCCCCGTTGACAGGCGAAGACAATGCCACCCCTCTGTTTCGAAGAACAAGAAACGGTGCACTACGGACCATGGCGGAGCGCCAAACGATAAATCGTTCCGCTGTAATCATCTGAAATCAGCAATGATCCGTCGTTCGCTGGCTTGACGTCGACCGGTCGCCCCCAATAACTCTGCGAGTGGTCGTCGAGCCAACCTGTCACCAGATCAAACTGTCGTCCTGGCCCCTCGCCCTGCCAGGGAAAGAAAATGACTTTGTATCCCGTCTTGCGGCTTCGATCCCAGGATCCGTGCAGCGCGATCGCGATCCCTTCACGGAACGGCTCCGGCGTTTTACTGTCCTGAAGAAAGGCCATTCCCAGGGGTGCTGAGTGAGCCTGAATCCCTTTATCAACGCGCGTAAACATGCTCTCCGGATATTTGCTCCAATCCGGGTTCGTTTCGTAATTCGGAGCGAAAGGCATCTGGTCGAGTCCGTTCGGAGTACCTGGATTCGGATCGGCAAACGGCCAACCGTAATTCGCTCCCTCCTTGACGTGAATGAATTCATCAGGTGGATGATCGTCAATGTAGGAGGTGATCCGTTTTCCGTAGTCGTTCGACCCGCTCCCTTGCCAGCTATTCCGGAACGGATAGCGAACGTCATCCGATTCGTTCACTGCTGCCCAAAGCTCGTTCGTACCCGGGACAAAGGCCAGCCCTTCGGCATTGCGGATTCCCCGGGCAATAGGGACGATCACCCTCTTATCGTCCGCGCTGGTTGCACGAGCGGCGAGGTTGAAGCGGCTGACTTGCTTCGATTCGCCGACATAAAGATAAAGCCTATCGCCGCTCGGATGGAGCGCCATCCCCTGCGCATAGCTCAAGCCGTCGATCAAGGTGGAAACCCCAACCATTCCGTTGGCTTGAGGACGAATAACTAAAATGCTTCCAGTCGCTGGTCGCGCCACGAGGATCTCGCCAGTCGAAAGGGGTACGATGAATCTCGCCGCCGGGATGCGAGCGACGACCGAAATGCTGAATCTAGGTGGTACCATCAACACACGGTCGTGATCGAAAGGAGCAGTTTGCAGCGACAAGGGAACCTCGACTGTGGTTGGGACAAGCGCCTTCACGGTCTCCTCAGCGGAGGGGCTCTAGGCACCCAGCAGGCCCAATATCCCTGCGAGCAAAATTGAGCAGATGGTCTTCATCTCTCTCTTTCGCGCAAAGTGAGAAAGAAATCAGGCTGCTTCTGCGTGAGCTCCAGGTTGACGCGCGGGGGACCGTCAACAGTGCGAACAGAACACAGGCTATCAGCCTATGCTAAATTAGCCCTCGCGTGGTTGCCTTGGGTCCGTGGAGCTTACGGCGGGTGCTTTTCAGACATCGCTCCACACTCCGGAAAGTTAGTGTAGCATAGGCTTCCAGCCTGTGTTCTTCGGACACCGAGCAATGTTTTACTTCCTAATATGATACTCAGAGTATCGTATAAAAAAAACATTTTGATACCGAGCGTAGCGTATGTAAAAGAGGAGTGGGATGAAAAAGAACCCACCTATCGCCGGAACAAAGCATCCAAGTATAGCGGGGCGTCCCCGCGACCAGGAGGCCACCGCTTTAGTGGTGAAAATTACTTTTGATCTGCTCGAGGAAGAAGGATTTGCTCATCTGACCATTCAAAAAATAGTTCAGCGCTCGGGAGTAGCGAAAACGACCATCTATCGTCGTTGGCCGAATTTGGCCTCGATTGTCATGGACGCGTTTCTGTTCGATATGGCGGCTGTCGCCCCGATTTCCGCCAAAGAAACAGCCGCTGAAACGGTCCGAACCTCGATGCGTCTTTTTGCGCGTACCTTGAAGACACGCCGGGGTCAACTTCTGCGTGCGTTGCTGAGCAGAGCTCAGTATGACCCCGATCTCAAGGAGGCATTCTGGCTTCGCTGGATAAAGCCTCGACGGGACGCGTTGATGGAAGTGCTCCAGCGAGGCGTCGCTGCCGGCGAATTCCGCAAAGGACTCGATCTCGACATCGTGATCGACGGCTTATACGGACCAATTTACTATCGACTTCTGGTTCCCTACGCTGACCTTTCGAATTCGTACATTGAGTCGCTTGCTACGAATCTTCTAAGGGGAATAGCTTTCAAGTAAAGGACGATAGTAGGAACGATGCGAGATAAGAGAATGCGTTTATTTTGTCGATACGGAACGCTCCTCGAATCCTGCTTTCCTCGCCAGGGTCAGCAGACCGCCACTGGCGTCAGTTCCCACCCTTGCCGACCCTTCCCAGACGATGACCGCAACGAGTCGCAGCCGCGTGCCGTCCGAAGTTGACCCAGAGAGCGCCTCTGCCTCTTTAATAATGACCTCATTGGCGGCCGCGTAGGCTGCATCGTCGTCACCCGTACTAGAAAGTGTTATCAAATCACCGGCGGATTCGGCCGCCGTAACTAACCGATCGAACAGAGGGCCCCAGTTCCCTGGGCGGTCGGTCACTGACGTCTCACGAAATCGATTGGGCGGAAACGGTAGCACGATACGCCGCCGTAGACCGAGTCGTTCAGCTTCCTCAAGGGCAATCAAGTCGGCGCCGCATGCTGCTGAGCAAACCAGGGCCTCTGTGTGCTCTTCAGAAAGTAAATCGGCAATTCTTCCTCGAACTAATGGCACGTGATCGAGCGGAAAGCGAGGCGGGTCGGTATCGGGCCCATCGATGCGTCGTCCGGCAAGGGCGATCACGGCGTGATAAGGCATTTGCTTCGGTTCTGCCATTTCCGTTTCTCTGGCCCGATCCTATTGAGGTGGCGGGGTGACAGGCTGATTGTACGAATCATGCGATGGGCCAGGCTGGCTGGATCGGTCCGCGGAGGACTCCTCCTGGTCGCTATCGCCGTCTTGAGCATGCTTCGGGTCAATTGTATTGTGACCAGTAAATTTTTCCTGGAACCATCCGCCGACGGTTTGAAACGCCCGGGTGGTTTTGCGAACCACCGTGTGTCCGAACTGGACGACCGAAGCACCATATCGATTGGCCTGCTGAACAGCCGTTTCTCCGGCGTGGACGTCATAATTATCGTCCGAAGATGCAGCTTTCTGATCCTGGTATTCTGGCTCACGGTGATCCACGGGAGGATTGAGATCACCACTCACTGGAGGCGTTGGTCCAGCTAAGACCTCGGCGTCGGAACGTTGCCGCGCTGTTGGACTATGAACGACTTGACCTTCCGAAACCCAATTGCCGGCACTGAGCATTGTCCCATTGCTGGCCGCGATCCGGACGGTCCCCACTGGCCGTTGTTCATAATCCAGCATGACCAAAGTCCAGACGGTCTGACCGGAAGCGCCATCCACCGAAAGCCGGTAATTCATACTGTCGAAACCGACTTGATTGCGGCGCGCCTCTTGTTCCGCGGCCCGAAAAGCCGCGTCAGAATCCAGGTTTAACTTCGTTAAATCGATTGGCCTTATCCCGGATACGAGGGGTCGGGCTGGAGTCCGCTCAGAAGAGATCCTTCCCGATACGATATCGAATTGGCGCTCACCACCGACCGCACCGGGGTCATCAAGCGTGACCCGCCAGGCGACCGGTTGCGGCCTGCCCGATTCACCGACGACCGCCACGACCTGATTCAAAGCCCGTTCGCCACGCTGCGCCCCAACTGTCCGAAGCGCTTTATAAGCAGTATCCTGTGCTGAAACAAACCCGGGTGCGAATGCAACCGCCATTAGCAAAACCAACAACCAACGATTCATTAAGAAAGTTTTCTCCTTTGTACGTATGATTCCCGGTTTGTGCAACACCAGAGCTCGGTGGTAGATAAATACAGGAGAAACCAGTCGGTGGCAAAATTCCTAATCCACTTGAACCTCACCTAGGAAAATAGTCTTCTTACGCTTGTCATGCCTGTTCCACGCGTTCTCATTGCTGACGATCAGCCCGAAGTGTTGAAAGCTCTTTCGTTCATTTGTTCGGCGGAAGGTTATCAAACTGTGACCGTCAATTCACCCGCCGCCGTGCTGGCGAAACTCGGTAAGGAAGATTTTGACGTTGTTCTGATTGACCTGAACTATCGCCAGGACGTCGCGACCGGAGAAGAGGGCCTGAATTTACTCAAACAAATTAAGGCAGTTGATTCATCGATACCGGTGGTGGTGATGACGGCCTATGCGTCGATTCAACTGGCTGTTGAGGCGGTGCGACTTGGCGCTAAAGATTTCCTCCAGAAGCCTTGGGAGAACGGACGGCTTATCTCTATTCTGCGAACCCAATGCGCATTACGTGAGGCCATCCGCGGTAAAGAGCGCCTTGAAGCGGAGAACAGCGCACTTCTGTCTGGCCAGGTGCCCTCCGCTGGATTCGTGGCCGCCTCTCCAACGATGCGTCAGGTCCGGGAGATGATTGAGCAAGTTGCGCCCTCCGATGCGAACCTGATGATTACCGGAGAAAACGGCACCGGGAAAGGTGTGGTGGCTCGCATGCTGCACCAGATGTCCTTGCGTTCCTCTCAGCCCTTGATCACGGTCAACATGGGAGGGTTGCCTGAAGGCGTTTTCGAAAGCGAAATGTTCGGTCATGTCAAGGGTGCCTTCACCGACGCACGCGTCGACCGAGCCGGCAGGTTCGAACTGGCTGACAATGGGACTTTGTTCCTCGATGAAATTGCGAACCTCACTTCAACTCAGCAGGCAAAGCTTCTGCGCGTCTTAGAGACGGGAGAGTTTGAGAGAGTCGGTTCTTCAAAGACACGTCATGCGGACGTGCGAATCCTGACTGCCACCAACGCGGACCTGCAGAAGGAAATCGAGGCGGGGAAATTCCGTGAGGACCTCTTTTTCCGGCTGAACACCATTCAAATACAGTTGCCGCCTCTCCGGGAACGTGTTGAAGATATTCCGGTTTTAGCAGAGGAATTCCTGGCGGAGTTGATGCAGCGATACCGGAAAAAGATCCGTGGATTTCATCCGGACGCGGTCACCGCCCTTAAGACGTATGCGTGGCCGGGAAATGTTCGTGAACTGCGTCATGTGATGGAACGTGCGGTGCTTCTGACTCGTTCCGATGTGATCCAGATCTCGGATCTTGGCATCCGCGGGGCGCCGACCAAAGCGCCGCAACTCGAAGAACTGAACCTCGAAGCAGCCGAACTTTTCCTGATCAACCGTGCTCTGGCGCGGCATAACGGAAATGCCCAGCTCGCTGCCAAAGACCTCGGACTTAGCCGGAGCGCCTTTTACCGTCGCTTGCAGAAATTCGGCATCAGCGTGCCGTAGGGGGGCGCGGAGGCGGGTCGGCGTGTGGGCGTGTCGGCGGGTCGGCGTTCTGGTAGGGTGAGGCTCCACCCGAACCGGGGCTTCCAGCATGGCCCCGCGCTGCAACGTCACCCCCCTACTCCTGCCCGACGCCACCCGCCGCAATTTCGAGCCTCGGGCCTTCTGTCTCACGATGCCGATGGGATGACGTCGCAAGGCGAGGCAATCTGGACCGCCCCAGTGCACTCCGTACCTCCTGCTACTCCTGAACTCCTGACTCCTGAACTCCTGTCTCAAAAGCACTAGTCGGAGATGGAGTCTTATGCTTTGGTGAGTGTTTACCTGCTTTTGCTCCGATGGCTGCTGAGACCATTCGCATAATTGGCGCCCGCCAACACAATCTGAAGAACGTCAGTGTCGAGTTTCCTCGGGAACGGCTGGTTGTATTCACCGGAATGAGTGGATCGGGCAAGTCTTCTCTCGCGTTCGACACCCTCTATGCGGAAGGTCAGCGCCGATACGTCGAAAGCTTGTCTGCTTACGCGCGACAATTTCTCGATAAGATGGAGAAACCGGACGTCGATTTCATCGAAGGTCTTTCGCCGGCCATTTCCATCGAACAACGAAGCTCCATCGCTAATCCTCGTTCCACCATCGCGACCACCACGGAAATCTACGATTACCTCCGGGTCTTGTTTGCGGTCATCGGCCAGCCGCATGACCCCGTTACCGGAGAAAAGATCTTCAAGCAAACACCGCAACAAATTGTTGACCAGATTCTGGCTTACCCGGAAGAGACGCGCATTTTGATTATCGCGCCGATCATTCGGAACGAACCGGGTGAATTCCGGGACGTGCTCGAAAAAATCAAGCGCGAAGGTTTTGTTCGGGTCCGGATCGATGGCGAAGTCCTGGAATTGGCCCGTCCCGAACCGATCCGCCTGGCCAAGACGCAACGTCACACCATCGAAATTGTCGTTGACCGGCTGGTGATGCGAGAGGGAGTTCGCACCCGCCTGGCAGACTCTGTCGACACCGGGCTGATGTGGGGGCAAAACAGGATCATCGTTAGCCGTCAACGTCCGGATGATCCCGCCTGGGATGATCTTCCATACTCGACAAATTTCTGCAACCCGCAAACCGATTTTCTGCTGCCTGAGCTGACGCCTAAGCATTTTTCTTTCAACAGTCTGGCCGGCGCATGCCCAGAGTGCCAGGGACTGGGGTCTGAGGGATTTTTTGATCCGGATCTCATCGTTCCGGATCACAACAGGTCTCTAACCGGCGGCGCAATCGCCCCTTGGCGAAAAGCGACCAAAAGGATGCAGGCTTACTACGATGCCCAACTGAAGGGTCTGGCGAAATCTTTTGGAATCAGCCTGGACACCGCCTACGCTGATCTGCCCGCCCATTTTAAGAAAGCGCTCCTCTACGGCACAGGAGATCAAGCCGTCCAAATCAAGTTTGGTGAAAAGACTGTCGAGCGACCATTCGAAGGGATCGTCGGTCAACTCGAAAATCTCTTCCGACAGACTGAAAGCGAATTTACCAGGACGCGGCTGAAAAGGTTCCAGGCACGTCGAAGCTGCAAACTCTGCCATGGAGCCCGGTTGCGCCCCGAAATTCTGGCCGTCACCATCCGGGACTTAAACGAAAAGGAGCTGAACATTCATGAATTCTGCGCATTGACGATCGAAGAATCGAAAAGCTTTATCGAGAACATCCTTCTTTCCAAACATCAGCGGGCGGTAGCTGTCGAAGTCCTGAGAGAAATTCGTAACCGCCTCACTTTTCTGGTGGAGGTTGGACTCGGTTACCTTGCTCTGAACCGGGAAAGCGGCACTCTCTCAGGAGGGGAAGCGCAACGAATCAGGCTTGGGACACAGATCGGCTCCGGACTGGCGGGCGTACTCTATGTGCTCGATGAACCGAGCATTGGTCTGCATCAACGCGACAATGACCGGCTGATCGCGACCTTGAAACATTTGCGCGACCTTGGAAACACGGTGGTGGTTGTCGAACACGATGAAGACACGATCCGAGCGGCCGACTTTATCATTGACCTTGGGCCTGGCGCAGGGCCGCGAGGTGGTCAGGTCGTGGCGAGTGGTTCCATTCACGAGATCGAAAGAAATCCTGAATCTCTGACCGGCCAATATCTCTCTGGTGACCTGCGGATTCCGGTTCCCAGGGCCAGAGTGTTGCCCAGAGGCCTTCTTTACAACCGAGATCGCATTCCTGATCCGGGTGCAGAGGGTTGGCTCACCGTAGTCGGAGCGAAAGAAAATAACCTCTGTGATCTGACGGTTTCGTTTCCATTAGGCTGCCTGGTTTGTGTCACGGGCGTCTCTGGCAGCGGCAAATCCACGCTGGTGGATGACATCCTCAGAAAATCGTTGTTTCGGTCCTTTTACAAATCGAAAGACCGGCCCGGCACTCATCGTTCGATTGAAGGGATTGACCAGGTCGACAAGGCTATCGTGATTGATCAAAGCCCTATTGGCCGCACACCGAGGTCTAACGCCGCCACTTATTCCGGCGCTTTCGGACCGATTCGCGAGCTCTTCAGTCAGTTACCGGCTTCCCGCGTCCGTGGTTATGACAGCGGACGATTCAGTTTCAATCTGAAAGGAGGCCGATGTGAAAATTGCCAGGGGGACGGCGTGATTAAGATCGAGATGCATTTTTTGGCAGACGTCTATGTCGAATGCGAAATCTGCAGGGGCGCTCGATACAATCGTGAAACTTTGGAGATCACATATCGCGGCAAGAATGTCTCCGATGTCCTGAAAATGTCCGTGGATGAAGGGGCTCGATTTTTCAGAAATGTGCCGGCGATTTTTGACAAGCTGGAGCCCTTGGTGGCGGTTGGCCTGGGTTATCTTACCCTCGGGCAATCCGGCACCCAGATCTCCGGGGGCGAGGCACAACGGGTGAAGCTGGCGGCGGAGCTAGCAAAGAAAGCGACCGGAAGAACAGTCTATATATTGGATGAACCCACGACGGGCCTTCATTTCGCCGATATTCACAAGCTTCTGGAGGTGCTGCTGAAGCTGCGCGATCAAGGAAATACCTTGATTGTCATCGAGCATAATCTCGAGGTGATTAAAACCGCGGACTGGGTCATCGATCTCGGACCGGAAGGCGGAAAGGGTGGTGGTCGACTCGTTGCCCAAGGCACTCCTGAGCAGGTCGTGCTGGTCGAGGCCAGTCACACCGGTCGTTACCTGAAACGAGCTCTGGTTCCTGAATGAGACGACTTCTCATCATTCTCATCACCCTCTCTGTCGCTGGCGGTTCGGTTCATGCAGATCTTCTCGACGACGCCATCCAGGCGCACCAGGCCGGAATACCAGAAGTGAGTATCACAAAGCTCCGAAAGTTTCTGGCCGGCCAACCAACGCAGGCTCGTGCCGAAACCGCGCAAATACTCCTCGCCCGTTGCCTGATTGAAACCCAGAAGATGAACGAGGCAGCGCAAGTTCTGAAAAGTGCGACAGGACCAGAAGCCGTATTTCTGAAGGCTCAAGAGGCTTTACGCTCCAAGCGGTACAAAGAAGCCGCTGATTATTTTGGAGCGCTGATCGGCTCAACAAACGAGTTTTCCGTCGAAGCTCGATTGGGCCTCGCGGATACTCAGAAAACCATCGGCGAGTTGGAAGCCGCTCTGAAAACTCTGGCCCCCCTGATTGCGGATGAACGATCGGCGGATCCGAGAGCCCAACTGATTGCCGCGGAAATATTATTAAGCGAAGCAAATATCTCCGCGGCAGAAAAACTCATTTCGGGGCTAAAAACCAACTCTCGTAAAACGGAGGTGGAAAAAACCTGTCTCGAAGGTGAACTCGCTTTGAAGCAGGGCAAACTAGAAGACGCAGCGACCGCCTTCAGCAAGGTCCTGGAGAAGCCGGAAGATCGGACCTTTCGCATCGTGGCAGTGGCGCGTCTGGGAATGGCCAAAGTTCTCCTTCAAAAACAGGAGTATGAAGAGGCAGAAACCGAATTGGAGAAACTGATTGCGGACCAACCAAGAAGTGCGGTTCTCGGTGAATTATTTCAAAACCTGTTCGAAATTTATTCCAGGGAAAATAACCCCGAGACTTCGGAACTGGTGCGCTGGGCCGCAGAGAATCCGGAGACAGCCGGGCCGGACCGGCCCGCTTACGCACTCTACTACCTGATGCGGTTACAAATTCAGCAGGGGCTGACGACCGAGGCTGACGAGAACTGCCGCAAGCTGCTCGCACGGTTTCCGGATCACCCCACCACCATCGATGCTTGTCTGACTTTAGGCCGTTACCAAATGGGAGCCGGGCATATCGACGACGCCATTGAGCAACTCGAGGACTTACTGAAACGGTCTCCTAACCTTCCGAGCGAAGACCGCTTTCGGGTCAATTATTTTTTGGGTGAAGCGAATTACCTGCGCGGCAACGTCTCCGCCGCGAGGGACATTTTTCAGCATCTATCGGTGAATTTCGGATACGATCGTCAGAACACTTTATTCAATTGGGGGATCTGCAGTCTGGAACTCGGTGATGCCTCCTCTTTTGAACAAGCCTTTCGTGAACTTGAGGAGCAGAAACCGGACAAAGACTTAGTGGGGGATCTGCTTTTCGACAAGGGTTTGCTCCAGGCCAAAGCAGGAAATGGCTCAGCGGACGAAACGCTTCAAAGGTTCATCCAGCAGTTCCCGGACCATTCGCAAACGGCTCAGGCTCACCTCATTCAGGCAGAGACTCGGATGACCGGGCAATCGCCTAACCTGGACGGGGCCCGAAAAGCCTTGAGCGAGGTTGCCAGGACCGGCGATCCGCAGACCGACGAAAAAGCGGATCGAATCAGGTTTTTCCTCGCGGCTTCCGATCCCTCCCAAAATGGGCGCGCGGTCCAGGCGATGGCGCAGGATTATCTTCAAAAATATCCTGATTCGCCTGCCAAAGCAGAGGTCCGACTGAAGCTCGGGGAACTCTATTTTAGGGAAAATGATTTCGCGAATGCCCAGACCCAGTTCGAGCTGGTCAGTGAGGATTCTCCTGACTCACCGCTGGTGGAGACGGCTCTTTTCCTAGCCGGTGAAGCCGCTCGGAAAAGTCTTAACCCCGCCTCGGTTGATCGCGCGATCTCGCTCTTCGAAGATGTGCACAAGCTCGGTGGACCGCTGAAATTTCAAGCGCGCCTTGAGCAAGCCACGACCATGCGTCAAACCAAGCATGAAAAAGAAGCAATTGTTTTGCTTGACGATCTGCTGACTCAGAATCCACCTACCGATATCCGTTTCCAAGCCCTCGACGGAAAGGGTGAAGCCTTGTTCACCTTGGCGGCCAATGAGCCAAAGATGTATGAGCAGGCTATCGGTACCTTTGATACGCTCCTTTCGAGCGAAGGATTGACCACAGAATGGAAGCAGCAAGCTCTCTATCAGAAAGGCAAATGTTTCGAGAAACTAGGCAAACTGGACGATGCTTTGTCCAACTATTATGACGTGCTGGCGGCTGAAGGCGACGGCGACCAACTCTGGTCTTTCCGGGCCGGGTTCGATGCGGCGCAGATCCTCGAAGATCGGCGCTCCTGGAGCTCTGCCGCTGC
>DATHPI010000282.1:0-7968 GCA_035484035.1 Chthoniobacterales bacterium
TTGGGTCGGTTAGGTGCGGTACAAAGAACCGGCACGCAAAATGTGGTAGGACTGCAAAGGCTGGGTCCTCTCGTTCTGCGCAAAGGCCTAGACGCGGGACCTGCAAACCAAAACCAAATCTGACCTGCACACCAAAACCAAATCTGAAGGTGACACTGGTAAATCCCATCGCCCTGACTTCCCGAGGCGTGGGCTAACAATCAATTAAGAACTGACAGAGGATCAAGATTATGACAGACCCCGACAATCTTCGCTACACGAAGTTAGCCCTTAGCAACGAAGGGGGCGCGATCCCGGCGCTCGGCTTTGGAACGCTGATTCCCGACCCCATCGCAACCCAAAATGCGACCAGGGCGGCACTTGAGACAGGGTTTCGCTCACTCGACACTGCGGAACGTTACCGGACCGAGAAAGAGGTCGGTGAAGCGATGCAGGAGGTGTTCAAGGCAGGGAAGACCAAGCGGGAGGATGTATTTGTCTCCACGAAACTCTGGAACACCAATCATCGGCCCGAGCGGGTCAAGCCGGCCTTCGAAACAAGCCTGAAGAAACTCCAGCTCGACTACCTCGATCTCTATCTCATCCATACCCCTTTCGCCTTCCAACCCGGAGACGCGCAAGACCCCAGAGACTCGGAGGGAAATGTTATCTATGATAAAGGGGTGACGCTGTTGGAGACATGGGGTGCGCTAGAGAAGCTGGTGGAAGAGGGCAAGTGCAAAGCGATCGGACTATCAGACATCGGCCTGGAAAGGCTGAAGGAGATCTATGAAGCCGCGACCATCAAGCCGGCGGTCGTTCACGTCGAATCCCATCCGTATCTCCCAGAATGGGAGTTGCTCGAGTTTTGCCACAAGAACGGCATCGTGTTCCAAGCTTTTGCGGCATTGGGTCATAGTTCAGAACCTAGGTTACCAGATGACCCTGTGATTAGCTCCATCGCCAAGAGAGTCAACAAAACCCCTGCCCAAGTGCTGCTCGCCTGGGCGGTCCAACGCGGGACCGCCCTCCTTACCACATCCAAGACCCCAAGCCGCATCAAGGAGAACTTTAATATCTCCACGCTTCCCGAAGACGCGATGAAAGAGATTCGTGAAGGAATCAAGACGCGGCAAAGATTCAACGCAGTCGTGGAGACTGGTGTGCCTGGGTTTATTCCAAGGGTAAAGTGAACATGGAAGTCATGCAGCACCTGGAGCAACCCATGCAAGAGGAACAAATACGTGAAGCCCTGAATGCCCACTGGCGGGCGTCGGCTGCCGGCGATGCAAACGCGGAACATGATATTTACGATGACGATGCCATTTGTGATTACCCCCAGTCAGGCGAGCGAATCCTCGGGCGAAGCAATTTGCAAGCCTTGCGAAGTCACCATCCCGGCAAACCGTCAGGCTTCAACGTCAAGCGGATTCTCGGAAACGGTGATCTCTGGATCACGGAATACACCATCACGTACCAGGGGCGACCAGCGTACACAGTGAGTATTATGGAGTTCCGCAACGGAAAGGTCGTGCACGAGACACAGTATTTCGCGGATCCCTTCGAGGCGCCCGCCTGGCGGAGCCAATGGGTTCAGCAAAGTGCGTGACGCCTTACCGACCGAAATCCACGCGGAAACGGATCGCACGGGAGGTTTTGGCGCAAATCCGCCTTGATTAAAGTCTCCGTTCGGCTTTAGTTCTCCGCCCTAGTTGTTGGGACCACTGCGTTGAGAACGCGGAAGCATATTGTGGCCATGACGGCCAAAAATGCTCGCTTTCATAAGTAGTGCAATGCCGATATAGCTCAGCTGGTAGAGCAGGTCATTCGTAATGATCAGGTCGTCGGTTCGAATCCGACTATCGGCTTCTCTGCTGCTTCGCGCATCTCATCATTTTCTACGTGAACCTCAGTTCGCGCCACCAAGGGCCGGATTTTCTCGCAGGAGCTGCGGATCGCCAGAATAGATTCGGATGGCTGAGTCAAAATCAGTCGAGCTCTGCCAGAGCCAGGCCGAATGCCCCGTAGATCGGAGGATGAGGCCTGATCGACACTGGCGCTGGCAAGTAGAGCGCCTATTGGGTCAATGCCTGAATCAGCTCTTTGACATTGGGTACGCCGATGCCTGTGACCAGGTCGTAGCCGGTGCCTGCGTCGAAAGCTCCGTTGCTGCCGGCGACGACGTCGCGGAAACTGGAGGTGCCAATCAGCGGGTAAATCAGGGGAGGAAGAAACGGCAGGAAAGGCTTGTTCGCGTTCATCCGCGCTTCATTGATCAGAGCACAAAAGCCCGCCCAGATCGGCGCGCTCCAACTGGTCCCACCAAACTGTTGCGGCTGGTTGTTCAAAAAAACGAAGCCGCCTTCATTGGGGTCGGCCGTGAGACTGACGTCCGGAACCAGTCGCTGCGTCCCCGCGGGCACGCCGTCTCCTTTCTGCCAGACCGGACGGCTAAAAAATGAGCTTTTTCCGCCGCCGCCATCCGCCCAGCCGGTTTCATTAGTCACGCTGCCGTTTGGTGCTAGCACCAAACTGGTTCCGCCGACCCCGACAACGGCGGTATCAGCGGACGAATACTCGGCCTGAAGAGGGCCTCCCCCGCCATGCCCCGTACTGTCCGGGTTGGATCCCGCGTCGCCACTGGAAACGAAGACATTGACGCCAACGGCCGCCAGCCTAAGAAACTTCTGGTGTTGCGTCCGGACTTCGCCCGCCTGCATGAAGGTTTCGCCCAGGCCCAAGCTCACGGACAGTTGCCGCATCCCGGGTTGCGTGGAAAGATCACTTAAAATGGTATCCAGTGCTCGATCTAGAGCTGCGAAATCAAGCGATCCGCTGGCATAAACTCGCACCGTCGCCCCAGGTGCTATCCCGCTCGACCACTCGACGTCCAGCGTCTCTTCGCCTTCCGTCGCGGGCAGCGGTCCGCCGTCGACATTGATTTTTTCGATCTGGGCCAGCGTGGTGGAGACATTGTTGCGCTTCCAAAACGCCACCAGGTCATCATCGGCTGGAAAGGTGTCGATCAGGATCGCGATCACTTGGCCCTTTCCGGTGACCGGCAGACCGTCGGCGTTGTAGGCTTTGAGCACCTCGCTCACCAGGTACGGCGGTGCATTTGCGACGTTCGGTGCAGGGGCGGCAGCCGCAAACGCCTTTCCGTTCGGCGATCCTCCGTAGCGGTTTTTCGGGGTAACCCGCCGGTACTGCTTTTGCGCATGGCGATATGGCTGCAATCCGATGATCGCGTGAACGCTATCGGCGATCTCTGCCGGCAGGCTTGGCGCGTTTCTCGCCGCGGTGTAGGTGATGCCATCCTTGGTGACACGAACCATTTGGACTCCAAGGCTCTGCTCGATTTGGGTCGCGGTGGCGCGGGCATAGACGCTGGTGCCGTCCTTTGAAACGCGCACTATCTCGTACCCCTGAGCCTTTAGCCAGGTGATCAGCGGATCGACATCTATTGCCGGAACCGCGTATTTTGTATTTAGATCATCGAGCGAAACGACCTCGCCCTTGGCTACCGCAGCCTCCAGTTCGTCATGCGCATCCTGAGGGATCGCCAGCGAAAAGCTGATTGTCATCTTTGTATCGCCGTGATCCGGTCTTGCCGCGTTGACTTTCAGGCCCGTAGCGGTCACTCCTGCCTGTTCTGGAAGCTCTACGACGCTGTCGTGGAATATCTTACGTGGGTTCATGGTTGGTTGGTCTTGATCTTAAAAATGGGTTGGTTCGAAAGGGGTTCTTTCGGAACCTTACGTATCCACCCGGATCCCTTGCCTGACAATTACCCGATCGGAGTAACTTCCAGCTCAACCCAGCCCGCAGTCACCTGGCACCGGGCTGCAGATGGCCCGGATTGAAAATCTCGGTGAGCTTCGTCTCGCGAAAAGCGAAGATCTGTCTTACGTCACGTTGCACGAAAATTTGCTGTATTATCCAACCTCCCAGAATGGAATAGCGAACTCGATCGGAGCAAAGAGTACCTTCACCGCTCTTTTCGAAACGGTGTTCGTGAATCCACCGCCGATACGGACCTTTGATCTGTTCGTCGACAAACCGGTATGGAGGTTCCCAGACGGTTATCTTTGTTTGCCATCGCACAGGAATCCCGTGAATCCTGATCCGGTAGTCGATGAGTGTCCCAACCCGCATTTCAATGTGACCCGGCGTGAGAATTTCGAAATGGAGCCACGGGGGTGTCACCGTTCCCAGGTTTTTGGCGTCGGCGAAAAAGGGGAAAATCTCCGCAGGGGGAGGAGGGAGCCAAAGTTCCGAGGTGAATAAGTGCTCTTTCATTTCCAAAGGATTTGGGTCTAAACGCATCCAGGAGACCATGAACGACGTAAACGAATCGAACATCTTCACATGATATCATCCGCGATGCCAGTTTTTGGAGGTTATGATGCTCGACACGACATAGCAGTGTTTTCCTCGCAACGCTCTCCCCGTGCCGGCTCGGCAAGACCGGATTACCGCCTTGGCTGCAATGGTGACCACCGAAGTTCATGTATGAAGCAGAGCGACCGAACTAAACACCGAGTTCTTAATCCGAAACGCAGATCGCCTTAACAGAAGGTAATGAAGAAAGCAAAACCCCGATGAATAGCGCCCCTCCAGCGGGTTGGAGATCAATAAGGCATCCACTGCCACTGGCAACTGACCACTGTCACTGAGAACTCTCCTGCAATGAGACGGTCCATTCACTGGTTCCGGCGCGACTTGCGTGTCACAGACAACACTGCTCTTTCGCACGCTTGTCAGCAATCCGACGAGATCATTCCCGTCTTTATACTTTCCCGGTGGAAAGGTGATCACCCATGGACGGGCCCCAACCGCCAGGAGTTTTTATGCGGATGTTTACAGTCTCTGTCCCAGAATCTGGATGCCATCGGCGGCCGCCTTATCTTGCGTGCTGGTGATCCGGTCCAGGTCATAGAAGAACTCGTTCACGAGACTCGCGCGGAGGCGATTTATTTTAATCGAGGGACAGATCCTTATAGTGTGAGGGTTCAGGGGGAACTGGAAAAGGCGGGCTCCAAACTCCAAGTGCGGATCCTCAGCTATAAAGATATCACTCTAACTGAACCGAATGAGGTCCTGACCCAAGAAGGTCATCCGTTCCGTGTTTTTACGCCCTACGCGAAGGCATGGCATCAACAGGAAAAGCCCTCGCTTTCACCAAGAATTCGCAGCCTGCGAGTGCCCTCGAAGGTCTCCAGTCTGCCTCTGCCGACTTTGGAATATTGGAGACTGACTTCGGAAGCTAAAATAGTTGGAGCCGGCGAAAAGGCAGCACGGGAACGCCTGGCAAATTTCTTGAATGGCCCGATGACGACTTACCGGAAGATGCGAAACCTTCCGGGAGAACAAATGACTTCCCGGCTCTCTCAGGATCTTCGATTCGGCACGCTTTCACCACGCCAGATCTTTTTCAGTTGTTTAGAGGCCGGTAAAGCGCTGACTGCCACCGCACGCCAAAGCATCTATTCCTACGTGAACGAATTAATTTGGCGCGAGTTCTACATGCAGATCCTCGCCCATTTTCCGACGGTCATGGATCGCGATTTTAGTGACCTGTTCCTCTCCTTGCAATGGGACGAAAACGACTCAGTTTTTCAACGCTGGTGCGAAGGTAAGACGGGGTTCCCGATTGTCGACGCCGGTATGAGAGAGTTAAACGCCACCGGTTTCATGCACAATCGAGTCAGGATGATCGTCGCCATGTTCCTGACCAAGGATCTCCACATTCACTGGAGAAAAGGAGAGCAGTATTTTATGCAGAAATTAGTGGATGGCGATATCGCAGCCAACAACGGCGGTTGGCAATGGTGTGCAGGAACCGGAGCGGATGCCGCGCCATACTTCCGAATTCAAAATCCTTGGAACCAAACCAAGAGTTACGATCCCGCCGGCCAATACATCAAGAGGTGGGTAGAAGAGTTGAGAGAGGTGGATCCGAAGCGGTTTACACAACCGCCGGCCGAGCGCCTCGCTCAGGGTTATCCGAATCCAGTGGTCGATCACGCGGCGGAACGTCTTGAAACCCTGGAACGTTTCAATCGCGCGCGCCTGGCAGCAAAGATCAGTTAAAAGCCTGGGAGTGGAACAAAAGGAACAAAGGGAACGAACGGAACTGGAACTCCTCCGAAGAAAGGGTAGTTCCCAGGGTAATAACCAGGGTTATAATAGCGTCCGTGATAGTAACCTCCTCCGTAATAGCGTTGGTTCCCATGTCCGTAGTACCCGCGTCCGCCATGATAATAAGTCCCATGATAGTTGTTATGATAAACGGTGCCGGCTCGGGTGGAAGCCATTTCGAAGAGACTCAGGGTCATTAGGATCAAGATCAACTTCTTCATTTTTTCAGGCTCCAGTTAGTCACAGGGCTTGTGCCGTACGAGTGCGAGAACCCCTCCCGCCTTGCGAGTGTACACCCCCCTCGATAGGAGCTAACTAATGGGTGAACTCCTGGTAGCAGACAAGATAAAAAGGGGATATTACCCCGAATGGGTAATATGTATTTCAAGCGCTAACTAAGCAATGCAATGGAGAAGCTCGCACCAGGTGACGGCCTGCGTTTCGTCGCTCAATTCGAGAACAAGCGCCGGTTCAGGAGTTTCCGGGTGGCTGTGAAACAGCAAGCGCGGCTCCAGCCCGTTAACTCGTTTGTCAATTCTAGCGTGTGTGAGCTGCGCGGTGCAAAAATGGAGGCCGACCAAATCGTCTGACACGAACCACCAGTCTTCCACGGCCTGGAGCGATCGGGGAATGAAGTGGGCGCGCTGTACGACTGCGCTGGTGTGGACGGTTGCTAGTACCCTCAGTCGCTGTTCGCGGCAGGCGGCGAAGAGGGAGACTAACGCGCCGCCGCCGCTGGCCGGTCCGTCGCTCCGTCTTCCTGGCTCTCCCGCGGCACTGCCACGACCCGAACACGCTTGGTGTAATCGCACCCAGCCGAGAAAATTGTCGAGGTTGCTCGCCTTCGTCGCGGTGAAGCGATGAATCGTGGCCCCGGCAGCGTCGGCAAACTCGATACCGAAGATGTGACCTGACTCGCACCGCAGATGCACCGCGCGTGCCGCGCCGAGCGCCCGGAAGTCGAACCAGAGTCCGCCTTGCCCGCTGGCACCCTTGGTTCCCCGGGTGGTGAAGGCTAGCTCCGGAAAGATCATTCGACGTCCGAGGATGGCGGCCTCGTTGCGCGTCATCACCAGCCCTTCGCCGATGAGCGGGAGCTGCTCGAACATTCGTTTCCAATGCCGGCCAAGATGGACATGCAGGATTTGCCCGTGATCGCTAGAGCTAAGATTCACGAGTTGCACGCCCGGGGTGAGGGGGCTGCACAACTCCGGCAACGGATCAAAAAGCTCTAGTTCCCGTGCTCGGTGGAGGGTCGCGCAGAATTTGCATTTCGCGTCTCTGCCACAGGCTTCTTCTGCGTTGGGCGAGCCTTCGTTTGAGGGCCGGTCAAAGGGTTCCATCATGGATGCAAGGTTCGCATTTCGGCCGTTTCGCCGCTTCCCCTGGGTTGCCATTGTTTGGCGGCATTTTGGAGGGGAACAAGAGGCCACAGAGGGAACCAGAGGTCACGGAGGGGAACAAGAGGCCACGGACAGGGAATGCGTTCGGCGACACGGCGGCTTCAGGGCGAGAACTGCGCGAATCGGGAAAAGCATCGCACAGAGGTCACGGAGGTCACAAAGGGGGAAGAATCAGAGGATACGGGGATCGGTTTTAATGACACGGTGGCTTCAGGGTGAGAACTGCGCGAATCGGGAAAGCATCGCACAGAGGTCACGGAGGTCACGAAGGGGGAAGAATCAGAGCATACGGGGATCGGTTTTAATGACACGGTGGCTTCAGGGCGAGAACTGCGCAAATCGGGAAAGCATCGCACAGAGGTCACGGAGGTCACAAAGGGGGGACCAGAGGATACGGGGATCGGTTTTAATGACGCGGCAGCTTCAGGGCGAGAACTGCGCGAAT
>DATHPI010000283.1:0-9198 GCA_035484035.1 Chthoniobacterales bacterium
TTCTCGACTGCTGCCACCCGTAGGTGTCTGGACCGTGTCTCAGTTCCAGTGTGGCTGGTCGTCCTCTCAGACCAGCTACCCGTCGAAGCCTTGGTAAGCCGTTACCTCACCAACAAGCTGATAGGCCGCGAGTTCCTCTAAAAGCGCCAGGTTGCCCCGGCTTTGGTCTTGCAACCATATGCGGTATTAATTCGCCTTTCGGCGAGCTATCCCCCACTTTCAGGCAGATGACTCACGTGTTACGCACCCGTTCGCCACTGGCCTAGTTCCGAATTGCTCCGAAACTAAACCCGTTCGACTTGCATGTCTTATCCACGCCGCCAGCGTTCGTTCTGAGCCAGAATCAAACTCTCCGTAGAAAGTTTTTATGTACCCCAATTTTCAGTTCAACTGATTGTCGGGGATAAAAATTCTGACCTGTAAGTTCTTGATCTCTTTTTCCGGTACACACCAGAGAAAGAGCAAGATTTGTCGGTCATTACAAAATATAAGATTCAAAAGAATCTGACGTATAACGCACAACACAATTTTTGCTGACATACCATTCTGAGGTTTTGGAAAATCTCAGAACCAAACTTTCAATGAACGGGGTTCTCTTTCGTTTCAGGCGACAAAAAAACTCAACTTGGATTCCGGCTAAACTGGTACTGCTTCTCTCAATTCAACCGGGACAAAATTGAGCCAATTTGAAGTCCCAAAACTTATAAGAACCGTTCCGGTCTTTCGACCGGCGCCGCTGATATCATCAGCGGATTTTACCTATACCTGCTCAGAGTTTCTGGTCAACGCAAATTTTGCAAAATTTCGTTCACCTCGTCCTCCGAGCCGCCCGACTTATTGGGTCGGGCCGCAGAGATTAGCGATCTTTTGAAAGCGTGCAACTGGATTTTGGGAATTATTTCGATTTTTGTCATTTTGATGCGGGCGCCGAGCGGGGGACGGGTCGGCTTAATCGTCACCGCATCGGTCCTCGTCAAATCGATGGCAAGGACGAGAACGAGCACGAGCACGATTGGAGACATTGGAGAGAGCTATTCACCGGACTCGAACCAGCGGAAGGCTTTGGGAGAGGGAAGGCCAACCTGGTCAAGAATACGATGAACGATGGTATCAGCGAGCTCCTCGAGGGATGCCGGCCTGCTGTAGAAGGAGGGGGCTGCCGGCATAATAGTGGCACCAGCCTCGAGCAGGGTCGCACAATTGCGGATATGAATCAGATTCCAGGGAGTTTCCCGCGGCACCAAAATCAGCTTTCGCCTTTCCTTGAGGAAAACGTCGGCGGCCCGGAGAATCGATGAATCGCTGGTACCGGCTGCGATGCGTCCGAGGGTCCCCATGGTGCAGGGGACGATGACCATGGCGTCAAAATAGGTTGAGCCGCTCGCGAATGGCACATTCATGCTGCGATCATTGTGCTCGTGGACGCCGGCAGGCACCTGCAGTTCGCCCAATTCTTCCCGAATCACTTGCCTAGCAAAAGGGCTCAGCACCAAATGAATCTCGTTTCGAACGCAGTCGATTTGTGTCAACAAGCGCTGCAAATAGATCGCGCCGCTGGCCCCAGTCCCGGCGATGACGAGTTTCATCGGACAGTGTCAGTGCCAGTGTCAGTGTCAGTTAAAATCATGATCCGGAGTTTTGCCTAGCGCCTAGGATACTACACGAAGCTGAAAAGATGAACGTCCGCAACGAATAAAAGCCCCGAGCAACAACTCCCCCTGACACTGACACTGGCACTGACACTTCCTTAGAGGAATCCCCCGCTCGCCAGGCGTTGAGTCAGGCCTTTGAAGCGGCTGAAGGCATCCTGATAAAGAGCGGCTGTGGCAGGCGCAGGCACGGCGCGCGACGACTCATCGAGCTTGACCACTGCGTCGAGGAGTTGCACAAGGTTGGCGGACTTGTTGTTCACTAGACGATCTACCCAGGCTCCGTGCATGGCCGCACCGAGAGCAGCTCCTTCGGCGGTCGCCAGACAAACGACCGGAATTCGGAAGATGTCCGCACAGATCTGCCGCCAGATCCGGCTTTTACTGCCTCCTCCCGTCAGGCGGATCTCGGACGGCTTGATCCCTAAAGAGCGGAACCGATTCAAACCATAGGCCAATCCCAAGGTCACTCCTTCCATGGTCGCTCTGGCGAGGTTGGCAGGTGTCATGTTCGCAGTGGTGAGGCCGTGAAAAACTCCAACACCGTTCGGAAGATTCGGCGTCCGTTCACCGACGAGATAGGGCAGAAAAATGATCCCTCCCGCACCGGGAGGCGCTCCTGCCACGGTGGAGTCCAGCTGGGCATGGTCCCAACCAAACATTTTACGAATATGCTCGGTTGCGACGGTGACGTTCATTGTGCAAACCAGCGGGAGCCATTTATCTGTGCTGTCGCAAAAAGCGGCCACTTCCCCTTGAGGATCGACCACCGGCTCGGGCGAGTAGGCATAGACGGTTCCCGAAGTGCCGAGACTCACGGTCACTACTCCGGCACTGACGTTACCAGTACCGATGGCACCCATCATGTTATCGCCGCCGCCGGCGGAGATGATTGGACTGTTCTTCAGCCCCCATTTTGTCCGCAAATTTTCTCGAAGCAAACCGACCGCTTGGCGCGAGGAACCGACGGGCGGCAATTTTTCGAGTAGCGCTTCGTCGATGAACCCGATGACCGGTTCGCACCATTGGCGTGTCTTGATGTCAAGTAAGCCGGTCCCGGAGGCGTCGCCATATTCCATACGCTTTTCCCCGGACAACCAGAAGTTGATGTAATCATGAGGTAAAAGGATCGTATCGATGGCTTCGAAATTTTCGGGCTCGCGCTGTTTCAACCAAAGAATTTTGGGAGCGGTCCAGCCTGGCAACATCGTGTTGCCGATGAGCTTGATCAGCGCCGTTTCGCCTCCGAATTCGTCGATGATCTCTTTGCATTGTTCCGAAGTCGAGGTGTCACACCAGAGTTTGGCTGGTCGAATGACTTGACTGGCCGAGTTCAGGACCACAAGGCCATGCTGCTGACCGCTCACTCCGATGGCGCGGATCTGGTCTTTTCGTTCACCGATTTGCTTGAGACAAGCTTGAATCGTCTTGTCAACTGCGTCGATCCAGGCTCTGGGATCCTGCTCCATATGCCCATCGGGCAGCCCGGGGAGCAAATCGTAATTTTGTTGCGAAGTCGCCAGAATTCCACCTGTCTCGAGATCAACGACGATGGACTTAGTGCTTTGCGTGCCGCTATCGATGCCGATGTAGAGCATAGGAATGAGGAGACTGACACAAATCAAGCCCGACTCACAAATCCCAAAATTCGCCTTCGTCGAATTTTATCATGTCTTAATGGCTGGCGCGATTCATGTGTGGCAGTTTGGAGCCTATGGTTAGCAAGCTCCTCCACACCCGTTTCCGGGTCTCTGACCTGGAAAAGACTGTTCACTTTTATAAGGACGTACTTGGCTTGGAAGAAACTCAACGTTCAAAGTCCCCTCGCGGCTCGGAACTGGTCTTCTTCAAGGCTCCTGGCAGTGAAGAAGAGATTGAGATTTGCAAGTTCGATGAGAGCGGTCCTGTTAATGTTGGTTTCGACATCACGCACCTCGCGTTCGAGGTGGATGACCTCGAAGCATTCGCCGAGCAAGCCGCCAAAAAAGGTTATCCGCTTTCCGATGGTCCGACTAAGACTAGCGGCGGAAGTATTATCGCTTTTATCGATGCGCCGGAAGGCTACGAAATCGAGCTCATCCAGCACTGAAAGGAGTGGCCGCCAGCGCCCGAAAATCAGTAAAGATCCGGTCCGGAAAGCCGAGTGCGACGGTGAGCTGAAACTTTTTCTCCAGCGGATTACGAATCGAACGAATCCGCTGGTAAGTGGCTTTGGTGATCCACCCTTTGCGCCGGGACCAAAAAGCGGTACTGACGACAGGGTAGTCACTTCCGAATAGAATCTGGCGGGGATCTTCTCGAAGCCGGTCAAGCGTCCGGAGATGAGTGATCTGCGAGAGCGCGGAAAGATCCCCGTACAGATTGGGAAAAGATTTTCGCATCTGGTCAAACTGATCGAAATAATCCCGATCCCATGGCAAAGCTGGAGCTCCGCAATGGGCAGCGATGACGGTGACTCCGGATTGAAGGGGTAGCCGGAGGGTCTCAACGCTTTGGAGGTCTCGGCGGTGGGTGGGTAAAGAGAACTCACCTCCGGTATGGGCCAAGAGCGGGAGATTCAATCGAGCCATCCTCTCCCAGAACGGTTTATAAATCTGGCGGTTACAATCGACGGCTTGCACACAAGGCAGGAGTTTCATCAGGACGGCACCGGCAGCCGCGCAACGTTCCAGTTCAGCGATGGCATCCGACCGCGCCGGGTGAATCGAGACCGCCGGTAGAAATTCCGGGTGACGTCTGGAAAGCTCCAGGACATAATCGTTCGGCACAAAAAGGCCGGACAGACCTGGAAATGGATGACCGGTCTCGTCATAGAGATCGTCACAAGCGAGAATCACCGCCTGCGCAATCGTGGATTCTTGAATCCAGCTGAGCAGTCTTTCGACATAGAGTTGATCCAACGCTGGATCACCCGGAGAGGTCTTGAGGCCGACGTCCGCGGCCATTAAATCGAGGAAAGGCCGCTGCCACCAGCGCGGCGTAATTCGGCAACCGGAGCCTGACTTTCCATTTCCTAAGACATGGACATGCATGTCAAGCGGGTGAAGGCTACCTGTGATGGCCACCGACATAGAAATTTCAGCCTACTCCATATGGGCGGATCTGCAGAAGATTCGTTCGATGATTCCCCTCGTTCACAACATCACCAATTCCGTAGTCCAGGATTTCACGGCAAACGCACTTCTCGCAGTGGGTGCGTCACCGATCATGTCGGATTGCGTGGACGAAACTGAGGAGCTAGTCGCCGTCTCGAACGCGCTCAACATCAACATCGGCACACCAAATCCTCAATCCATGGAAGCGATGCGAACGGCGATCAGGGCAGCGCGAGAACTCGGGAGACCGGTGGCCCTTGACCCTGTGGCCATCGGGGCCACCAAGCTGCGCCGGACCCTGATCGAACAACTCCTGCAGACCGGCGTTCCGACGATCGTTCGTGGAAATCTGGCCGAAATCTCAGTGTTGGCTGGAATGGAATGGGAAGGCAAAGGCGTTGACTCGAGCGTCGACCTCCAAGAACCGGGAGAAATCGTGCGCAAGGCAGCGCGACAGATAGGTTGCGGAGTGGTTGGAACAGGAAAAATCGACTACGCCTCGGATGGAGAAAGGGTTTTCTCGATCGCAAACGGCCATTCCATGATGACACGCGTCACGGGCATGGGCTGTGTCGCCACCTCGATCGTGGCGGCATTTCTGGCCGTGCAGCCGATTCCTCTGGTGGCCTCTATTCACGCGATGGCGTTCATCGGTGTGGCTGGAGAATGGGCGGCTAAACGTGCTCAAACTGAAGGAGCTGGGACATTCCGAGTGAAATTCCTCGACAGTTTCGAAAGGCTCGAGCTCGGAGACTTCAGGAGTGCTCAGGCTCGTGAGGTAGGGTGAGGCTCCGTCCGAACCGGGGTTTGCCCACTTTCGTCCACGTCCTCGTGGTCGTCCGCTCGTACTCCTACTCCTCCTCGTCCTCGTTCTGCCCGACGGGGAAACAATCGAGCACGACGACGAGGACGAGCACGATAAAGAAGGCGGCGGGATTTTTCCTAATCGTCCTCGTCCTCGTTCTGCCCGGCAGGGAAACAATCGAGCACGAGGACGAGACCGTAAAACCCGGTTCGGACGGAACCTTAACCCCTACCGACCCAAAGCCTACCGCTACCCGCGCGACTCTGATTCCTTCTGTCGTCGGAAAGACTCCATCGCTTCGTACTCTGGCAAACCGAGGCGATCGTAGTGTTGTGCGGTGGCCCGATTATTGTTTTCCGCTTGCTGCCAGCTCTCACCGGTCTGGGACCCGAGGAACGGAGTTTGGCTTCGCTGCGACCGATGGTGGTAAAGACAGTCCAACTTCACCGCCAACTCCGCCGGGCTTAAAGGTACGGCCATATTAATTTCATGAGGTGACCAGGGCTGCTCACTGGACGCGTACATCCAGATTTGGCAGGCTTTCATCCAGGCTTCAGAAACGCACTCCTCCAAGGCTGAGATGACTAGACGGAACGAAATCCCAGAGACACTGCCTGGTTCGGCGCCGGACCCGGTGACGTAGATCTGATGAGGTTTAATTCCTTGGCACAATTGCCTGATCTTGCTGACATCCTCGTCAGTGGAGTTGAACTGCCGATAACGGCCTTTTTCGTAAAAAGGAAGATTCAGGAAGAGCACCTTCGCGATGTCGAGCCCCAGGACCTGGCAGGAGGCGCGTGCTTCGGCCTTTCGTATGAGGCCCTTGAACTGGCGCAAGTTGTGACTGTCCTCGTCGAACGGAGCCTTCTTTTCAAGTTCATCTGCCAATTGATCCAGCCGATCCTGCCCTTGGGTATCTGCCGGACGATCGATCCTCAACTCATTGAGAAGACTTATCGCCATTCTGGCTTCGTTGTCAGGCACGCCAAGGTTGCCGGAAGTCAGGTAAGCAAAGGTTACCTCATGGCCGTGACGGCTCAGTCGGTGAAGCGTCCCTGCCATTCCCAACTCGGCATCCAATGGTTCCGGTCCGAAGACCAGGACCCTTTTCTGGGCCGGATCCGCTGGAACAGGCCGGTTAGAGTCGTCTGCATTCGGCTTCCCACCTGGCCAACCAGTGATAGTGTGCTGAAGTTCGTTGAAGATGCGAATGTTAAGGCCGTAGGCCGAGCCGGTCTCGAGAAGGAGCGCGGCCAAACCATGTTCAGCGTAGTCTTCGTCTCGCAACCTTAAGACCGGTTTTTTCAAATCGCTGGCCAAAGAAACGACCGATTTGCGGATAAGCTGAGGGTTCCAAGCAACGGAACCCACTTTCCAGGGAAACTTAAATCGAGTCAGTTCTTGGGCGGCTGCTTGGTCGATATAGCATCTGCAATTTGGATGGCGCTGCAGAAAGCTCGCCGGAACAGCATCAGTCTGAGGTCCTTCGATCGCCACCCGAAGAATCGCGGCTTTGGATTCGCCCCAGGCCAACAACACAAGTTCTTTCGCTTGTAAGATCGTTCCAACGCCCATAGTGATCGCGTAAGCGGGAACATTTTCTTCACCGCGAAAATCTCGAGCGGCATCTCGCCGAGTTAACCGGTCGAGGGCAACCATTCTGGTTCGGGAATCGATCCCGGAGCCGGGTTCGTTGAACCCAATGTGGCCGGTCCTCCCGATGCCGAGAATCTGGACATCGACTTCTCCGGCAGCCAAGATCTTCCGCTCATACTCCTGACAGTAGGCAAAGACTTCCGAACGTGCGATGCGACCATCCGGCACATGGATATTCTCTTCTGGAACGTCAATGTAATTGAAAAGCTGTACCTCCATAAAGTGGCGGTAACTCTCCGGGTGCTGCGGTGGCAGCCCGTAGTATTCGTCGAGGTTGAAGGTGACAACGTTGCGGAAGGAAAGGCCCTCTTCGCGGTGCCATCTAATCAGTTCTTTGTAAAGCTTGACCGGAGTTGAGCCGGTAGCGAGCCCAAGCACAGCGTTCCTGCCCTCGTCCTGACGCCCGCGAATTAGCCGCGCGATGGAAGCGGCTACCAGACGTACAGCCTCATCGGAGCTTTGAAATACAGCCGTTGGGATGCGTTCGTACTGCTCGGTTTCGGAAGTCATAGAGTTGTCAGTGCCAGTTGCCAGTTCTCAGTGGGGGGACGTCGTAGAGTTGCCAGTGTCAGTTGCCAGTTCTCAGTGGAGGAACTTCCGCGATGGAGACTCTACTTCAGACCCTTCTTTGGCGCATTCCCAGCTTTTCTCGCTCTGATTTAACTCCAACACTCCAATACTCCAATACTCCAGTGCCCCATCTCTCCATCTCTCCATCCCGCTCTTAATGAAACCCCAGGCTGAGGAGATTAACCACTTTTTGAGCGTTTTCTGGAGTCACGAAACTCGGTCCTGTCAGGATCAAATCGTTCTGGAGGATAGATCCATATCTCACGTAGTTAGCCAAAAATACGACCGGCAGATAACCCTGCAGCCATTCTTGCTGGTCGACCGCAAACTCAACCTCTTTTTTCACCAACGCGGCGACAATCGCGGGCGAAATATCGAAGGTACAAACTTTGATCTTGCCTGTTTTCTCAGCTTGCTCGACCGCTTGCAAGGCGGGCTCAGCGACAATCGGCCCCAAGGCGACTATTCCGTCGATGCTGGGATATTCCGTTAAGTAATTGCCGACAGTATCCTGGCACCCTTTGAAATCCATCGTGACCGGGAGAACCTGAACATGATGAAAAGGACCCTCGAATCCTTCCCGGAATCCTTTGATCCGTTGATCCAGTGCCACATTTCCGATTTCCTGATCGAGGATCACCGCATTCTTCACTCCCGAGGCCTTCATGCGTTCTCCGGCTTTCTTTCCGGCCGGCTCATCCAGCTGGCCGATGTGCATCAGGCATCCGAGCCGTTTTGAGACTTCCAATCCCGAATTGATGGAAATGACCGGGATTTTCGCAGCTACTGCGGCCTGAATCGATCGACTCAAAACCGCGGCGTCCGGTATCGTTACAATCAAACCGTCAGGTCTGGAGGCAACGGCGGCGTCGATTAGCTGTGCCATGGCCGCCAAATCGAAATTCTGAGGGGAGCGGTATTCCAGGTCACTGTTTGTTTCCTCGGCAGCGGCATCGGCGCCGTTCTGCACAATCAGCCAAAACGAATCCGCCGCCTGTCCGTGGGTCACCATGATTATCTTCGGCTTCCTCTGAGCGAGGGTGGTCAAAGGAAATGACAAGCTCACTGCGCAAGCGAGCAACGGCAGGATTTTCCAATTCATCATATACAAATGTCCGGTCATCGAAATAACATCCATTTTGCCCAGTTGCACCGACTCGCACAGCTTGAAAAAAGAGGTATGGACAACACCGGAAAACAGCCGCAGCAAAAATACGTATCTGCACTGCTCCGTCAGTTCCTGAAGGTTAAGCTCTGGCTGCTTGATCATTTCCTGATTGGCGAGCGGCAGTTCATGCTGATCTGGGCGGCGCTGATCGGTTTTCTGGGCGCCCTTGCAGCGGAGGCTTTCCGCAGAGCCACTGACATCCTGCATCACCTGGCGACCGGCAGCGACTCGGAAATTATTTCATCTTTCGCTCGG
>DATHPI010000284.1:0-3685 GCA_035484035.1 Chthoniobacterales bacterium
CCAGCATTTGCGCTTTGAGTTTCCTGATCTCGTTTTCCTGAACTATTTTCTGGCTTTTGAGCAGGTCGAAAGCGGTTTCCAGAGCCGCAACCTTCGCATCAATCGAATACGCCGTAGTCGGTATACTTTGCTGATGATGCACGCCAGCACGAACCCGGCATCCAAGTTTTACGAAACGGATCTCTTCATCCCGGTGCCAGGTCGTGACGCGGCTTCGAAGCTCTTCCTTTAACAAGGCGCGCGCCTGCCACAATTGGAGTGCCTTGGTGGTAAGCCCACCCGCAAGCGCCTCCTCCAGCGACATGGCATCGCCCAGTCATAGGACCGCCCACCCGCAGATCCTCTCCGAGGCGCATGGCATAGAAGATCACGCCAAAAACGAAGCCACCCAGAACGGCAGGCGGACCCACAGTTACCCCCTCCATATCAAAGAATATCTCTACCTCTTTTTCGCCGGGTACATTCCCGAGTCGCGCAATTCTTCTTGTGCTGCCCGCCTCCGAATCATGTGTGACATGCAAATGCATCAATCGGATTTTTTCTTTTGACTATGCAACATCGTCGCCTCACCCCGCCACCCGATAACGGTGCTGAATTTAGAAATGACGCGCGAAGCCCCGGCGGAGCTAGGGCGAAGCTCGATAGGGTGAGGAGGGACCCGCACGATTCCTTTGTAGATTAATCGGGCAATTCCGTAGGGGGTGACGTTGCAGTCCCGCCCGTACCCGATGCGCCGATAAACGCTAACGCGCCAACGCTTCCCCTACGCCGACCCGCCGACCCGTTCTCCTTGGGCGAGGCAACGCGGGAAGCCCCGGTTCGGACGGAGCCTCACCCTACCTCAGACGGAGCTTCACCCTACCTGAGCCGGGCATCGCAAATAGCCGTTGGGGGTTACTGGGCCGTCCAGCCACCATCGATGAGAATATCCGTTCCTGTGATGAAGGCCGCATCCTCGGAGCAGAGGTAGAGAGCAAGGCGACCAATTTCCTCCACCCGTCCCCAGCGGCCAAGCGGGATTTTTGAAATGAATTGCTGGTTGAGCTCCGGGTCCTCGATGAGTGCGGTGTTCATCTCCGTGGCGAAGGGCCCGGGACTTATGGCGTTGACCGTAATACTGTCGTCAGCGAGTTCCAACGCAAGTGCGCGCGTTAAGCCGAGCAACGCCGTCTTGCTTGCCGAGTAGGCGGAGCGACCCGGCAGCGAAACCCGGCTCATCATCGACGCCATATTGATCACGCGGCCATAACCTTTGCCTTTCATATGAGGTACAAACGACCGGCACATCAGGAAGACGCTCGTCAGGTTGCTATCGAGAACGCGCCGCCATTCTTCTATCGTGAAGTCGACTAACTGCTTCCGAAGATTGATACCCGCGTTGTTGATCAGGATGTGGACGCCTTCGAAGGCTTCCATCACGTCGTGTTCGAGTTTGCGGACCTGCTCTTCCTCGACGAGATCTGCCTGAAAGACTTGCGCCCTGCCGCCCAGGTTCTCCACCGCCTGTTTCACTTCGTTTAACTGCTCGACGCCTCGTGCTGCGAGCGCAATGCTCGCGCCCGCAGCACCTAGCGCCAAGGCCATTGCTTTGCCCAGTCCTTTACTGGCCCCTGTGATGACTGCCACCTTACCGTTCAGGTTATATTCACTCATTCGTACTTTCCAAGAACTGCATTCACGAAGGCTGCCGATTGCCGTGTCCTGACGCCTTCGCGGGTGGTTCCCTCCTCGGGTTTACCCAGTCGGAACGGTCAAGCCACTGATGTTGCGATACCCCAAGATGCGGACAACGCCCTCGTCGTCCTCTATTGTGACCGCAAACTTGCCAACGATCACATAATCCGGATGCGGAACATCAATCGAGCGGCCATTGGTCACTTCGATGGAAAACTTCCTGAATGGCTTCGCTTCGATTCGCGCTCTGATTTGTTCGTTCATTCGTTGTCTTTGTCAGTTGGTTTATACTTCCGTTTTGTTTGAGGATCAATCAGCACACCGTCCTCGGTCGCCAACATCGAGAAACTCGATGTTGGCGGGTCTTAACCGGACAGTTTGGCGATCATTTCGGGGAACTGACAACCGGCGCAGTTGGTGGTATCTGCCAGGCAAAAATCCTCGAAGATCTGCAGGAGTCCCTGCTGTTGATAAAGAAAGCGGAGATGTTCGCGAGCGCGATCGGTCTCGCCGAAGAGCCGCTTGGAGACGATCGCCAGTCGTCGATTGCTTAACTCGGCCCGGATTCCTTTGTACGATTCCCAGTCGGCCTGATTCTTAGCGACCAGCATCGGATGAATGACGTTTGCCAATATCTCGTTGATCCGGGTTTGGCCGAGCAGATGGAAGGGCCGCTCAGTGGGTCGGGAGGTGAGGGTGAAATGGTGATCCCAGAATGGATGGGATAGTCCGCTGATCCATTCCGCGACTTCTTTGAGTCCAGGGGATAACAATCGAACCTCCTTCCAGCGGCGGACCAATTCGGCGAGCGCACCGAGACGCCGATGGGGATGATTGCTCGGCCGGGTCATGCCGAATCGCCAAAGACGCTGGTCAAGGATAAGGTGGGCAAATTGGCTCCGGCGTTGCCACCAGTGCTCCCAAAGGTGGCGCCAATAATCTCGATCGACGGTGCTGGCCTGGTTGAGTTCGCGGTCCTCCAGGAAGCCCGCGACGCCGAAGAGGAGACTTTCCGCGGCAGGCCCCTGGCCACGAAGCAGCTGGAGTTTGGCTCGCTGAGCCAGCACCAAAAATGGAATCTTGTTCAGCTTGTATCCGAGCGCGACGGCGAACGACTGGAAGAGGGCTTCGTCCATGCCATGAACGATCGCTGCCCGATGGAACTGATCCGCCTTCCTCTGCATCCGGACGCGCGCAGCCGTTTCGATCAGAGTATCGATCGTCCCCGCCGGCAACTGTGCAAGCGGAGCGCAACAACGGCCCGGATGAGCAATTGGAGGGGGTTGGATCTGCAGGAGGTCAATTTCGCTTTGTAGATGAACCTGGATGACTTCGCGATTCAGAGTGGTCCGCGTGAAATGACTGGCGCCGCCTTTGTGAAGGAACAAATGAAGGACCACTCGATCAAAGGCCGGATTCTGCGAATGACCGTGCCGGTCCCAGTCTGCGACGTGCATGTCCAATTCAATATCGCCTTCCAGGACTTGATCCCCATCCACCCGGAGGGAAGCATGAACAAAATCGGGACCCGGTTCCCGATTCCAAAATCCAAATTGAATGATCTCGACCAGGGAACCGGTTACCGTGCGGAAAGCGGTGCCAAAAGCTCCGGAATACCACATGGCTTGCCATTCGAGTTCGGTCCACTTTTCGGCGAGGTGCCCGGACGGTTCCCGCAACAAAGGCGTCACCCGGGTGCACGCTTGTTGATAGAGGAACTCGTGGGAGGAAGAGAGAGATTTTTGCTGAGGCTTGGTCATGCAACGGAAAATACACATATATAACTAAATTATATTTTGTAAGTATATTTTTACGAAATGTCGGCGCAGGTAGGGCGAAGCTCCGCCTGAGCCGGGGCTTTCCGCATCGAACTCGCCTGCGGCGTCACACCCCAAAATCAGTTCGTTCGAGTGGCGACCACGATACGCTCGGCCACTGGTATAAGACAGAAGATGGACGACAGACGCGGGGATTAGGATCTTATTCGGCTGCGTGAAATGAGCAAATAATC
>DATHPI010000285.1:0-12895 GCA_035484035.1 Chthoniobacterales bacterium
GCCGGCGGTGACCCGTGATGGCACTCGGATCGAGATCGCCGCGAACATCGGAGGGGCAGCCGAGGCGCATGAAGCAGTCAAAATGGGCGCTGACGGGATTGGCCTGCTCCGGACCGAGTTCTTATTCCTGGATCGCGCTGAGCCTCCCACCGAGGAAGAGCACTTAGCCGAGTACCTTGCGATCACCGCGGCGCTCGGTGACCGGCCGCTGATCATTCGGACCCTCGATCTGGGAGGCGACAAATTGCCTTCTTATTTTCCTCAAATCCACGAAGACAACCCGAGTCTTGGCATCCGCGGAGTCAGGCTGGCTCAGGAACGTGCGGATCTCTATCGGGACCAGCTGCGGGCGATTCTGCGGATCGGCTCGAGGGGGCGATACCGCATCATGTTGCCCCTGGTCAGCGGAGTCGAAGAAGTCCTGGAGCTTCGCGCGGTTTTCGCTTCCCTGGCTCAAGAACTTGGCGTTTTGGCGCTCCCGGAAATGGGGATTATGGTGGAAACACCGGCGGCCGCGATGCTGGCAGATCGCTTCGGAGCTGTCTCAGATTTCTTTTCGATCGGCAGCAACGATCTCACCCAATATATTTTAGCGATCGATCGTGGGCATCCTACACTAGGCCGCAAACTCGATAGTCTGCATCCAGCGGTTCTGCGGGCCATCTCGGTCACCGTCGAGGGAGCCTCTTACCACGGGCGTTGGGTGGGAGTATGCGGCGCTATGGCCTCCGAACCAGCCGCCGTCCCATTGCTGGTGGGCCTCGGTGTGTCGGAGCTCTCGGTCAGCATTCCAATGGTGCCGGAAATCAAAGCTCTGGTCCGATCCCTGGATCTGGCAAACTGCCGAAAGTTGGCCGAAAAGGCAGTCGGGTTAGACACTGCGGCGCAGGTACGGACGCTGGTTAAGGAAGCCTTTCCGGTTGCCAATGCCATTGCGGAGACGGGCCACTAAGCAGGCGGAAAACAAGTCGAGCGAAACAAAGATTCTTCAGAACATGAATACAACTTCATTTGCCAAATTTCAGAAGCTCGGTCGAGCTTTGATGTTGCCGATTGCGGTACTTCCTGTGGCGGGGCTTCTGCTCCGTCTGGGACAACCCGATCTACTCAATATCAAATGGATTGCGCAGGCCGGAGACGCGATCTTTGCGAACCTGGCGCTGGTTTTTGCGATCGGCGTCGCCGTGGGCTTTGCGAAGGAGAATCATGGCGCAGCGGGTCTCGCTGGAGCTATCGGCTATCTGATCCTGACTGCGGTTTTGAAGTCAATCAACGACAAGCTCGATATGGGTGTCCTCGCCGGCATCCTCTGCGGCATCGTGGCCGGCAATCTGTACAATCGCTTTAAGGATATCAAGCTTCCCGAGTACCTCGCTTTCTTCGGAGGAAAACGGTTTGTCCCGATCATTACTGGGCTGGTCTGCCTGGTCCTCGGATTAATATGCGGCTATGTCTGGCCGCCGGTGCAGACAGGCATCAACTGGGTCGGTCATGCGCTCATCGGCGCGGGCGGCTTGGGTCTATTCATTTATGGCGTGCTTAACCGTCTCCTCCTAGTCACCGGTTTGCACCACATCCTGAACAGTCTGGTTTGGTTTGTCTTCGGCAGTTTTACTGGCTCCGACGGAAAAGTGGTCACCGGAGATCTCCATCGTTTTTTCGCGGGCGATCCGACGGCTGGCTCCTTCATGACCGGCTTCTTCCCGATTATGATGTTTGGTCTCCCCGCGGCCTGCCTGGCAATGTATCGCGCCGCCCGACCGGAAAACCGAAAGCTGGTCGGCGGAATGCTATTATCCATGGCGCTCACCGCCTTTCTGACTGGGGTAACCGAACCCGTTGAATTCACCTTCATGTTCCTGGCGCCGATCCTCTACGTAATTCATGCACTCCTGACCGGCATTTCGATGGCCTTGATGAATTTTTTGCACGTCAGGCTAGGATTCACATTCTCCGCTGGAGCCTTCGATTATATCATCAGTTACAGACTCGGAACCAACGGTTGGGTGTTGATACCCGTCGGCTTCGTCTATTTCATCCTTTATTACTTCATTTTCAGCTTCGCGATTCGAAAGTTCAATCTGGCTACGCCCGGGCGCGGTGAGGCTTCCATGGAGCCTTCGGCTGAGGAGGTCCCGGCAGGTGCGAGTGTTACCGCCGCTCAGGGCGGAGCTTTGGTGGGGGCCGTGGGCTATATCAGAGCCTTGGGCGGAAACCAAAACATCAAACTCGTGGATGCTTGCACAACTCGCCTGCGTCTTGAGGTGGCGGACGATTCGCTGGTCAACGAGCCCGCCCTTCGCTCGCTCGGTGCGCGCGGCGTTGTTCGCCCCAGCCGCAACGCTTTACAGGTGGTCATCGGCCCCCAAGCCGAAATCGTTGCCGGCGAGATTCGGGATGCAATGGCCAGTGGAGAATACGCTGCCGTTGGCCCAGCGGTTCAGCAACCGGTGGTCAGCGGAGAAAACGTCGCTCCACCGATCGTCGACCAACCGGATCAGCCGAACGCCGAAGACACAGCGATCGCTCAGCGTTTAGTGGAAGCGCTCGGCGGTCGTTCGAATCTTCAGTTGGCCGAACAGGTGGCGGTGACCCGTTTACGGTTTGTCCTTCGTGACGCAGGTAAAGCGGATTCAGAAGCATTGAAGGGTGCAGGCGCTGCCGGAGTGATGAAAGCATCCGAAAACGTCTGGCACGTCATTGCCGGCCAACGCGCTGCGGCAATCGCGGCTGTGCTCAACCGCAACGAGAATCGATAGGCGAAACCCCGGGTCAGGTAGGGCGAAGCTCCGCCTGAGCCGGGGCTTTCCGCGCGGCCCTACCCTCCAACGTTACCCCTATATTCGGCGAGCGTCGATGCGGCCGAACATGCCACCAACCGGCTCCGCCGGAAGCCCCGGCGCAGGTAGGGCGAAGCTCCGTCTGAGCCGGGGCTTTGCGCTTCGCCCTGCCCTCCAACGTCATCCCTCACATTCGGCGAGCATCACTCGGCCGAACAAGAACCGTGCGCGCCCGTGTCGCCCTTCTTTTTTCTGCTATGGTCGCGCGTGACACGACCAGACTCCTTGGGGCGATGTCTTCGGCGAGGAAACCAATCCCATAGGGGATGACACCATAGGCGAGGCGACAAGGGAAGCCCCGGTTCGGACGGAGCCTCACCCTACCCGGGGCTTCGCCCTCCCTGCGCCGGAGCTTCCCACGTTGCCTGCCCTACGTCGCCCCGTATATTCAGCGAGCATTGACGGACAGAAGCCGCCAAAACTCGCACTCGAAAAGAGCTGCTTCTCAACGTACCATCGATACCTCCAGATAATGAAACCGACTTCCATTCGCCTCCTCATGGCCGCAATTTTTGCCCTCGCGATTCCGCTCCGTGCGGAGACAGAGCAGCCAACACCAACCGCCACGGCATCACCAGTGGCCATCGCATCACCGTCTGTCACTGCGTCACCGGCTGCCACCGAAGCACCCGGCGCCTACGAGCCGATACCGACGCTTAAAGCCAGCGAGATTCTGCAGCCGCAGTACTTCCAAGGCCCGAATTTTAAGGTGCGGGATTCCGTGCCGACTTACTCCGGCTCGAACCACTACACGATCGACTCCGACTTTGGAGTTTTTGAAGCCGACGGCAACCAGATGCTGATGCGTCGCGTCGCCGAAATCAACGCGATCGCCCAATTGGAATCCATTTCTCAGACAAAGGAGTTCACCCAGGCCGCGGAAAAGGCGGCGAAAGTCCCGCTCCAGGTGGCCCAGGATTTAATCAATAATCCGGTCTCCACTCTCTCCAGTGTTCCGAGAGGCATCTGGGGCTTTCTTAACCAAGCTGGACAAGCCGTGAAGGAAGCGACGGAAGGCCGCGAATCCACCCCGGCAGAAGGCAACGCCGTGGCGAATTTGACAGGATTCTCCAAAACAAAACGCGATCTCGCGATCAAGCTCGGAGTCGATCCCTACAGTACGAACGAAGTTTTCCAGAAAGAGTTGAACAAGGTCGCCTGGCCGGCGTTTTTAGGGAAATTCACCGTGAGCCTCGGGATGGACGCCGTAACCGGTGGGGCAGGCGCAGCTCTTACCGCTGCCAACTGGACCAATACGTTGACCGAGGCGCTTCGTGACAAGAACCCGACGGAGCTGCGGCTGATGAATTTGGAGTTACTCACCAATAATATGGGCATAGACCGTGCAGTTGCCGTTGCCTTCCTGAACAACAACGCCATTTCGCCCAGCACTCAGACCCTCCTCGTGTCCGCCCTCGCGCAACTTGGCAACATTCCCGGTCAAGCGGATTTCATCATTCAGGCTACCACCAGCGAGGACGAACACGACGCCATAGCGTTCCAGCAAAGCGTGCAAATCATGGCCAATCTGAACAAGAGTACGCCGGTCGTCCGCATTACCCGTCTAAATGGTCTCACGGTCTGCCAGACCAAGGACGGCACCGTGGTCGTTCCAATTCAGTGGGATTACGCAGTTTGGACGCCGATGACAGAGCAATTTATTACCGCGCTGAAGGATCGGAAATTCACGCCTCCGGCCACAGGCTACTCAGTTGTCCTGACCGGCGTCGTCTCGCCGATGACCGCCCAAGCCCTGACCGCGCGCGGCGTCAACGTGACCACCAAAGCGCTTCCCGGCCCACTGCAATAGGACCGGCAGACCAACGATTGGTTGATGTCGCTCTAAACTGTAGGAGGTTTCACACGGCCCGAAGGGCCAAGAAAGTATGGCCCAGGGTTTACCTTGGGTAAGCCAAAAGCCGAACGCGCAATGCCTCAAACCCTGATCAACGTCTCCAATCGTTTACCAGTGACCGTGGAAGACGATCGAATCACCAAGTCGTCCGGAGGACTCGTCGCAGCGCTAGAAGGGCTTCCCGAGGGGCAATACCAGACGAAATGGATCGGTTGGCCGGGAGCTGCATTTCCCGAAGAGAGCCGGCGGCTGGAAATCGCGCGGAAGCTGACCGAAGAGCACGGGTGCATCCCGGTGTTTCTTGGCCAGGAAGAAGCGACCGCATTTTACGAAGGTTTTTCTAATTCCAGCATCTGGCCCTTGCTGCATTACCTGCCCAATTATTTGCGTTACGAACCTGCCTGGTGGGATCACTACCAGAGCGTCAACCGGATATTCACTGATAAGGTGATCGAGACTGCACAGGATGGCGATTTGGTCTGGGTGCATGATTACCAGCTGATGCTGCTCCCTGCGATGCTGAAAGCCGCAGCCCCCTCTCTCAGGATTGGGTTTTTTTTGCACACACCCTTCCCTGCCTATGAGATTTTTCGCTGCCATCCGCGCCGGCGCGAACTGGTGGCGGGAATGCTCGGTGCGGACAGAATTGGGTTTCACGCCTTCGGGTATTTGCGGCATTTCTGCAGTACGGTCCAGCGCCTGCTGGGCATCGAAACGGAGCTCACGCACATCCCGACCGACGGACATACGACTGCCTTAGGCATTTATCCGATCGGCATTAACGCACCCAAGTTTGAGCGAACGCTCGACTCCAAAGAGTTCCGCCAGCGCCGGAAAGAGTTTCGCTCAGCACATGAAGGCAAGCGGCTTGTCGTTTCCGTCGAGCGCATGGATTATACCAAAGGCATCCTGCACCGACTGGAGGCCATTGACGATTTTCTGGCCGGAGCGGAACAAGTCGATGCGATCCGTTTCATCTTCGTGAGCGTCCCTTCGCGCGAGGGGATCGAAGAATACCAGCAATTAGTGGAGGAAGTCGAATCGCGAATCGGCCAACTCAACGGCAAATACGCCACCTTGCTGAATAGCCCGATTCATTTCATTCACGGCTCGATCCCTTTTGTCGATTTGTGTGCATTGTACGCTTTGGCCGACATCGCGCTGGTGACACCACTAATTGATGGCATGAACCTGGTGGCCAAAGAGTTCATTGCCTGCCAGCGAGAAAACCCCGGGCTCCTGATCCTTAGCGAATTTGCCGGCGCTGCCGAGGAACTCTTCAACGCCTTCCTGGTTAATCCATACGACTCCGCGGCGGTGGCGACAATCCTGACGGACGCCCTGGCTCTGCCGATCGAGGAAAGACGAAATCGTATTCTGCCGATGCGGGAACGCGTCATGCGCTACGATGCTCAACACTGGGCACGTTCTTTTATTGACGATCTGAAGTCAGGTCCCGTCAACGATGCCCGCATGGCGGAGGCCGACATTCAAGAGGTGCGCGAGCAAATCGGAGAGGCCGTCGCAGCCGGCCGAAGGATCGCTCTCTTCCTCGATTACGACGGCACCCTGCGCGAAATTGAACTCGAACCCCGGAAGGCGACTCCAAACCCTGCGATTAAAGCTTTGCTGTCCAAGCTCGGCCAACAGCCCAACCTGGATGTGACCGTCATTAGCGGCCGTTCCGAGGAAGACCTGGAAGCGTTTCTGGGCGTCTATCCTTTTCGCCTTATCGCCGAGCATGGAGCGACCGTTCGGGAACCAGGCCAGAAGGAATGGGAACGTTTGGATCGCGACATCAGTTACGCTTGGAAAGAAGAGCTATTGCCGATCCTGCGCCATTACGAACAGGTGACTCCGGGTAGCAAAATCGAGGAAAAACGTTCTTCGATCGTTTGGCACTACCGCAGAGCAGACCAGGAATTCGGTGCCTGGAAGGCGAACCAGCTCACGGAAGAATTATCCGCCTTGACCGCCAACTATCCGATCAAGGTGCGTCACGGAAAAAAGATGGTGGAGGTGACGGCGGCTGGAAATAACAAAGGGGCGGCCGTCGCCCGGGTGCTCGAGCAACACGATCATTACGAAGTCGCCCTGTGTGCCGGCGATGATCTCACCGACGAGAGCATGTTTGAACTCAGCCGACTGCGCTTGCTGACCATCAAGGTCGGAATCGAACCGACCAAAGCCCGCTTCAGGGTTAAGGATCCCGCCTCGTTTCGGCAGCTTCTCACCGGGCTGTTCACCGGATAGCGGATCGGACCAGCTTTCCCACAGCACCGAGGCTCATCTCGTGGATATCATTAAAATCGCCACCTTCAATATCAACGGCGTCCGCTCCCGACTCGCAGCCCTGCTCGAATGGTTAAAGCGTGAGAGGCCGGATGTGGCTTGTTTGCAAGAACTAAAGACGCCCGACGCGGCATTTCCAATCGATGACATCCGCGCGGCGGGTTATGGAGCCATCTGGCACGGGCAAGCCTCCTGGAACGGCGTGGCCATTCTCGCCAAAGGGTTAGACCCGCTCGAAATCCGGCGGGGCCTTCCAGGCGGAGAAGGTGACACCCACAGCCGTTATCTCGAAGCTGCAGCGCACGGTGTGGTCATCGGCTGCCTCTATCTACCCAACGGCAATCCGCAACCCGGCCCAAAATTCGCCTACAAACTGGCTTGGTTTGAACGGTTGATCGAGCACGCGGCCGGCCTATACCAGAGCGGTCATCCGGTTGTGCTGGCGGGCGACTACAACGTTGTACCGACGGATGAAGATATTTATAACCCGCGCTCCTGGCTAAAGAATGCACTCCTCCAACCCGAAAGCCGCGAGCTCTATCAGCGATTGCTCGCTCAGGGATGGACCGATGCGCTACGGGCGCGCTACCCAGACCGACGCATCTACACCTTCTGGGATTATTTCCGTCAGCATTGGCAGAAGGATTCGGGATTGCGAATCGATCATCTGCTCCTGAGCGCCGACCTGGCGCTGCGCCTCCGCAATGCCGGCGTCGATCGATGGGTCCGCGACCAGCCACATGCCAGCGACCACGCCCCGGCCTGGATCGAGCTGGAGATGAGTACGAACAAGCAGCCAGGGCCAAGGAAGCGCAGTGCGGTCAAGCGGTCCAACACTCCGCTCGCACAGACTTGAGATCGATTCTAATCGAGGGAGCCAACATCTCTCAACGTGCGAACAGAACACAGGCTGGAAGCCTATGCTATGCTACTTTAACGCCGTCACGGCGGGTTTACGGCGATAGCTTTTGGGATGGACCTGAGAAATCGCTCAATAGTCCGAATAATCAATGTAGCATAGATAGGCTTCCAGCCTGTGTTCTTCGGACCACCGAGCGATGTTTTACAAGTATCCGTCGTTCCTCCGAGTCACCGCCACCATACGCTCAGCCATTAGCTTAAGACAGAAATGGCAGACGCTAGCATTCGGATCTCGTTCGAACAGCGTGAAATGATCAAATAACCCGAGCGAGAACTTGGAGGGTGACATTGTTAGGTGAGGTCAAGCAGGAAGCCAAGGTTCGGACGGAGCCTCACCCTACCCGAGCTTCGCCCTACCTGCGCGTCGAAGTCTTCCCGCGTCAACCCTTCATGATCTGCTAACCATCGCGTCTCACCCAAACGGGTAAGCCTTCCTGTCCGACTTTTTCTTTCGGAAGTTGCTTCTCCCTGTTAAGAAATTATTATGGATGACAAGATTCACAATGTTCTACCCGATCTTCCAGATCTTCGAGACCGCACTTACAATCCCACGTTGCGCTTGCTATGGCGGACGTGGAACGAGAAGCCATATGCGGACAGGCTTTGGAAGAGCCGGGTGAAAGATCAAGGTACCACAGCTGCCTGCACCGGGTTCGCTCTGGCGGCTATGACCGAGGTTCTTCTCTGGAAGCAATGGCTGGAGTATGGAATGAAAGGACCGCTTCCCGAGCGTATCTCGCCTTTCATGCTTTACTATTTTGCGCGACGCTATGACGATATTCCAGAAGGTGATCCGAACGGAGGGTCGAGTGCCCGTGGCGCGATGAAGGCCTGGTTTGCACAAGGGGCGTGTCATCTCTCTTTTTGGGATTCCAGCAAGGAAGATGATAAGCCGGAAGGAACCCAATGGATAGTAGACGCTTTCAAGACACCTCTTGGAGCCTATTTCCGAGTTGATCATAGGTCTATTCCTGATATCCACGCTGCGATTAACGAAACCACAGTCGTGTACGCGACTGCACAACTGCACGAAGGATGGGGGAACCCTGAAGATGGGAAGATCGCTTTTGACCAAACTTTCCAACCGATGGGCGGTCACGCCTTCATTCTTATAGGCTATGATGAAAACGGTTTCTGGATCCAAAATTCGTGGGGAGCCAATTGGGGAATCGACGGTTTTGCTCATCTCTCCTACACGGACTGGAGTGCCCACGCCATGGACACCTGGGTCGGGCAGCTAGGTGTCTATCGGAGTACCCATTTGGAGAGTCTTGCCTCGGGCCTCGATTTGAAACGGTTATCAACGGGTCGGGTTGCCAGTCCGCAAACCGCCCAAAGCGTCCTCTTGTCGGGAAATGACAGCATCAGTGCTCAGCAGATTAATCCCTATATAATCAATGTTGGCGACAATGGAGTTCTTTCTGACGTAGGTCCCTTTGCGACAACGGTCGATGACCTCCGTGCATTGTTGAAAACTTATATACCAAACGCAGCCGCTCAATTCGGAATCGGCGCAGATGGTCCTATTGATATCGCTATTTACGCCCATGGGGGACTGACAGACGAGAGCGGGGCGGCTCAAACAGCGCGCAGTTGGATTCCGGCGATCTACTCTAAAAAGATATTTCCTGTCTTCATCATGTGGGAAACCGGATTCTTGGAAACTTTGCAGGACATCCTCCAAGATGCGGGGGCGATTTTTAATCGCGCCGCCGGTGGACCCCTGGATGTTTTGACTGACTGGTGGGACGAAAGATTAGAAACGCTGGCTTCTGTCCCAGGTACCTTGGCGTGGAATGAAATGAAGAAAAATGCCAACGCGATTAGCACCAATTCACTGGGTGCTCTGCAGTTGTTATACAATGAGCTCTTACAATCTCAGTACCAATCGCTCCGTTCGCGATTGCGATTACATCTTATTGGCCACAGTGCCGGCGCAATTCTTCATGCCTCTCTCCTCCCGGCCTTGATCGGAGCAGGCTTAAAGGTCGATGGCATCTATTTTATGGCGCCGGCTTGTCGCAATGAACTATTCAATGAGAAGATCCTTCCCTATTACAGATCTGGTAAGGTCAATGCCTATGCTGAGTTTCATTTGACAGACTCCGCTGAACGTCAGGACAACTGTGCGACGATCTACCGAAGATCACTTCTCTACCTCGTTTCTAATGCATTCGAGCAACAACGTGGCATGCCCATTTTAGGGATGGAGAAGTTTTTCACCGTACTGCCACAGAAGACGGACACACCTCCTCTACCAGGCCAACTATGGGATTGGATCGCCTCTCCAACCGGCGCTATTGTCCCGGTTCAGAGCAGAAGTAACTCCGTGTCTCATGGAGGATTCAGTAGCGATGCCGACACTCAGCGGGCGATTCTTGCGCGGATTTCGGCAAGACTCTAAGAAGCAGTGGTAAATCAGTATCGCCTGCACGGTCTAAATGCACCTGTTGTAAAAGAGAACCAATGGTCAAGGAAAACCGCGGAGCGCCTCCGTTTTTGACTTAGGAGTCCTTTTACTATGACAAATACTACAAGTTTCTGTTCTCGACTGACTCAGCGGCTGTTTTTACCTGCGGCACTGCTTACATGCCTCACCGTTGGAACGGGATCTTCACCAAAAGCACCCGCCTTTACCGTTTTCGCGCAGCGCTATTGGAATCACACGGGATATTCCGTTGAAGCTGGAGCAACCTATGAACTTGCAGCCACCGGTATTTGGTACGATGCCTCGACACCGTCAGGTCCCGATGGGTACCCACGAGGAAATTACTTCCAAAACCTGGTTTCGGGATTTCGTCGCTCGCCTTGCCATCAATGGTTCGCGCTCATTGGAACCCTGGACGGCTCCCACGGTACGCAGTTTCTTATCGGCTCACATGTCATTTACACCGCGCTACGAAGCGGAGATCCAAATGACTTACCCGACCGGAAACATGGTCTTTGTCTAACACGGCTCCAATTCTGTTGCGAACTATGATCGCTGGAGCACTCGTCAGTGACACTAACAGGAGTATTGCGACTGCGATGAGACTAAGACCAGTGAAGGGACACTGCATTGAACGATACGGCGTGCGCATGGCTAATGAAAAGCTGAATGGCAGCCTCACCCTACCTGTCTTCAGTTGCTCGAATGCATGGGTACGGCTTAGTGTCTCCTTGCTGGAAAAAAGATGAACTCGCAAATTAGCTCGCTGGAACCCAACAAATTCGACTGGCCATTGGCTTACGAAGCCGAAGGATTGCTGCGACGTTTCATTCACTCTTTCCTTGACCACAACCAGTTTGCGAACCGGTTGGCAGGAGAAATGCAACAGCTAACTGGAACGGACTTTTACGAATGGGTCGATCACTTCACCGTGGGCGCGGAGCACGCTGAAGAACTTCTAGCTGCTGGACTGATCCGGGAAACGGTGGAGGCCCCAGTCCAAACTGAAGTTTACGGCCATCCGAGAGCGATGATGCCGCGAGTTCTTTTGCAGAGCGGAGGCAGTGCGCGCGCGGTCCCGGCGAGTCTAACGATCCGCACCGAGTCCCTGGTGGATTTTCTTGCCAGACAGAATCTTGCGACAGAGATTCATGGCGAGTTTGGCGCCGGATTACGGCAGGCGCTTTTCTCCAACGAAGCGAACCGGCGATTGCTCGGAGTGGAACGTCTCGGCTACCGGGGATTTATGATTGATTCCCCAGCCATCAAACGTGTTGGCGCAGTGATCAAGGTGCGAGAATTATGGCGGGCGCGGAAACGAGATTTTGGCCATGACGCTGAGGGGGTAGCCCATGTACTGGATCTCCAGAAACAAGCGATTGATCTTGTCGGTCCCGACATCGCCTGCGACCTTTTCTTTGCGGAGGAGCGCTCCTATTGGGAAATGCGCAACAGGGCAGCCCAGATTCAGAAGCGCCGGCAGGATTCGCTGGGTCTGGGATGGAGCAACCATGATCACCACACCTTCCGATGCTCCCGTCCTTTTTTTGCGGATCTGGTCGAGTTCCTCCTCCGCTTTGGATTTCAAAAGCGGGAGCGCTACTACGCCGGCGCGGAAGCGGGTTGGGGCGCTCAAATTCTCGAACACCTCATCACTGGGATCACGGTTTTCGCCGATGTCGATCTGATGCCGGAGGAAACGGGGATCGATTTTTCGATCGAAAGGCTGGCGGAAGCGGCCCGACTAGGGACCGTAGGGCTCTGGTGCGCATTGCACGGAGACAGTCTCCTCCAGGCGGGTATGCATCACCTGGAAGCCCGATTTGATTTCTCCCTGCTCCGCGAACAGTTAGCGGCGGAAGGAGTTCACACCATGAAACCGTTCTCAGATTTTGTCTTTCTGAAGCAGGCCTTTACCGAAGGAGAACGATGGCAGGTTAACCCTGCGCGGGTGAAGGCCCTGTTAGCAAAGAAGCTGATCACGGAGCAACAAGCGGACGGTTTTATCAAAACAGGCGCGATCGGAAGTCATCTGGAAAACCTTCAGCGCAAAGGCGGATTTAAAGGATTCAATCAAAGGTCCGTCAGCGCGATTATTGCAGCTACGGACCCCAGGACGCAGCACGCGCAGCACCTTTCTCTGGTCAGCACGGAGGAAAGCCCCAGCAAGGCATGAAATCGCTTGAGGCATCAAGAGCGGCAAGCCGATTGTCAGCATTGATTCTCCAAAAACTATGGCCATTAAAATCGGTATTCTCGGCGCGGGGAAAGTGGGCGTGGCAATCGCCGCTCTTCTGGACATCATGCGCTTCGTCGATTCGGTCGTTCTAGCTGATCTCCATGAGACGGAAAATCTAGATGGGCTGCGAAGAGCCCGCTTTCGCAAATTAGACGTCCGCTCCGGGCCGGATCTCGCGGATTTCGTGAGCAGTTGCGACGCGATCGTGAGCGCAGCGCCGTACTATCTGAACCAAACAATTGCCGAGGCCTGTGCCCGTTTCGAAAGATCCTATTTCGACCTGACGGAGGATGTGGAAACAGCAAACTGCATCCGTGCCC
>DATHPI010000286.1:0-3645 GCA_035484035.1 Chthoniobacterales bacterium
GCATCGCGTTATCGCTTCGAAACAGTGTATCGTGCAGATCGACGCCCACATTCGGGTTGATGGCTTTAATCCGGTCTCTGGCTGAATTCAGTTTTTTTCGGCCAACGTCATCTGTCCCATGGAGGATCTGACGCTGCAGATTGGAAAAGTCCACGGTATCGTAATCGACCAAGCCCAATCGACCGACACCTGCCGCGGCCAGATAAAGCGCGATGGGAGAACCGAGACCCCCTGCTCCAATACAGAGGATACTGGAAGCCTTGATCCGTTTCTGACCATCGAGCGTCACTTCCGGCATGATCAGGTGGCGGGAATAACGCGCGATCTCATCGTTACTAAAATCAATGCTCTGAAGCCGGTCTTCTGAAATGATGCTGTTCGGCATATTTAAGGGCCAGCAAGCTACTAGGAGTTCAAAAAAATGCAACGCTTAGTAATTGCGACGCCAACACATATAGTAGCGACGTGAACGCCGGTGCAAACGACAAAGGCACCGGCGCTGGGATCACATATGAATGAGGAAATTCAACGTCTGGAAGAAGATCAAGCCAGGACCAAAAACTGGAAAAGGTGGGGACCGTACCTCTCCGAACGTCAATGGGCCACCGTCCGCGAAGACTATTCGCAGGAAGAGAATCCATGGGAGTATTTCCCGCACGAACATGCACGGAGTCGAGCTTACCGCTGGGGTGAAGACGGGCTGCTCGGGATTACGGACCGCCAATGCCGGCTCTGCTTCGCGCTCTCGCTTTGGAACGGTCGGGACCACATCCTGAAGGAACGTCTGTTTGGGCTGACCGGTCCGGAAGGAAACCATGGAGAGGACGTCAAGGAATGTTATTTTTATCTCGATTCATCACCGACTCACTCTTACCTGAGAGCGCTTTACAAGTACCCGCAAGGCGCCTTCCCGTATGAACAATTGGTCCGCGAAAATCGTTGGCGGAGTTTGAATCTTCCCGAATACGAGCTCATCGACACCGGCATTTTTGAGGACAACCGCTATTTTGACGTATTCGCGGAGTACGCAAAACAATCTCCGAACGATATTCACATCCGGATTACCGTAGCCAATCGCGCCGAGGAAGCGGCCGAAGTCGTCCTTCTCCCGACTCTCTGGTTCCGAAATACCTGGGTTTGGGGTTGTTCACACGAGGGCTGTTCGCTGAAACCACGGATCTGGCGCAACAAAGAGGGATTGATCCAGACGGAGCACGAAAGCCTTGAGCCGATGTACTTCTTTTACGAGGCCACTGACGAGTTTCTTTTCACCGAAAACGAAACAAATTATCGACGATTGTACGGTTCGGAGAATTTCTCGCCCTTTGTGAAAGACTCCTTTCACACCTACATCATTTCGGGCGACCAGACGGCGACCAATCCGGGCCTTCACGGAACAAAAGTTGCGCCGGTCTATCGAATTAAACTTGGGTCCGGGGAATCGCGATCGGTTTGTCTCCGGCTGGTCTCGGTTTCGGAGTGGGATAGCCAGCCGCAGGCTGATCCCGGCATCTTTGACGCTCGGAAAAGCGAGACCGATGAATTTTACGAGCTGCGAATCCGAGGGCTCGACGAGGATCGAAAAAGTGTTGCTCGACAGTCGGCCGCGGGCCTGCTCTGGACCAAGCAGTTCTATCAATACATCGTCAAAGACTGGCTGACCGGAGATCAATACGCACCCGTCCCGCCGGCCAATCGCTGGTCGGGAAGAAATCACGACTGGCAGCATGTCTATAGCCGGGACGTGATTTCGATGCCTGATAAATGGGAATACCCTTGGTTTGCTGCCTGGGATTTAGCATTTCACATGCTGCCATTTGCCCATCTGGACTCGGCATTCGCCAAACAGCAATTGGAGCTGTTTCTGCGTGAATGGTATATGCACCCTAATGGCCAGATTCCGGCCTACGAATTTGCCTTTTCCGACGTCAATCCGCCAGTCCACGCCTGGGCGGCCTGGCGCGTTTACAAAATCAGCGCTCCACGCGGATCTCGCGACATCAAATTCCTTGAAAGCGCCTTCCACAAATTGCTGTTGAATTTCACCTGGTGGGTTAATCGCAAGGATACCGAGGGAAATAACATCTTTTCGGGCGGATTTCTCGGCTTAGACAATATCGGAGTCTTCGACCGGTCTAAACCGCTGCCGACGGGAGGTTATCTGCAGCAAGCCGATGGAACGGCCTGGATGGGGTTCTACTGTCTCACCATGTTGTCGATTGCCTTGGAGCTTGCCCAAACAAGGCCCGCTTACGAGGACATGGCGTCGAAGTTCTTTGAACATTTCATCGCCATCTGCGAATCAACGAACACCTTCGGTGGCACCGGTCTCTGGGATGAAGAAGACGGATTTTACTATGATCAACTTAAAATCGACGGAAGATCTATCCCCCTTAAGACCCGATCTCTGGTGGGATTGCTACCATTGGTCGCGGTCGAAATTCTCGAAGAGGAACAACTCGAGTCATTCAAGGGCTTCCGGCGCCGGATGGAGTGGTTCCTGACTTACCGGCAAGACCTCGCGAAATTGATTTCGATCGACAGCAAATTGGGGCATAACCATCACATGTTGGCGGTGCCGACCAAGGAGCGCCTACGTCGAATGCTAGCCTATCTGTTGGACGAGAACGAGTTCCTCTCTCCCTACGGCATCCGTTCCCTTTCCAAGATCCACGCCGCACATCCTTACATTTTCCGTGCGGATGGCCGTGAATACCGAGTCGATTATGTGCCCGGCGAAGGGGACACTCATCTTTTCGGTGGAAACTCAAACTGGAGAGGACCGATCTGGTTTCCTATCAATTACCTGATCGTGGAGGCTCTGGAGCGATACTATTATTTTTATGGGAATGACCTCAAAGTGGAATGCCCAACTGGGTCAGGCATTTTCATGAATCTTCAGCAAGTGGCGGATGAAATTGCCCGCCGGCTGGTCTCTTTGTTTGTCAAGGACCATGAGGGACGGCGGCCTTGCCACGGCGATGACTTGCGATATGCCAAAGATCCGCACTGGAAGGACCTGATCCTGTTTTACGAATATTTTCACGGAGAAAGCGGTCGCGGTTGCGGTGCCGGTCATCAAACCGGTTGGACCGGAATTGTCGGGCGCCTGATGCGGACGCGCTCACGACCTTCGAACGCTTAGGTCCATGGCGTTCGGCGTTCGGCGGCGGCAGGCGCCTTGGCTTGATCGTTGACCATGTCTCACAACGTTACCCCCACAGATTCTCGCAGCGTGAACCACTCGAAGGACGAATTATGGGGGGTGACGTCGCACGCGAGGGCAACGCGAGATGCGCCGGTTCAGGTAGGGCGAAGCTCCGCCTGAGCCGGGGCTTCCCGGCTGGCCCCGCCCGACAACGTCACCCCACAGATTCTCGCAGCGTGAACCACTCGATGGACGAATTATGGGGGATGACGTCGCACGCGAGAGCAACGCGGGAAGCCCCGGTTCGGACAGAGCCTCACCCTCACCAGAGTCAGAACAAAACCGCTAGCCAGATGACCAGAAAGACAATCGGAATCAAGACCGGGGCGCTGACTCCGAGAAATTGAGTGGTCGGTTTGGAAATGAGAAAGAGCCGATCTTTCGCATATTTTGTGGCGGCGAAACGTCTGAGTTCGGCGAGCGCACAGAGCCCGCCA
>DATHPI010000287.1:0-12859 GCA_035484035.1 Chthoniobacterales bacterium
TACGGGTCGTACCAAAGCCAAAATCTCGTTCACATCCTTCCAGCATCGAAACAGTCGGAAGCGAGACGGCCGAGATCGACCCTTTGCTGGATAAGATTGCCAAGCACGGTCTGAGCAGTCTGACGTCGCAGGAACGTGCCGAATTGGAGCGCGCTCGTGCCAAGTTGTTGGAAAAAGATCGTCGATAGGCAGGATCGTCGATAGGCAGGATCGCCGAGATCAGCCCTATGCTCTCTGCCCGGCTTGAGTTATGAGTTCTCCACTGGATCGATTGCGGGATATTGTGGCTCAACTCCGGTCGCCGGAGGGTTGTCCCTGGGATCGCGAACAGACACACCAGAGTTTGAAACCGCACCTGATCGAGGAGTGCTACGAACTGATCGATGCCATCGATGCCGCAGACGATAAGGAATTGAAGGAAGAACTGGGAGATTTGCTCCTGCAGGTCGTGCTTCACTCTCAGATGGCCTCGGAAGAAAAACGCTTCAATTTGGATGACGTCGCTGCTGTGATCGCCGATAAACTAGTCAATCGGCATCCACACGTTTTCGGAGAAACCCGTTTGCCGAATAGTGAAGCGGTTCTCAGGCAGTGGGAGGTGATCAAGCGCGCGGAGAAACAGGAACGCCGCTCCGCGCTCGACGGCGTACCTAAAGGGTTGCCCGCGCTCGCGCGGGCTCAGAAAGTGCAGGGCAAAGCAGCTCGAGTCGGTTTTGACTGGAACGAGGCGGAGGGGGCCTTGGCAAAGGTGCGGGAAGAGCTCAGTGAAGTCGAATCTGCGCCGGAAAATGATCTTCACGAGGAGATAGGCGATCTGCTCTTTGCTCTGGTCAATTTTGCCCGCAAGAAGGAGCTGGATGCCGAGCAACTCCTCAATCAGGCGACCACGAAATTCGCGGCCAGGTTTCAAGCCATGGAGCGCCTGGCCCAAGAACGTAGCATGGAGTTCGTTTCCCTCCCATTGACTCAGAAGGATTTGCTGTGGGAAGAGGCGAAAGACGCTGAGCCTCACGGCGCGCCGCTGTCGTCGTTTGCAGATGCCGGTAGGAGCGTTAGGTTTAACGATGCCTGAGACACCATTTCCTTCGCCCGAAGAACTCCAAAAGAAAATTCAGGAGTTTATGAAGGCGAATTTCGGCGAGCACGTCGCAGTCTCTGCGTTTACCCAGCAAGCCTCAACCGACGAGCCACCCGAAGAACGGCAGGAAGCACTTGACCCTTTTCAGTTCAACGCCACTCCGAAGCAGATTAAAGCGCATCTGGATCGTTTTGTGATCCAACAGGACGAAGCGAAGAAGACCTTATCCATCGCGGTCTGCGACCATTACAATCACGTCAATCGCATTTACCGACTCGAAAAAGAAGACCCCGAAGCCGCTAAACGGATCGAATACATCAAGGGAAACGTTTTACTGCTTGGCCCGACCGGGGTAGGAAAGACCTACCTGGTCAAGCACGTCGCCGACCTGATCGGGGTTCCGTTTGTTAAAGCCGATGCGACGAAATTCAGTGAAACCGGATACGTCGGAGGCGACGTCGAAGACCTGGTGCGCGGACTTGTTCAAAAAGCGGACGGCAACGTGGAAATTGCGCAGTATGGCATCATCTACATTGATGAGATCGACAAGATCGCTTCAAGCTCCAATATCAATGGCCGCGACGTCAGCGGGCGCGGGGTTCAGACCACTCTCCTGAAATTGATGGAAGAAACGGAGGTGCCGTTACGGAATCCGATGGACCTTCAATCTCAGCTCCAATCCGCACTGGAGTTTCAACGCCGTGGTAAGGCCAAGAAAGAGATCGTCAATACCCGTCATATTTTGTTTATTTGCAGTGGTGCTTTTGATCGCCTTAAAGATCAGGTCGAGCGTCGGTTGCGGCAGGCGAATATCGGCTTTGGCAGCGAGTCCGTACCCACCGACAGTGCCGGAGTTCTATCCGCGGTGACCACCCGGGATTATATCGACTATGGACTGGAACCGGAGTTCATCGGGCGTCTACCGGTCCGGGTTGTCTGTCATGAGTTATCTGCGGACGATCTGTTTGCCATCTTGAAGACCTCTGAGGGCAGCGTGATCCGGCAATACACGCGCGCCTTCGAGGCCTTCGGCATCGATGCACGGTTTGACGATGCGGCGCTGCGGGAGATTGCACTGCAGGCTTCCTTGGAAAAAACCGGCGCGCGGGGCTTGGTTACGGTTTGTGACCGGTTATTTCGCGATTTCAAATTTGAGTTGCCTGGGTCAGGTGTTCGTACTCTGGAGATAGATTTCGACCTCGTCAGCCATCCTGAAAAAGCATTGAAGAAGCTTCTGGATCAGGCTCAGGCAGAAGCGGAGTTGAATCAAGCTGAGATGGTCCGGCAGTTCGCGTCTGTCTTCTCGCAGAAGCATGGTGTTCAGTTTGAAATCGAAGAAGCTGCGATCGCCAAAATCGTCGAGCGTGCCAGGGCATCCGGAAGCAATGTCACTGAGTTTTGCCACAATCTGTTTAAGGATTATCCGTATGGGCTTAAGCTTTTGCGGGACCGAGACACTAACTTGAGGTTCAATGTGCCGGTCTCGGCGATCGAAAATCCGGACAAATTCCTCAGTGAGCGCGTCGTTGATTTTTATCGGCAGGCGAAGGAGGCAGAGTCCTCTCGGCAAGCCTGATTCGCTAAGACAAAAGACCTCTTCCGGTTCGAGCCATGCAACGCATCGATTACCCCCCTTTGATTCAGGAATTGATTCGCCAATTGCGTCGCATGCCTGGTGTCGGGCCGCGTAGCGCGGAGCGGATGGCTCTCTGGATTGTTCAAAGAAAGGAGGCCCGTGCGGATCTGATTGCAGAAGCGATTTCAAAGACAGTTTCAGGGATTCGGGCTTGTGTGCGATGCGGATTCTTTGCCGAAGCAAACCAGTGTGCGATCTGTTCGGATCCGAATCGGGACACGCAGAGCCTATGCGTGGTGGAGCAGGCGACCGACATTCTTTGGCTGGAGCGTAGCGGGGCGTTCCGTGGACTTTATCATTCTCTGGGAGGACGTTTATCGCCCTTGGACCATATCGGGCCCGAGGATCTTCGAATTGATTCGCTGGTGCGCCGGGTCAAAGAGGATCAATTGCACGAAGTGATATTTGCTCTTAGCCTTGATGTTGAAGGTGAGGCGACTCTCAGTTATATCGGAGAGCTGTTGAAGCTAGAAGGAGTGAACATTACCCGGATGGCCCAGGGATTGCCTGCCGGATCCGGTCTGGAAACCGCAGACGAGCTTACATTGGCGAGAGCGTTCAGTGGTCGAACGCCTTTCGAACGGTAACGGGAGAAGAAGCCAAGGATCCAGGAGTTAGGAATCACCCTACGGGCTAGCGCGTGTGAAGATTTTAGAATCTGCCCTCACTCCTGACTTCTTCGCGCTCGCTCGCCCGTGTGCTCCTGAGTCCTGAATCCCGGCTCCTTGACGTTGAACTGGCCGGTTGCAATCCGCCGTGTTCCATAGAATTTTTTCAAAGTGCCTGAATCTCCTGAACGCGTTTTAGTGGCCATGTCCGGCGGGGTAGATAGCAGCGTCGCGGCGCTCCTTCTGCAGAGAACAGGTGTGCCTGTTGAAGGCGCCTACATGAAGAACTGGATCAACGAAGAGAACATCGTGGGAAATTGCCCCTGGCAAGAGGACATCGAAGATGCGAGGGCGGTCGCGGAATCGTTACAAATCCCGTTTCGAGTCGTCAACCTGATGCGGGAATACCGGGCAAGGGTAGTCGAATATCTCTTAAAAGGGTACCAGGCCGGGATCACTCCGAATCCGGACGCGATGTGCAATCGTGAGATGAAGTTCGGAGTCTTCCTTGAATTGGCAAAAGCGGGGGGATTTAGCGCCATCGCAACCGGCCATTACGCGCGCCGGCTTCGTCAGCCGGACGGTACATGGGAAGTGCTGGAAGGCGTCGATAAGAGCAAAGATCAATCCTATTTTTTGGCGCTCCTGGAGCAACATCAGATCGCAGCGGCGCGATTTCCAGTGGGTGAATTGCACAAAGCCGAAGTCCGGAAGATGGCCGGTACGTTCAACCTGATCACGGCCGGAAAGAAAGATAGCCAAGGCATTTGTTTCATCGGGGAAGTAAAGATGCGCGACTTTCTGCAAACATTTGTACCGGACAATCCAGGGCCAATTCGGACCCGGGAAGGCAAGAATCTAGGCCAGCACAAAGGACTGCACCTGTACACGCTCGGCCAGCGGAGAGGAGTTGGCGTCCCTTCCAACACGCGCAACGAGGCCTACGTGGTGGTGGAAAAACGCTTTGCTTCAAACGAATTGATTGTGGCCTTTGACCGCCCCGAGACGGAAGGGCTATACGCCCGGCGTTGCCGGATCGGGAATCTCTCTTTCACCAATCGAACGTTGCCGGCCCGAGCGAAGATTTCGGCGAAACCCCGATATCGCGCCAGTGCAGCACCTGTTTTATTTGAATCACTCGGAGATCGATCGGCCATTCTTGAATATATGCGGCCGCAGCGGGCACTGACTCCAGGTCAGATTTGTGCTTTGTACGATGGCGAACTTCTGCTTGGAGGAGGGATTTTTGAAGACATTTTCTGACCTCGCGCCATTTTCGGATAGGATTGGGAACTCGCAAAAGAATTGTCAGCAGGGGCCCCAAAATCGAGCCGTGCCAAAACATTTCTAAATGGTCAGTAATTTGTTTGTCCGGGATTTTCGTTGTTTCGCCCGTCTGGAAGTAGAGTTCCACCCGGAATCGACCTGCATCATCGGTCGGAATGCCTCAGGAAAAACATCCCTCCTGGAGGCGGTGGCGGTCTTGACGCGTCTGCAATCGCCCAAAACGAATTCTTTGGGTCAATTGGTGCGCCTCGGAGCGCAAGGATTGGTCACCGACGGCTTCGTCTCGGACTATCATCTTCAGTTTTATTACAGTGCGAGCCGACGGAAGCTCGCTTTGGATGCGGTTGTCCAAAAGAGTTCGCATACCTACCTCGAGGTGGCGAAGGTCGTCTACTTCGCGAATTCCGATATCGGCTTGATTCGGGGTACAGGCGACATCCGCAGACGATTTCTCGATTTTGTCGGCAGCCAATTATTCAAAAACTATCGAGAGATCCTGCGGTCATATGAAAAGGCGCTCCATTCACGAAACTATTACTTGAAGATGATGCCCGCTCGTCCTCGCGAGGTGAGTGCCTACCGGAAACCTTTGCTGCAATTTGGTCTTCAGCTGACGGCCTTACGCGCATTTTTGTTAGAGCGCCTGGATCCGCAGGTGATCGAATCGTTTGGCGCAATCAGCGACCGCCACGAAACTTTGAGATTGTGTTATCAGCCGGGAGCGACCGCTGACTTCGACCAGGCACTCCGCGAGTCGGAGGGTGAAGAGCTGCGCCTCAGGATGACCCTCGTCGGCCCACATCGGGACGATTTTCAACTCTATCTCAACGCGAAACCAGCCGATCTCTTTGCCTCTGAAGGTCAGCAGCGGACCCTCGCAATCGCTTTGAAGTTAGCGCAGGCGAGGACTCTAGAGCTGGAATTCAAAAAGCCGCCCCTGTTGCTGCTTGATGATGTTTTCGGAGAACTCGATCCGGAGCGCCGGAATAGATTATTTTCGGCTCTCCCCTCTCGCGGCCAGCGTCTGGTGACGACAACCCACTTGGATTGGCTTAAATCATTACCTGTCGGTAAAGTGTATCGAATCAACGAAAGTTCGGTGGGCGATCGGGTCCTGGAAACCGTGAGTTGACTCAGAATCAGGCTCATTTTTTGCGTGTGTTGTAGCCACTCTTGACTCCTTAATCGGGCAAGCAAATTTTTGCGCGGCGGTGGTTTGAACCCAGGGGGTAAACCCAGGGGTTAAAACCAGGGTTTATTCACAATTTGTCGGTCGAAGTGAGTGGCCCGCCGCAGGATCGGTTGTCTTAGAAAGCATCGCACAACGATGCAAACAGAACACAGGCTATCAGCCTGTGTTATTCGCATCCTCGAGCGACGTTTCCGAGTTTCCACCGTTCTTCCGAGGGGTGCAAAGATCAGGGTCGAACCCCCGGGCCGGGTCCTGAAAGTCCCTTTGAAGCACAAATCACCCCGAAGTGGCCCTCTCCAAAATGTCCAAACTGCAGAGCCATTCGGGGTAATGAATGGACTGACTATCGCAGACGCCGTCTCTCTCCGAGACAACCGCGTCACTTTCTGCGGTCAGAAGTCTTCCTGCTTACAATTCGCTTTCGAGCAAGCGACCTAACTATTCGGCCTCCAGCTCCGCTTTTAGCTCAAGCTCGGCCTGGACCCAGTCGGAGGTCTCGCTACCTGGGATTCCCAAGCTTTTCCGCCGCTCGCCAATAAAGTAGGCACGGAGCTGAACTTGATCGTAGCTCGGTTCTTTTGTTTTGCTAGAGCGAGCGGGAGGTTGCACGGTTGTTGTCCCGGCACTCTTGCGCACCGACGGTTTGGCCGCCACCGCCGCAACTGGGATTTCCTCTGCGGGTAGTGCCACCGTTTTGGATCTCTTGACGCTTCGCTTTTCCTTCGCGACCTTCTTAGATTTCTCTTGGCCTTCCATCTTTCCGCCTATTCTTTGTTAATAATTTCCCAATGATCGATGTCGCGCATATTAGTTCGAAACCGCACACAGTAAACCGAAAAAAAGCTGGATTTTTGATCAGATAATGCAAATTAACGCAACAAACCAACCGGGCCGTGATTGCTAACTCTTTCAATTTGAAGCGCTTCTTCACAAAACGTTCTGATCACGTTGGTGTAAAAATTTGTGGGGTCAGAAATGAGACGGACGCCATCGCTGCGATAGAATCCGGAGCCGATGCTTTGGGGTTCAATTTGTACCCGGGATCGAAGCGCTACCTCCAATGGCAAAAAGAAGCGGTCTGGATCCGTGAGTTACCCGCCGAGATTTCGCGAATCGCTCTGGTCGTTAATTCGACGTTGGAAGAAGCGACGCAATTGCTGGAAATAGAGCTCTTCGATGGACTGCAACTGCACGGAGAGGAGTCCGAGGAATTCTGCCAATCATTGATGAAGTGCGGTAAACCAATACTCAAAGCCGTTCGGTTGGAAACGGTCGAGCTCCTGGAGCGAGTTCGCGCTTACCCTGTCTTTGGTTTTTTGATCGACGGCCACCGGGAAGGCATGTTTGGAGGGACAGGAGAGCGATTCGATTGGAAACTGCTGAAGGGTGTGAAGATAGATAAACCATTGATCGTGGCGGGCGGGTTGACGCCGGAAAACGTGGCTGACGCAGTCTTCGAGATGCGGCCTCACGCGGTGGACGTTGCCAGCGGAGTGGAAAACAGGGAAGGTTTCAAAGATAAAAATAGAATGCGGGATTTTGTTCTTGCCGTGCGAGAGGTTCGCTAGACTCCTGGATAAAGAGTCGAGATGGACCTCATTAGAAACCCACCTCGAGGTGGAAGATATGGATGTGACCTTGGCCGCGGAGACGAGAAATGAATTTGCCACTAACATATAAAATAGCTGTTTTGACGGGGGACGGTATCGGACCTGAAGTCATGGCAGAGGCAATCAGCCTCCTGCAACGATGTGCTGAGTTAGACGGGTTCCGCATCGAGCTGAACGAATCCTTGGTGGGCGGAGCGGCAATTGACGCGACGGGCAAAGCGTTACCCGAAGACACCTTGGCGAATTGCGAGGCGAGCGATGCCATCTTATTCGGTTCAGTTGGCGGTCCAAAGTGGGAACGGCTGCCACCCAACCAGCAACCGGAACGTGCGGCTCTTTTGCCGTTGCGAAAGCATTTCAACTTGTTCGCCAACCTGCGACCGGCTCTTTGTCTGCCTGAGTTGACGGCTGCTTCACCGCTCAGGCCAGATCTCGTTCTAGGTGGGTTCGAAATTCTTTGCATCCGGGAATTGACCGGAGGGTTGTACTTTGGGCAGCCAAAAGGAACTCGCGAAGAAGATGGAGAAACGATTGCCGTCGATACCATGATTTACCGAAAATCCGAGGTCGAACGTATTGCGCACCTGGCTTTTCGGATTGCCCGAACTCGAAAGCAGAAACTTGTCTCTGTGGACAAGGCCAACGTGCTCGAAAATAGCCTGCTATGGCGCGCAGTCTTGAAAGAAATCGCCTCTGAATATTCCGATGTGGAATTGACCCACCTGCTGGTCGACAACGCGGCGATGCAGTTTATCAGAGCGCCAAAAACATTCGACGTGGTCGTGACTGAGAATCTGTTTGGTGACATTCTGAGCGATGAACTGGCCATGCTGACAGGTTCGATCGGAATGCTACCGAGCGCCAGCCTGGGAACCGGCCAGCATGGCCACTACCGCTTTGGGCTCTATGAACCGAGCGGAGGATCCGCTCCGGATATTGCGGGAAAAGCAATCGCCAATCCAATCGCCCAGATTCTATCTGTCGCGATGATGCTACGATATTCCTTCAACTTGGACGAGACTGCAGCCCGGATCGAATCGGCTGTACGCAAAACGATCTCGACTGGTTTGCGGACCAGAGATATCTGGTCCGAAGGAACCAGGTTGGTTTCAACCAAAGAAATGGGTTCCGAGATCCGGGTCAATCTTTAGGGCTGGGACAACCGTCAAGCCAGGATACGAGCAGCGCTAGTTCAGTCCAGCCAGCAGAGTTTCCTCGCAGGTAGGGCAGATACTGTGAGTGAAATTGCTACCGGTTTGCTCGTTGACATAGGTTTCCACGCGCTGCCAATAATTCTCGTCGTTTCGTATTTTCAGGCAGTAGGAACAGATCGGAATAAGATCCTTGAGCTGGCGAATCTCAGTTGCGAATCGGAGAATGCGCTCGGCAACCCGCAGTCGCATCCGAATCGTTGGGCGATCGAGAGGTTTGGTGAGGAAATCGTCTACCCCTGCATTGCTTGCCAAATCGTAGTTTTCGGGTCTCGTCTCCTGAGAGGTAAGGAGAATGAAGTAGGTGTAAAGGGTCTTCTGACGTTCACGGACCTTGCGACAAAAGCCAAGTCCGTCCAAACCGGGCATTATCCAGTCGCTGACGATCAGCCGGACGGGCTCTCGGTCGAATGCTTCCCAGGCCTCGACCCCGTCCCGGGCGAGGGTCACTTCATATCCGAAGGCCTCGAGCGCACGCTGGAGAATTCTCGCGGCGATCGGTTCGTCTTCAGCGATCAGGATTTTCATTGTGCGAACCTGGATCTGCGACAAGACCTAAATTCTTGGATAGGATGATGCTGCGCCTTTTTGGCAGACACGACAGGATCGGGGTTGCAATTAAAATATGTGCTCAGCCCAACTTGTTCAGTCTGGGTGCAGATCCCTGTGACTGAGACATGCCTTAGGGAGCGCGGGCCAATTGGAGCACGAAAGAACCACCACATCACCGGATAATATCTTACTAGAAAATATAAAAACAATTGTTTTAATTATATTTATAAAATAAAGATCGTTTCCTATCTACAGGGGAAGTTGTAATTGGAAGAAAATCGGTCGCTCCAGCGAGGCAGTTAGCAGGAGGCTTCCAGCCTGTGTTCCGTTCGCACCATCGAGCGGCGTTTCCCAAGTTTCCACCGTTCTTCCTGGATGTGTACAAAGATCAGAAAGTTTCAACCATGGGGTGAAATTTTTCCCGACGTGACCTTCTGTAAATGTCCAAACCTCGGCCTCTGGGAGGCTTATGCTTCCAACAGTGTTGCGTTCGGGGTGAGCTTTGTCTGCCGTCTTATTTTACGGCCCCGAAGGTCAGTCCTTGTACAAGCTGCTTTTGGGTGAGCCAGCCGAGCACCATTATCGGAGCGACCGCCAGCAAAGAAGCTGCAGAAAGCTTGGCGAAGAACAGACCTTCCGGACTCGAATAGGAGGCGATAAACGCGGTCAACGGCGCCGCGTTAGCGCCCGTCAGGTTGATACTCCAGAAAGCCTCATTCCAGGCGAAGATAATCAGGATCAGCCCGGTCGAAGAGAGTCCTGGTAAGGTCATTGGTCGTAAAAGGTGCCAAATCTCTTCCCAAAGGGTGGCTCCATCGATCCGACCCGCTTCCAGGATCGCCGCCGGAATTTCGCAAAAATAGGTGTAGGACATCCAGACGGCGATCGGGAGATTCATCAGGGTGTAAATGATGATCAAACCGAAGATATTGTCTAAGAGGCCGCATTGCTTGAAGATGAGATAAATGGGAACCAGCACGCCGACGGCGGGCATCATCTTGGTCGACAACATCCAGAGCAGTCTCCCCTGCGTTTTGAGCGTCGGGAAGAACGACATCTTGTAGGCGGCCGGAATGGCAAATATAAAACAGACCAGGGTTGACCCAATCGAGACGTAAATGGAATTGAGTACGAAGGTTAGATAGTTGCTGCGGGCGAACACATCCTTGAAGGATTCAAGGGTCGGCATGAAGATCAGGTCAGGCGAATAGGCGCCGCGTTCGGTTTTGAAAGCCGTGATCGTCATCCAGAAAATCGGAAAGAAAATGATGATTGCGATCACCCACCCGATAATACCTAAAATGAGATTGCCATACTTTTTCATGAGCGGCCTTTGAGGTTTTTAGCAAGCATCTTGACCAGGAAGTAGGCGACGATGTTTGCCAGAATGACTGCCAGAATACCGCCGGCGGACCCGGTGCCGACATTAAACCCTTGGATGCCTAGAGAGTAGACGAGAAAAGCGAGGTTCTCGCTGGCGTGTCCGGGTCCCCCGGAAGTGGTCGTGTAAATCTCGGCAAAAATCGACAGCAGAAAGATCGTCTCGATCATTACCACGACGCCAATCGCGCGTTGGAGGTGGGGGACAACGATGTAAAAAAACATTTGCAACGGGTTGGCCCCATCGATGGAGGCGGCTTCCTTCTGTTCGCTATCTAACGACTTCAACGAAGTAAACAAGATCAGAAAAGCAAAGGGGAGCCATTCCCAGGCGACGATAATGATAATGGAAAGCAGCGGAAAGTCAGTAAACCAGGCGATGGGTCGGAGCCCGATTTTTTGTAGAACGAAAGCAATAAGACCGTAATCGGGGTGGAAAATAAAATTCTTCCAGATCAAGGCGCTGACCGTAGGCATGACAAAGAAAGGAGCGATCACCAACAAGGTAGCGACATTCTTACCAAAAAATTCCCGGTTGTAGAGGACCGCCAGCAGGACTCCGAAGACGATCGTGATGATCAGCACCGATCCCACCAGGATGACCGTATTAATGATGGACGGCCAAAAAGCTTCATCCTCGATGAGATATTGGTAGTTTTCGAGTCCGGCAAAGCCGCTGATATCCGGATTCAGCAGGCTGAATCGAATAAACGAAAAATAAATCGTCAACGCCAGCGGAACGATCATCCAGATGAATAGCGCTCCCACCGCTGGAACCTCTAACAGCCCCAGAATTTTGTTCGGTTTATCTGTGCTCCCCGGCGCCCCTACCGGTGCCGCGACTGGTTGTTGGGTTGTTGCGCTCATAGGCCTTTGATAATTTGCGGAGCCGGCTTCGCGCCGAGCGCGAGCCGGTCCGGTGCAAAACGACTTTACTTTTTCGGGTAGCCTGCCTGTTTGACAGCGCGGGTCACCGCAGCCTGGCTATCTTTCAATGCCTGATCGATCGACATCTTACCGGCTAGCGCCCCCGAGATATTCTGCCCCACGGTGCCTCCGAAAGATTGGAATTCGGGGATTCCGACAAACTGAATTCCGGTGTAGGGCACCGGCTTAATGGCAGGATTGGTGGGATCTGCGGTCTGCATCGCCTGCAAGGTGACGGCGGCAAACGGTGCTGCCTTCTGGTAATCAGGGTTATCGTAGGTTGATTTCCTGGTCCCTGGAGGCACCGTTGGCCAACCCGCATCTTCGGCTACCAGTTTGATGTAGGGTTTTGAGGTTGCCCAGAGCGCGAACTTTTCGGCCGCCTCAGCATTTTTGGCTTTCTGGGGAATGGCAAAAGCCCAGGACCACAACCAGTGTGCGCCGTTTGGTGTGACGTCGATCGGTGACGCGGCGAAGGCCACCTTATCAGCAACTTGAGACTGAGACTTGTCGTACAGAGGGCCGCCGCCCGAAGTAGCGTCAATCCACATCGCGGCCTTGCCGCTCGCGAACAGGGTCAGGTTTTCGTTAAATCCATTGGAGCTTGCTCCAGGGGGACCGTCAGCCTTCATCAGGTCCACGTAAAACGTAATCGCTTTCTTCCATTCCGGGGTGTCAATCGTCGGCTTCCAGTTCATGTCAAACCAAGTGGCGCCGAAGGTATTGAGCAAGGTGCCGACATAGGCCATGTTTTCGCCCCAACCCGGCTTGCCACGCAGCGTGATGCCATAGATCCCTTTGGCCTTATCGGTTAAAGCGTCAGCGAATTTTTTAATGTCTGCATAGGTCGGTTGGTCGGGCATTTTCAGCCCCTTTTCGTCCATTAAGGCTTTCCGATACATCAGCATCGAACTCTCGCCATAGAACGGCAACGCATAGAGCTTGCCGTCGTAAGACAGACCGTCACGAATCGATTTAAACACATCGTCAATATCGTAATCGGCAGGGATGTTTTTGATCTCTTGCAGCCATCCGCGCTTGGCAAAAATTGGCGTTTCGTAGAGACCGATGAAAACCAGGTCGAACTGCCCGCTTCCCGTGGAGACGTCTGTCGTCACACGCTGGCGCAGGATGTTTTCTTCCACCACAACCCAGTTCAATTTGATGTCCGGGTTATCGGCTTCGAATTTGGTCGAGAGTTTTTTGAGTTCGATCATCGCCGGGTTGTTAACCGTAGCGATGGTGACAGTTTTTTGCTGGGCGAGAGCGGTGATCGCCGACAACAAGACAGCTAATAATAGCGGCGGGACGAGACGGTTCATTAGTGGGTTGTTTGGGTTGTTCCTGGGTTTAGGGGGTCAGGCCTTTGTCCGGCACT
>DATHPI010000288.1:0-6224 GCA_035484035.1 Chthoniobacterales bacterium
GTGGGAGAATTGACCGTCTCGGACAATCATGCCGCGATCGACGGATGGGTTGCGGACGAGCAACTTAATGATACGTGCGTTTTTCGCGATCCGCTCCGGGAAGCAGAGAGCCGAAATCATCTCGCGGCAAGTAAGCTTGCCTCGGGGCGCCGGACTGTCCGGCTCTTGTGGATCGCACTCGTCGTTTCGATAATGGCGCACTTGATCATTCCAGTGTGTCTGGTGACTGCGATGGTGCGTCCGGAGAAGGTCGCGCTGATGGATGGGACAGAGTCACTGATCATTTCACCGCTGGTCCCTGTAGAAGAAAGTAACGAGATCTTGAACACTCTTTCTCTGTGGGCTGCTAAATCGCTGCTGGATCGGGGGCCACAAGGCTTCGATGCACCTGAGACGCTGCATCGGGTTTTTCTTCCGGATGCTGCAACCAAAGCGGAAGCAGATTTTAACAAGGTCGCAGGAGAGTTTTCTAAAAAGAGCATCCATCAAAAGTTTGAAATCGGTCGGATCGATCTGCAACGCCTGGAACAGGGAATTGTCATGAGCCGCGTGATCGGCCAGGTCTTGACCCAAGCCCAGATCGGCGACGAACAAGTGAGCGAACCCCAGGCGATCACCTTGAACCTGAAGCTGGTCCGCAATCCTTATCTGGGACGCAACAAGAGGTATCCATTCGCAGTGGCCGACTACATTTTTGGTCAGCCCGAGCAGCTTCCAGTGCAAAAGCGGCAATAGAGCGTTATGCGTTTGATGACATTAGTCCTGGTTTGCGCGGTTTCGGTCGCATCGTTAGGGGGTGAGACCTTGGCCTCGAAAGTAATTCGAGTTTCGCTCAATCAAAATGAACCGACGGTGATCAAACTGGGAACACACGGCATCACCACCCTGGAGTTTCCTTACAAAATAGAGGCGCTGGACGGCTTTGGTTTCAGCGTCACTCCATCTCCGGACGGTGCGGATCTTTTCCAGATATCCTTCAACAAAGGAACCAACTTTCTTTCAATGAAGGCGATGCATGAAGGGGTGGAAGGAAACCTGACTGTGGTTCTTGATGGGAAAGTGTACTGTTTGTTCTGCACGGCTGTGGCGGACCCAAGTTTTGTCGTGGTTTTCGAGGACATTTCCGCAAAGACGATTTCCAATCCGCGAGACGCTCTCGCCAAAACTAAACAGGTTTCGCCTGCTCGCTTGCTTGGTTTTTTGGATAAGGTCAAGGCCTACCCGTCTCTAAAGCTCAGCGCGCCAGAAATGTTCCGGAACATGGAAGTGGCTGAACCCAATTCCGAATCAAGCCTGGAGGGTCTGAAGCTGACTCTGCGCCGCGTCATCCGGGACGAAAGCCTTGACTCTCTCGGATTCGAAGTCGAGTTAGCTAATCAGTCCGATAAGGATTTCCTGTATGATCCCGAAAGCTTCGGGGTCCGTGTCGGCGATGAGGTTTATGCCGAGGTCATTTCTGATGCAGGCGGTATCGTCGGGGGTGGAAAGACGCAGCACGCGTTTTTTGTAATTGCCAGCACCGCGACGGGAGGTCGCAATGATTTAGCCGTCACCAACAAATTTGATGTCGTGATGCGGCAGATCGTCGAGGGGAATTCAAAAGCGCCTTCTCAACGGCTTGAGCGTGCGAGCGGAGTGCCGACTGGGCAACCCGAATCTCAGCCCCCTGCGGCACCGTCCGCGGAGATCGACGGAACGTCGCGCCGGTTGGCGGTTACTGACCGTGAGCACACGCGGAAAACGCACGGACACTGGAGGAAAACTTCAAAGCCTGCTGGAGACAATATCGCGGTTCAATCGAGCAAAAAGGAAAGCAGCCAAGTGACAGCTGCGGAAGTGGATGAGTAGCCGGACGTACATTTCTGCGTCGGTGGTTATTGGCCTCGCCTGCGTGGTTTTAGGACTTGCCGTTTTCCAAAAGGGTGGACGGCAGAAGATCGCCCAGCGTCAGAAGGACCTGGAGGATCAGGTGGTAAAAGTCACAGAGCCAATGACAAGTTCGATTCGGAATTTCAACCCGGTGGCCCCATCACGAGCGAGACAGCGTCCTGCACAGAGAGAGCCGGTGGACTTCGAAGAAAAACTTGAACATCGGGAACCGCCAAAAACCGCGGTCGCCTCACTGACGATCTTTGCCGGGGATCCGCAGCCTGCGAAGGCGCCCCAGCGTGAACCGAAAGGGGATTATGCGCCCGCATTCCGCCTGGTCAAATGCCAGCTGGTGAACACGGTGGATTCCAGCAACATCACGACGCCAATCATCGGACTGGTGACTGATGACCTCTGGTGGAATGGAAAGATCGTCATTCGCGCGGCCTCTGAGATTCACGGCGTGGCGAATGTTGACCGGGTCCGAGAACGGATCGCCAGTAACGGCGAGTTTACCTTTGTGCTCAACGAACCGGATGGCTCCGGACGCGAACTGGTGGTGCACGGGATGGTTTTGGACATGGAGAAAGACGAGAATCTGGACAGTTATGGCATTACCGATGGCAGTGCCGGTCTTCGTGGAGATGTGATTCGAACCGCCAACAACGATCTGATTAAGCTTTACACCGCGTCACTGATCAGCGGTCTGGCGGGTGCCTTTTCCTCCGGAACCAACGGTGTGCTGGGGAATCGGGTCTACACCAATAATAGCTCGCTCGGCATGAGCGCGCTCCAGGGCGCGGTCGTTAACCCGGCGGTGGGGGCCACTCAGAGTGTTCTGGATCGCTACGCCGAGCAAATCGGGGCCAGCATCGAGCGGGACGGTTTCTTTGTGCGGGTTCCGGCTGGGAAACAGTTTTACGTCTATTGCACGGAGGCGATCGATCTTTCCAAAGCGGTGGTGGCGGCCGACGATGTTCGGCTTGCTCGCGACGAGGCAGATTTCGCGAAAAGCCAGCAACGATCTGAAGTTCGCCGGGCGATGCCGGCCAACCCATATGAATTGATCAACCCGCTATTGCCGGCGCTTGGTCAGATTTTAAATAACACAAATAAATAATGTATGAAACTCATTGCTTGGCCGTTGATGCTGGTCATCTTGACCGCATGTCAGTCCAAACAAACCGTTATGCTGGCACCCGCCCTCATCCATCCGGCTGGGACGGCTGCCCAAATAAGCTCTCGCTCGGCACCCTTCGGCGCCACAGGCAACTTGCGCCAATCGGAAACGGTTAAGGTCTATGGAATGAATCGTTATATCGACCCTGCAGACGCGGGTGTCATGCATGAACGACATGCTATCTATCGCCTCGAACAGCAACCGGCATGGATCAGCCGATCACCAAAAAATCAGTCGGAATTGATTCTCGGGCCTATTGTTGGCCTGCGTAAGCCGGAATATGCGCCCGAACCGCTGCCCGGAGAAACTTCTCGGGAGATATTCCAGGCCCGGCGCGGAATCCAGGAAGCGAACGAAGGAATGAATGACCTACGGGAGAGCCAACTGAAGCTCACGAGCGATGTGGAGGCTATCGCCAAGAATACTGCAGAAGCTGAACGAAAGCTGACGGTGGTTATTTCAGTCTTGAATGAGCGCGTCAAACATTTGGAAGGCGACAGTTCGGCTTCGGGTGGCGATCCACCGCAGGCCAAGGCTACCGGGTCGGGGGAGGGCGCAGGCGAAGTCATCGTGCGCAGCCCAAATCCGTGAAGACGTTCAGCGTTCGGTGTTCAGCGTTGCTCGCCGTTCAGTGTCGCAGGCGAGCATCCCGCTTTGCTTCTTCAAAACCTAGCGAGCCGCCATACTGGCCTGCGCCTCCGAACCTCGAACCTTGAACGTTGAACGCTGAACGACATAATGCCTACGCCTGTCAGAGAGCATCAGGGAGAAATCGACTCCGCCAAGGAGTGGCGGTTCTATCTTTCAGGATTGCCAAACTATCTCGGGTCTCGGATCGCAGGCCAGTCGGCGGCGATTGCCCGGATCGCTCGCGCTGTGCAAGCTGCTGAATTGGGATTGAACGAGGGGGGCACTCGTCCCAGATGCAGCTTTCTTTTTCTAGGACCGACCGGTGTCGGAAAAACAGAATCCGCAAAGTGCTTTACCGAATATCTTTTTGGTTGCCAACCTCTGGAGATGATTTTCATGAATGAGTATTCTTCCGATTCGCGTTTATCCGAATTTCTTCACCGGGTGGAGGCGGCCGCTCTTCGGTACCCGGAAGGTGGGACTCTATTGTTTGACGAAATTGAAAAGGCCCACCATCGAGTTATCGACATCTTTTTGTCCTTGCTCGATGAAGGAGAGCTGACAACGCCTTCGGGGGATCGAATTTCCGTTTCAAAGCTTTATCTGGTTATGACCAGTAATCTCGGGAGTGGAGATTTGGCCAGAATGGAGAGTGCTCCTTATGCGATGATGGAGCGGGTGGCTTTGGAAGGTGCCAGCGAGGCATTGCGTCCGGAGTTGTTTGCCCGGATCACGGAGCGCATTGTCTTCCGACCGTTGGGGCTGGAGGTGCAGAAAAACATCATCGAAACCCTGATAGAAGCGAAACTGATGCTGCTCTCGGAATATTTCGGCAGAGAGCTATCCGTCGATCACGGTCCGGTGAGCGCATTTTTGCTCCGGGTAGGCTTTAGCAAAACCCAGGGCGCGCGGAGGTTGCGTCAGGAAGTGGATCGGCAATTCAACCTAGCGTCTCTTCACCATGCTCTTCGCTGCACGGAACCCTCAGAGGGGAAATTCTACTACGACTCCTGCGTCGGGGCTCTGGTCTTAAAGTGAGGGCCAGTGAGGAAGCGTCTCGCTTTGCTTCCGGACCCCTCCTAGGCAAAACGAGACGTTTTGACCATTACGCCAGCGAACGCTGAACGCTTATCTCAGAAGGCGAACCGCAATCCGACTCGTGTTCCAAGAAAGTTGTTTTTCGGTCCGTTGACAAAATTATAACGTGCATCGGAGAACAAACCAATGTGTGGTGTAAACCTATATTCGAGGCCCACGCCAACGTCTCCCAGTACCTCATCGTCCTCACCGCTGCGATTGAGGCGATTCTGGTTTCCCGCCGTCGCGATCCGCGTCAAAGTGTTGTTTTGGTTAAAGATGCCGCCTACCCCGCCAAACGCGTAGGGCGCCAGATGAAAGCCTGGTAATGCAGTATCCAGCGGATAACGCAAAATAACATTTCCGGTGACTGTTGATCCGAAGAAACTTCCCGGCAGCTCGTTAAAAAAATTACCCTCGACTGCCAGGCCCAGATACTGGAGCGGAAAGTATTCACCGTCAACACCGCCTCCCCACGCGTGATCTCCAATGGCGCGGACATTATTGTTGAAGGAGACACCATACGAGCCAAATAGACCGAGGCTGAATTCGTTACTGCGAAAGTAACTGATTGGCGGGGGTGGTGGTGGTGTAACGACCTCTTTGGAACTAGCGACCGGCTCCCCTGCGGTGGCTGGCAGTACCTGTGAAGCGATTGCGACAAGGGCTAAGGCGATTATTTTTTTCATAGTCAATCGGTTTTATTCGCTAGTAGTTAGACGGATGGTCGGGCCTTTTGGTTTCAATCTTTTTTGTGCAAACCTGGCAGGTCTGCGAATCGCAGCGTCGGATCGTTATTTTTGCGTCAAGACAATCCAAACTGGTCATTGGGCATCCTGCCGGTTGAGTGAAACATCGTATTGCGATTGAGTCGAAATGCAATCGCCTGAGAGAACAATAGGGGTGCGCCCTTAGTGTCTCGGCTGGTAAGTAGAAGGCATAACCCCATCCAGCCCTCTGGGTTGGCTTGAAAAGGCTCACCTGGCGTCGTTGCTTGTTCGTTAAGTATCGCAGGCGAATAGGCTCCTACCTCGCGCTTGCAGAGTTCATTATAACAACATTATTTCGCTGGGCTAAAACGGAAAGCTTCGAGACATGCTACGGTTGAACTCTACTGCCCACGCTGTTAGTACCTTACAATCTTCCGCCCGGGTTGAACCCCTGCAGTTTGGACATTTGGAGAGGGCACTCGGGATGATTCATGCCCCGAAGGTGGCTAATTCTTGCTCACTTCGGGGGGGCAATAAATCGTCCCAAACATCCTTATCTTCGCGGAGCTGTCGTTGTGCACCGGAGTAACGACGCGACGGTGTAATGGTAGGGATATGCCAGCTACATCAGAGACGAAAAATTAATGGATGAGGCGTTTCCAAAATGGATACCAGGGCGGCGTATTTCCTTCGGGATCCACAGGATGGATGGTTGTTTTACGGAATCCTTTTTCACAATGTTTAATGATCGCCGTGAA
>DATHPI010000289.1:0-5647 GCA_035484035.1 Chthoniobacterales bacterium
GTTAAGCTCTGAGTTAAAACTCTGCTAAGCTTGCAAATTTTAATAAATCACCCTGCGACTGCCCGGAGAAATCTTCTTCTGCCGGGCAGTCGCAGTTTACTACACTTTTCGGTACCTGGTAGAATTATGCTTTCGAGGTAGCAGCCACATTGACCTGGCTTTCAGCGATCGAAGTCAGTTTCTTGTTGGCTTCTCCTTCCTCATTTAACGTCTGCTGTAAGATCTCGGCGGTCTGATGTTCTCCCAGCCGTTGAGCCAAGCTGCGGGCAGTCCCATAACCAGCCATTTCATAATGCTCAACACGCTGAGCAGCTCCAATCAGACCAGCATCCCGAACATCGGGATCTCCTTCAGCTTTCACTAAAGTTTCGCCTTCCTTAATGAGGCCCTTCATGGCTTCACATGTCTCTCCCGCAGATTTTTCACCGATCTGGTTGAAAATGCTTTCCAGCCGGGAAACATGTCCGCGCGTTTCCTCCAGGTGGTGTTCAAAAGCTGATGCTAGCTCTTGTGAGGCAGCCGCCTCCGCCATTTTTGGCAAAGCGTTCAGGAGTTGCGTCTCAGCACTGTACAAGTCGCGCAATTCCTCGATAAACAGATCTCGCAAAGAGTTCAATTTTAATGCAGTAAATCTCATAGCCGATATGTTCGCTTCTGAAGGTGAAAGAGGTTTTCTAGACCTTAGAGTCCGCCCTCCGTTTTCATCCTGGCCGGCATTAGAAATTGGCGATGTTTCCAAATTTTCATTGGTTCATGCGGTATTTTGTCACATGAGCAGAATGTCGTTCTGAACTCTGCCGTGACCTCAGCCGCCATTTCTTTGGTTACTGTATTCGACATCCTTTTGGTCAGTCGAAAGACGTGCTCAAGCGAACGGCCATAACTGGCAGCGGCTCAATGCGTCCGCGACGGTTCGCAAGTGCGAGATAAATGGCATGAAGTCATCAATAGAAGATAAAGCGAATAGAGCCGAGAAGAACGATCGCCCCGACGATGAGGAACCTCAACTTGTTCCGCCTGACCTCGACCTTGGCGTTGACATCGAGGAGGGAGAGGAAGCAAAGAAAGAAGGAACAGGGATGCCACCGGCGATGCCTCCCAAGGTTTGAACGGAAGCCGTCATTACTAATCAGTCCGCTAGAGGAGCCACCCTAAATTTTATTTCGTCGCCCAGACGAACGCCGGTGCTCTTGGCACATGTCATATGAACTTGGCGGTTCCCGAGCAGGTATCCGCCCGGAGGCTGATGGAGGATCAAGGTATGCGGCTCCACAATCTCAACCCTGCAAGAGGCGGCAGCAGCGCCTTCCGGATCCACCTCAACAATGGCGGTAATGCTTACGAGTTCGAGTACCAAATCATCCGAGACTTTATAGGGAGGAAGCGGATCAATCGAATTGACCAACATTATGATCTCTGCCACGTCATGAGAAATATCAAAAGGGGCTAAACATTACCAGCACTGAACTAGAAAGCGATATCGTTCCGACCATTCGGAGCAACGTTGCGCGCCTCGGCGAACAAAGGTGGTCCCTCCAAAAAAGGAGGATAGCCCCCTGCGGCGAACATTTACGGTCTCTTTGCTACGGCAAGGAGAACCCGGTTGGTCATCAGGACAGTTGTATCAGTGCCTGGTGATCGGTTGCCTCCCAAGTCCAACCACCGGCAGGCTCCCCAAGGCGAAGATTGAGGGCTGCCTATCTTCGGGGAAAAGCGAACAACACTTTATGAATGCACAGCATCTTACGAACTACATGAAGGATCATTTCGCCGGTTCAGTGGCCGCCATAGAGTTGCTCAACCACCTAATATCGTCTAACCGGGGGAAGACCGATGAACAATTTTTCGCCCGTTTGCGGGATGAGATTGTTGAAGATCAAGAAGCACTGCGCGGATTGTTGCACGATTTAGATGCCGACGGCGGTGCGATACGCAATACGACAGCCTTCTTGGGCGAGAAGCTCGCGCGAATCAAATTGTTGCTGGAAAATCCCTCGGGCGGTCAACTGGCACGACTGGAAAAACTTGAGGCGCTAGCTTTGGGAATTGAAGGGAAGCGAACCCTCTGGGGTGCACTACTTGCCGTCGCAGAAGAAATACCAGCTTTGCGTAAAGTGGATTTCGCCAGACTAAGCCAACGCGCTGACGATCAGCGCAAGCGAGTCGAAGTTCGCCGAGTCGAGGCCGCGCGAGAAGCGTTTGGGCCTGCAAAATCTGATGACTAAGTGCTAGGACTTCCGCGCAGCTTTCTGCCGTGTTCAGTGTCCAACTAGTTTCTGCTGATCTGTGGGGTATCGATCCCCCTGTAACTTAATTTTCGAGAGGGCGTGATTAAGGTCGCGCCATTCTTCGGGAGTGAATTCCAGGTCTACCGATCTCAGATTCTCTTCCAGACGCTCCAGCTTGGTTGTGCCCGGAATGGGAACGATCCAAGGTCTTTGAGAAAGCACCCAGGCGAGGGCAACCTGGGAAACGGTTGCTCCTTTCCGTTGACCAAATTCATTGAGCTGATCCACCAGAACCCGGTTTGCTTTCATTGCCTCTGCGGTGAAGCGGGGTAAGGTGGCGCGATTGTCGTTATGACTGTCGAACTTCGTGTCTTCGTTCAAAGCGCCGGCCAGGTAACCTCTGCCGAGTGGGCTGTACGGAACAAAACCGATGCCGAGTTCTTCGAGGGTCGGCAGGATCTCCTCTTCCGGCTGCCTCCACATCAGGGAATATTCGCTTTGAACAGCAGTAAGAGGCTGTACGGCATGGGCGCGGCGGATCGTTTGTGCGCCTACTTCACAAAGACCGAAGTGCTTCACCTTACCCTGCCGAATTAAATCTTTCACGGCACCCGCTACGTCCTCGATTGGCACACTGGGGTCAAGGCGGTGCTGGTAGAAGAGGTCGATGCTTTCGGATTTGAGCCGTTTGAGAGATTCTTCGGCCACTTGGCGGATATGCTCCGGTCGGCTGTTTAGACCCACCGACTTTCCGTTCTCAATGTCGGAACCGAACTTTGTGGCAACGATCACCTCCTTGCGGACAGGAAAAAGCGCTTCGCCCACAAGTTCTTCGTTAATGAATGGGCCATAGACTTCTGCAGTATCGAAAAAAGTAACGCCAAGCTCCACTGCTTTGCGGATCAGCGCTATCATTGCATTCCTGTCGGGGGCGGGACCGCGATGGTAACTCATGCCCATGCAGCCGAGCCCAATAGCCGAAACTTCCAAGTCGCTGTTTCCAAGTTTGCGCTTCTGCATTTTTGTATGCCTGTCTTTCAGTTCTGATTTGTTGTTTGTTTTATTCACGATCCCTCTGCCGCGACGCGCTCGGCTAAGCGAGCGGCCTGGCGGCGCAGTAGCTCAGGTCCACGGGTCATCCGTTGCTCCTGAGTTAGCTCCGGTTCCACGTCGGAGAGCGCCACGATTTCATCAAAGCAGTTACCCAGGTCGACACGAGCCGCTTCTTGAACCCGGCCGCAGAACGCGATGACCGGTCGGCCGAGCCGCCGCGCCATGGCGGCGACGCCGGCCGGAGCTTTACCCTCCAACGTTTGCCCGTCTAGACTGCCCTCTCCGGTGAGCACCAAATCCGCACGCGCCACGGCTGCCTCCAGCCCAAGCCGACTGGCCACCAGGTCAAATCCAGGGAGCAGCTCCGCCCCGCAAAAAGTCATTAGCCCGAAGCCTAGCCCGCCAGCGGCACCCGCGCCAGGGACGTCACGGCGATCCATGCCGAAAGTTCGTGCCGCCACATCGGCCAGCCGTGTCAGACCAAGCTCCAGTTGCCTGGCTTGCGCCTCGTCGCGCAAGCCTTTCTGAGGACCATAAACACGGGTCGCGCCACGGGGCCCGAGCAATGGGTTCTTTACGTCGCTGGCCACGTTGATTGGGACAGGAGGCAACCGATGAGGGGGAAACTCGATACTCACGAGTTCCGGCAAATGCTGAGGCGTCGGCTCCAGCTCGCAATGTTCGGCATCGAGAAAACGAAATCCCAACGCGGCCGCCAATCCGATGCCGCCGTCGTTGGTTGCGCTGCCGCCGATCCCAACGATGACCCGCTCCGCACCGCCTTTCCGTAGTGCGTGAGCGAGCAGTTGACCGGTCCCAAAGGTATTTCCACGCAGCAAATCGCGATCACCTCCTTGAACCAGGCCGAAGCCGGAGGCGCTGCTCATCTCCAAGACTGCCAACCGCTCACCTCCAGCGTTTTCAACCAGAGCGTAGCGGCCTTCCACGATTCGCCCGATGGGATCGCGAACGGCGAGTGTGATCCATCGGCCTGCCAAAGCGTCGTGAATTGCTTCAGCTGTTCCCTCGCCGCCATCAGCCACCGGAAGACATTCGATCTTCAGGGGTATATCCACTGGCCAACCCTCCCGCCAGCCCTCGGCCAATGCCGTGGCGGCTTGGGCGGCCGTGAGGCTGCCCTTAAACTTGTCAGGAGCAATCAGTACATGCATAAAAAGAAAAGGGGGAAAGATTTGGAATGTAAGGGGAAACCGGCAGCGCAGGCGTTTAGGACTATTCTCGACTTCAAATGCGGTACAAGCTTGTCGAATCCAGAAAATTTGAAGATAACCAGGGAGTTGTTCTCATTCTCTGTAATGTCCGCGCGAGGTCCAGCCATCATTCGCAACATCAATCGGTTTGATGTTCTGCAAATGATCCGCCTGCACGATAATCAGATTTCGCGTTCCGAATTGGCCGAGAGGACCGGGCTGAGTCAGGCGACAATCTCGAGCATTGTTGGGCACTTGATTGAGGAAGGTGCCCTCATCGAAGACGACGCCCGCGGACTTGCCGCGAAGGGCCGTGGCCGGCCGCTAGTGATGCTCCGACTGAATCCGGAATACACCCACGTCGTTGGTGTCAAGATTGCGACTCACCGGATCGACTTTTCGGTCACCGATTTTGTCGGCAACGTGGCCGCTTCCGACAACATTCCCGCGGACGCCCTGAAATTGACTCCAGCGCAACTGATCACCTTTGTCGTTCGCGGTGTCCGGGCTTGCCTGAAAAAGGCCGGTAAAACCATCGGCGACGTTAGTGGCATCGGTGTCGGCTTGCCTGGCTTCATCGATTCTCGCCGCGGAATTGCATTCTGGAGTCCTGTCTTCGCAAACCCCGGTGTTAACTTTCGCGAGTTGCTCCAGATGAAATTTGCTATTCCGGTTTTCGTCGAAAACGATGCTAACCTGATCACTCTGGCTGAACACTGGTTTGGAATGGCAAAAGGCTTGGAGAATGCGGTAGTCATTACGGCCAGGATCGAGCACGGCAACGGAAGCGGCTTTATTTTCAACGGTAAACTCTATCGAGGTGCTCAGGGATTGGCCGCGGAATTTGGTCATACTAAACTCGTGTTTGACGGTCCGCTCTGCCAATGCGGAGAGCGCGGTTGCATGGAAACGCATACCGCGGCGTTTGCCATAATACATGAAGCCGCCAAGGCCGGTTTTCGCGTTCCAAAACGACCTCTCGATTACAATGAGCGATCGCTCCTGATCCAGGCAATCGTTGCGAGGGCGGAAGCAGGTGACAAGTCGATGAAGCGGGTTTTCGAACAGATGGGGCGTTATTTAGGTTTAGGTATCGCCAACCTGGTAAATCTGTTGAATCCGCAACGGGTTGTCATCTGCCAGGGATCTATTCGC
>DATHPI010000290.1:0-12089 GCA_035484035.1 Chthoniobacterales bacterium
GAGCGGTTCCACTCGTTGATCCGCACGCTGATGTAGACGTTACCCAGATTAAGCCCTATGACCCCGAGGAGCAGGGCCCACGCAGACCACTTTTCCTCCGATGACCAATAGCTTTTAGCGAGGCGCCACGCAGCGCGTGCGATATTTCGCCTCAGTCGCATTGTGGGCGTGGTTCGCTCGCTTCCAGGTGGGCTGAACGCGGATCAAATTCTCGGAGGGTGCACATCATTTACAGCGGAGAGATCGAGCTCCGTCACGCTCTTCCTCGATATTGTATCAAATCATTTAGCTAATACAAGATATTGTGTAATTATGCGTCCAGCCCTGTTTTCTTCTGAGTTGGACACAATTTTCTCGCAGTCATCATTGGTGGATCGAGTGTCATCCCGTAAATAGCAGCTCGTAAAAAGCAGTTACTGTGCCGGAGGCCACTTGGCCGTATTTCCACGTGTCCGAGGTGGGTTAGCGGTAGGAGCGCCCATATTTGTGTCATACGGTTCAAGCGAGCAACGCCAAAAAACAGTCAACGGGCCCCGACTTGCGGCCCACTTTATTCGCAACAAAATACCTGTTATTTCGGGGACCGGACACTAAAAAGTAACGTGCATATGAAGCGAAGATTAAAAGCTGGCATGGTGGGCGGCGGCCGCGACGCATTCATCGGTGGAGTTCACAGAATGGCGATGCGGCTTGACGGAAAAATAGATCTGGTAGCAGGCGCGTTCTCATCGAACGCCGAGAAATCGAGACTTTCCGGCGAGGATCTACTGTTGGACCCAAATCGGGTTTATCCGGATTACCAGACGATGGTGGAACGGGAACTCCAATTGCCAGTGGGTGAACGGATCGATTTCGTTTCTATCGTAACACCCAATCGCACACACGTGCCGGTGGCCAAGGCATTTCTGGAAAGCGGATTCAATGTTGTGTGTGATAAACCGCTCGCTTTTAATCTTGAGGAAGCCGTTGAGTTGGAGCAGCTCGTTCGGAGAACGGGGAAGGTATTTGCCTTGACGCACAACTACACCGGCTACCCGATGGTCAAGGAAGCGCGTGAACTGGTTCGGAGGGGCGAACTTGGCAAACTGATGAAAGTTGTTGTGGAGTACCCGCAAGGTTGGCTGATCAATCCGATCGACGAGGAAGGTCAAAAACAGGCCGCCTGGCGGACGAACCCGGAGCAAGCAGGCGCGTCAAGCTGTGTCGGCGATATCGGAACCCACGCCGAAAATTTAACCCGGTATATCACCGGTCTCGAGATCGACGAGATATGTGCTGACTTCACAACTTTCGTCAAAGGCCGTCTCCTTGAAGATGACGCGAATTTGCTCGTTCGCTTCAAAGGCGGTGCGAGAGGTGTTCTCTATGCTTCGCAAATTTCTGTCGGCGAAGAAAACAGTTTAACTATCCGGGTCTACGGTACCAAAGCTTCTCTGGAGTGGCACCAGGAAGACCCGAACGATTTGATCGTGAAGTATCCTGACGCGCCGCGTCGCGTTTATCGACGCGGTAACGCTTACCTCAGCGATGTCGCGAAACGGTTCACTCGGATTCCGGCCGGTCATCCGGAGGCTTTTCTTGAGGCTTTCGCCAACATCTATGTCGAAGCTGCGCGAGCGATTGACGCGGAGATCAGTGGTCAGCCGATTCCTGTCGACTGTGATTTTCCCACCGTTAAGGATGGCCTGGAAGGCATGCTTTTTATCGCGACCGCAGTCCAGAGCGCAAAAGGTGGAGCGGTCTGGACCAAGATGGCGAACGGATGAGAATCAGCAAACGGGGTTCAACTTAGCGACCCCGTTTCGTCTCCGTGGCAGCCATTCCATTTCAGATCGAACTCGAAGAAACGCCCCACTTGGCACCGAAGACAAACTCTTTGAGCGGTTTGCGAGGGCGCCGGGCGGTGTCTCGGGCTCGCATCGCCTCGGGCAACGCCGCAGGGTCGCCGGCGTAGCCGATAGCAATCGCGGTGAGAGGCTCGTACCCTTCGGGCACCGAATATAGATCTCGAGCCTTATCGGGCAAAATGCCGATCATTTGATGGACAGAGAGACCTCGTAATGTCGCCTCCAGCACCAGGTTGCCTGCCGCGAGGCCGAGATCATGATGAGCCGCAAGATTTGGTTCGTTATTGTGTGCAAATTTGAGTCTTGTGACCCCCAGGACCAAGACCGAAGCCGCTTTGGCCCAGGCCTGATTTCCTTCAACAAGGCATGACAACAAGCGCGCGAATTCATCGGCGTCTTCTTTTTTCGCAACGATATAAGTCCAGGGCTGCGCGTTGTAAGACGAGGGCGCCCAACGGGCTGCTTCAAAGAGCGACCGTAGATCCTCGTCGCTCACCGAACGGTCGGCAAAGCTGTACGGGCTCCATCGGTTCGCAAACAAATCGTGTATGGGATGATCGGTCACGGCTTTCATAGTTGCTGGTGCGTAGGGAGGAGACGGGAGAGGTGGAGAGATGGAGTGTTGGAGTGTTGGAGTTCGGCGTTTCAGCTAACTGACACTGACACTGACACTGACACTTTTCAGAGGGGCCGCCGTCCGCCCGCTGAGTAAAGGCGGACGGCGCCGTCGATCGGTCGGTTAGCCGTTTGTCGCTTTCAGCGAAGCGATATCGATGACGAAGCGATATTTGACCTGTCCTTTGATTGTCCGCTCGTATGCTTCGTTGATCTGTTGGATCGGGATGACTTCCACGTCGGAGGTGATGTTGTGTTCGGTGCAGAAATCCAGCATTTCCTGTGTCTCGGCGATCCCGCCGATCATCGAGCCGGCAATACTCCGTCGTCGGGGAACCAGGCTAAAAGCCGGAATTGAGATTGGTTCAGATGGCAAGCCGACCAATATGTACGTGCCGTCCGTCTTCAGGGTGCTGAGGTATTTCTCGAAATCGTGCGTCGCGGAAACCGTATCCAGGATAAAATCGAAATACCTGTCGTATTGCTTGAAGACATCCGGATTAGAGGTCAGGGCGAATCGTTGCGCGCCTAAACGCTTGGCATCTGCCTCTTTGGACGGAGAAGTACTTAGCATCGTCACTTCCGCACCGAGAGCCGCGGCGATTTTGACACCCATATGTCCCAGTCCACCCAAACCGAGGACGCCAACTTTGTGTCCTTTGCTCACCTTCCAGTGGCGAAGCGGGGAGTAAGTCGTAATGCCCGCGCACAAGAGCGGCGCTACACCTTCCAGAGCCAGTTTGGGCGAAACCCTGAGGACATAATTTTCGTCTACCACGGTTTGCGTGGAATAGCCGCCGTAAGTCGGTGTTTTGTGATCTTGCTCGTAACCGTTGTAAGTGGGGCTCATCCCTTTTTCACAATATTGCTCCTGACCGGCGTTGCATTGTTCGCAATTTCGACACGAATCAACAAAACATCCGACACCGACCAGGTCGCCAACTGCGAATTTTTTGACTTGGTCGCCTGTCTTGATCACCCGCCCCACGATTTCGTGCCCTGGCACCATGGGATAGATCGAGCCGCCCCATTCATTGCGGGCTTGATGAATGTCGGAATGGCAGACGCCGCAATAGGAAATGTCGATCTGTACATCATGGGCTTGTACGTCCCGGCGCTGGAAGCTGAAGGGCGCCAGCGCGTCGGTGGCGCTTTGCGCGGCATAGGCATTAGTGTTATTCATAAATTGCTTATCGTAACTTGATATAAAAATGTACTCCTAATCGTTTCTTGGTGAGCACGCTCTCATTGAGGATCCGCGTATTCTCTAGTCGAATCTGAGCGTAGTGCCTCATCGAAATTATAGGAGCGATTCCATTTATCAAGTAAAGTCGAGCTTGTGCCGCCATCCTCAGGGGGTGGCTGCACGGGAGCTGAGGACTGTTGCGACAATCATCATTGAGAGACGCCGCTGAGACAAACGTACGAATTCGTTCGATAACTGATAAAATTCTTTTTCGCTGATGAACATTCGGTCAGCAATCAACTTCACCCAACGCGTGGCGATCGCGGCTCTTTGCTGTTTTCATAGTTTTGGCGCCGCCGGTTACGTTGCCACGGCGATCACGCGCGCGCGTGATCTGGGAGTGCCGTTTGAAGGCACGCCTGGCCGTCTCAACGCTATTACGGATGTCCCCGGGGTCGAGGTTGGCCAAACCACGCTGGTGGAAGGCGAGGGGAAACTGGTTGTCGGCCAAGGACCGGTTCGCACCGGTGTCACCGCCATTTGGCCGCTCGGTAAGGAGAACGGCAATACGCCGGTACCGGCTGCGGTGGATTCTTTTAACGGCAACGGAGAAATGACGGGCGCTGCCTGGGTGCAGGAGTCGGGCTTTCTGGAAGGGCCGGTGCTGCTGACCAATACGCACAGCATTGGCGTCACCCATGACGCGGTAATTGAATGGGGCACCAGGAGGTTCCCGGACACGGAATACTTCAGTCTGCCTGTGGTCGCTGAAACCTGGGATGGTGAGCTCAATGACATCAACGGTTTTCACGTGAAAAAGGAGGACGTATTCAGCGCCCTTGATCGAGCTACCAGCGGACCTGTCGAGGAGGGCAACACGGGTGGCGGAACGGGGATGCGCGCTTTCGGATTCAAAGCAGGGACCGGTACGGCCTCACGCGTGATCTCAATCGCGGAGAATCGTTTTTATTTGGGAGTGCTGGTTCAGGCGAATTTTGCGAGGCGCGACAATCTCATTGTGGCGGGCGTACCGGTTGGAAAAGAGATCACCGATCTTCAGCCGGTGATTCATCGGGAGTTTGAAAAAGAGGGTTCGATTCTGGTTGTGATCGCGACGGACGCGCCATTGCTCCCACAGCAACTGAAACGGGTCGCCAAACGGGCAGCGCTCGGCGTGGCGCGCACGGGCGGCGTCAGCACGAATTCGTCTGGCGACTTGTTTATTGCTTTCTCGACCGCAGTTCCGCTAACGACTGGAATTCGCCAGCAGTGGTCAACACTCAGAAACGATGAGTTGGATCCGTTGCTTGCCGCGACTCCTCAGGCGACGGAGGAGGCGATCGTCAACGCGCTGGTTGCGGCAAAAACGATGAAGGGGATCAACAACAATACCTTCTACGCGTTGCCGCACGATCGATTGCGTGAAATCCTTCGTAAATACAATCGACTGCTCGGCGATTGAGGCTTGTATGCGAAGCGTCCCCGCTTTGCCTCAGGGATCGAAGAAGCAAAGCGGGACGCTTCGCATACATCGCTCAGTCCCCCGTCACACCGTAGTATTCGAGCAACTTGACGACGCCCAGGATCAGCAACACCGGTTTCGATAGTACAAAGGTCATCTTGAGCAAAAAGCCCAGCAACTTCCCGAGGGGCAGAAAGCACAAAAGTAACCCTGCTCCGAAAGCCAGAATTATAGCCTTTATGGGCTCGCTGCGAATCTGCTCTGCAAGCGTATTCCAAATTGGACACTCGTTGTTAGCCATGGACAAGGGTACGCCTGAACCATGCCCGCGCGCTACTTCCTCGTTGCGTTAAAATCCTCTGCGAATCACGGTAGCTGTTCCGGATGATATTTTCGCCAATAGCGAGCTAATCCAGCGACGCTCATCGAAGCGGGATCCGCCTGTTCGTAAGTCGCCAAGTCTTCATTCGGAGTTCCGTCTTTCAGAAGTTCCTGCACGGTAAAGCGCTCGAACTCCGGAATGATCTCCGTTTCGGGTTTGCCCTCCAACAATCGTTGCTTCATCCAATCCGCCCAGGAGAACAACCGCCTCTCCAGGGAGTCGAGACTTCCCAATGGATCATCGATTTTCCCGAAATGCGTGATGTGGAGCGAGTCCGGTCTGAGGGCGCGGATCTTGTCGAGTGATTCTTTCCAGGATTCCAGGTGAATGTCCGGCGGAGGAAACGGCGGGATCGTTGGTCCTCCCCGAATGCGAACCCCTGCGACATCGCCGGCAAACACCGTCCGCTCAGACTCCAGCCAATAGGAATTGTGATGCTGTGCATGGCCTGCGGTGTAAAGGACCCGGAATTGTTTGGAACCGAATCGCAGCTCGGCGCGATCTTCGACGGCAATCACTTGGTCTTCTGCAATTGGTCCGGCCGCTCCCCACAAAGAGTTCATTTTGTTACCATAGATCCTGGCCGCGCTCCCGACCAACTTGGAGGGATCGACGAGGTGGGGTGCGCCTCTCGGGTTGACATAAATTTTTGTCCCAAATTCTTTGGCCCATCGCCAGGCGCCTCCGGAGTGGTCAAGGTGAACGTGAGAAGCCAGGAGATGGTGGACATGGGCTGGATCAAATCCGAGTTTTCGGATGCCTGCGACCACCGCGTCAAAGACGGACTCCGGGCCGCTGTCCACCAGAAGCAAATCCCTAGGCCCGCATTCGACCAGCGCAACGCAAATGACGTCAGGTGTTCCAAGGTGGAGTGTGTCGATCAGGTGAACCATCCTGAGAAGTGATTAAACGGAGAACTCTTTGGATGCCAGCGATTAGTCTCGGAGCCTTTTTCCGCTCATTAAAAACGGTCGATGCCACCTCAAATTAGCTGACTTCGCCGGCTGGTCCGCTTATTTAATTGATTCGTCGGGAAGAAATCCAGTATGCGTAGCCCAGTTATTTGCAGCAAATGAACCACTTATTGCGACGGTTGAAGGGAGGCAGGTTGGTTGTTTTTGGTTTTCTGTGCATGGCAACCAACTCCGTGTGGGCGCAAGATCACCATCCAAAGATGACCTCACCGCAGCAATTGATCGCGAAACAGGCGGCTCCCGTGGTCAATAAAAGTGTCCTGGCTCAAACGACTCCAGACAATGCCTCAGTGCTCGTTTCGCTGTCGAGGCAGAGGGCTTACTTGTACGCGGGAAATCTAGTTGCCATTGATACCCCTGTGTCGTCGGGAAAAAAAGCCGGATTCACACCTACCGGAAGTTTTGCCATCATGCAGAAAGATCCCAACCACCGGTCTAATATCTACGGCAACTTTTTGGATTCGAGAGGACGGGTGGTTCGAGGCGGGGTTAGTGCACGAATTGATTCGGCACCGAGCGGCAGCCATTTTGAAGGAGCACCGATGTTTTACTTTATGCGGCTAACGTCGGAAGGGGTTGGAATGCACATCGGGATTTTACCGGGGTATCCGGCCTCCCATGGATGCATTCGTCTGCCGGCCGAAATTGCTCCTCAGATTTACGCGCACGTCAAAGTCGGTACCCCGGTGCAAGTGGTAAACTAGGAATCGCTTTAAAGACATGTCAGCGGTGACTGTACTGCGTTACGGTTTCTCTGACTCCAGCTTGACAAGCGACTCCGCAAGCATAATAGAAGGCTCTACTCCCCATGGCTCCCCCCAGCAAGTTCAGCTTCAGCTTCTCCAAATTTCCTGAAGGCGGATTAATTCTGGCAATTATTGTCCTCGGCCTGTTATTGGCCGTTTTTGGCGGCACCGTTCAGCTTCCAAAATTTCAAAACAACGCCGGCAAACAAGAACGGGTTTTTGAGACCGGTCCGGACGGACAGAAGAAACCGGCTTTCGTCACGGTCAACAAGTTCTTCAATCCGCGGACTCTGATTCAGATTGCGAAGGACACCAGTTTCTTCGCGATTATGGCCGTGGGAATGACCTTTGTCATCATCACCGGTGGCATTGATCTTTCCGTCGGCGCGACCTACGCGCTTGCTTCGGTCTGTGGAGCGATCGTTCTCGCGCAATTCGGGGGAAACGGCGGACCGGGAGCTGTGCTTATTGGAATTCTGGTCACGATCGGCGTTGGCATCCTGGGCGGCCTCCTGAACGGATCGATGATTGTGGCCTTCAACGTCCACCCGTTCATTATCACGCTTGGCACGATGGCTATTTATCGGGGCATCGCGTTCGTCCAGACCAACGGCCAGTCGATTGGCGGTTTTCCAGAAGCGTTTCGATCGTTTGTTCGCCAGGAAGTCAATGGTCTAAGTCTTGTCCCGCTGATCGTGATGATCATCGTCATGATTATTGGCGGCATCTTCCTGGCTAAGATGGCCATCGGTCGAAAAGTCTATGCAGTCGGCGGCAATGAGACCGCGAGTCGCTACAGCGGCATCCGCGTCGGCTTTGTGAAGATTCTCGTGTACACCATCTCGGGTCTGACGGCTGGAATCGCCGCTGTGTTATCTTTAGGCTACTACGGCGCTGGTTCCTCTGGAGACGGTCAAGGTTACGAATTAAATGTGATCGCTGCTGCGGTAGTGGGCGGTGCTAGCCTCGTTGGAGGCAAAGGCACGGCCCTCGGCGCCTTGCTCGGTGCCGTCATCCTGCAAATGATCTCGAACGGTTTGGTCATTCTCAACATCCCGCAAAATTACAGCCAGATCGTAATTGGTCTGGTCGTGATTGCCGCGGTGTTGTTTGACCAATTTAATGCCTGGATGGCCAATCAACGTTTGTTGGCCAAGACAGGTCGTATTAAGAAGGAGATGCTCGCCTCCAGCGAGACTCCAGTTGCTACAACTCCCCAAACAAAATGATCAGGAAAATAAGTCTAACCATCACAAGCCTTCTCGGCTTGGCGGCTGCTACCGGTTTAGCTGCCGATAAAACCTATACATTTGGCGTCATTGCCAAATCCAATAATAACCCCGTATTCCAGGCCGCTAAAACCGGTGCTGAGGACGAAGCCGCAAAGCTGAGCAAGGAACACGGTGTAACCATCAAAATCGACTGGCGTACGCCGAATGAGGAGGACCCTCAGAAGCAGGCCGATGCCGTGGAGCAATTGGTCAATGCAGGCGCCAACGGAATCGCCATCAGTTGTTCGGATGCGAACAAATTGACCGATGCGATCGACAAAGCCGTGGACAACGGGGTACCGGTAGTCACCTTTGATTCGGACGCCCCAAAGAGCAAGCGTCTGGCCATTTTCGGTACGGACGATATTGATTGCGGCAAGAAAACAATGTCCGAGCTGGCAAAAGTCATGGGTGGCAAAGGAACCGTAGCAATCCTGGCAGGAAACCAGAACGCTCCGAACCTGCAAAAGCGCGTTGAAGGAGTGAGGGAAGAAGCAAAAAACTATCCCGACATCAAAATCCTTGACGCGTATTACCACAAAGAGACTCCTCAGGATGCCGCTGCCAAGGTAGAGCAAGTGATGCAGGCTCATCCGGAAATCACGGGTTGGGCGATGATCGGCGGTTGGCCGCTATTCACCGACAACGCTCTCAAATTCGCTCCTGGCACAGTGAAGGTGGTCGCCGTCGACGCCTTGCCGGCCGAGCTTGGATACCTGAAGAGCGGTCACGTCCAGGTTTTGCTGGCGCAGCAGGTTTATGAATGGGGCACCAAGTCTGTCGATATGCTGTACGACATGGTAGCCGATAACAAGAAACCAGCTTCGACTTTCGTCAAAGGAGAGCTGATCCCAGTCACGAAGGATAACGTGGACGAGTTCGCCCAGAACTGGGCGAAGTGGCTCCCGAAGAAATAAGTGTCAGTGCCAGTGTCAGTTTGGAGCTCCCGGGTAACCGGGAGCTCTTTTTTTTCTGCCGTGCCCTGGCCACTTCGGGCCACAGATTGGAACGTCCAAATAACAGGCCGTGGGCTGACTGATCGAACCTCACTTACCGGCGGCTGCGCTCTCCTCATCCCGGATTCTGCAACTCCTGAACTCCTGCAACTCCTGAACTCCTGCCCTCAATTATCTTCCTCCTCAGCATCTCCAAGGCGTGCTGAGTGCAGATGCGCTTAAAAGAAGGTCGGTCGGTAGGAAAGAACTCACTCTCGACCAAGGTCACGGATCCGCGATGGGCTAGCCCGAGAAAGACGGTTCCAACGGGCTTCAGAGTGGTGCCTCCGTCCGGGCCGGCGATGCCTGTGGTGGAGAGAGCGTAGGTTGCTCCGCTCCGCTCTAAGGTTCCTTCCGCCATCGCTTGGGCGACTTCTTTGCTCACCGCCCCTACGGTCGAAAGCAGCTCCGCCGAAACACCTAATGTCCGCATCTTGGCATCGTTCGAGTAGGTGACGTTTCCTTCCAGAAAAACGACCGACGATCCAGGAACGTCGGTGATCCTGTTTGCTAAAAGCCCTCCGGTGCAGGACTCCGCAGTCGCCAGGGTCGCGCTGCTTGAAGTCAGAAGTCCGACGACCACCTCTTCCAGTTCTTTATCGTCGGTCGTGACGATGTAGGGCCCAAGTTCCAACTGAATAAGCTTGTCGGCCGCATCGACGGCGGATTTCGGCCCAATCACTCTGAGGTCCACTTCACCCATGCGGGCGCAGTAGCCGAGTTCCAGTCCCGGAATGGCGAGAAGCCGTTCCCCTACGATTTTCTCGACCTGTGATTCACCCAACCCTGTTGTCCGATAGATCGTTGCCTGGAGATCGTGACTCCCGGCCAGTGATCGCAGGATTGGCAAAGCATAAGCATTGAACATCGGCCGAAGCTCGCGAGGCGGGCCGGGAAGCAGGAAGAGGTGTGGAATGCCGTCTCGTGCAGGGATGTAAATACCCGGCGCCGTGCCGTAGTCGTTCGGAAGCACCGTCGCGCCATCGGGCACATAGGCCTGGCGTCCGGTCCGATCGGTCATCTTCAGGCCGCGCCTTTTGAACCGTTCGCTGATCTTTTGGAAAATGGATTCGTCGTAGCGCAAAGGACGGCCGGTCAGTTCCGAGACGATCTCCCTGGTAACGTCGTCCGTAGTCGGACCTAGACCGCCTGTGACGAGAATAACATCGCACCGTGTGGCGGATTCCTGGATCGCCAGGCGAATGGAATCGCCGTCTGGTATAGTCGATTGTTGCTCCACTCGCAGTCCAAGCGGGAAAAGTTGTTGGGCGAGAAAAGAGAGATGGGTGTTGATCACGCTCCCGAAAAGGAGTTCCGTGCCCGTGTTCAGGACTTCCACGCGTGCGGCAGAGCTCATGATGGTTCCAGAAGGTGAATCCAATGCGTAATCATTTTGTGCAAAGGCCCATTTTGTTCGTTTTGGAAGATGTAAAGAAGGTTGGCCAGGATCCGGATCAGGATCAATTTGGGGTGAGCGGTTTGGAGATGATCCTTATTCAGAACTCGATTTTGATGCGATAAAATCTGTGCGCAATCACTGGTCGTCAAGATTCGTCCTTCGTGGAATGGATCAAGCAGGACGACGCCATGTCGGACCACGAAATGGCCGGGTAGATTGATGCCTTCGACCACGAAGGAGGCTCCTCGCCCAACGATCATGTACAAAAGGGAAAGTGAAATAGGAATGCCGAGCCTGGAGTCCATTACGCACGGAAGAAGGGAATTGCGTGCGTTGTAGTAGTCATTTTCGTTGCCGCGGAATCCGAGATCCTTGCCGAAAAACTGTGCCATGGCCATGGCTCTCGAAGTATCCGAGCCGCAAGGCGTTAGGCGATCGTGCAGTTCCCGGCTCCACGAGTCGATGGTCTTTTGGTAGGACTCGATATCGACACCTGGTTGAAAGATCTGAGCTAAATACCAGCACCCCCGTTCCAGGTCAGCCTGACTGGAAATCCGGCCGCAGATTTCTTCGAATGCCTCTTTTGCGTGCCGTATCTCGATTTCTGTGAGCATCTCTCGGACGTGAAGTGTGACTTGTTGATCAGCGGTCAACAACAGATCCCGCAGGTCCGGGATCGCCTCGGCGCCTCCTCGAACCAGTTGCTGTTTCGTTAGGTTAACCGTATCCGGATCACTGTCTTGGAGGAGTCGGATAATGGCCTCACGCTGCTTGAACATCGGGAAAGAAGTCAGCTCACTAAATTCAAACGCGGAGCATCGCTCCACAGGCTCTCCAGCGCATAAAACTCGCGTTTCTTATGAAGAAAAATATGCACCAAAACTTCCGAATAATCCATCACCAGCCATTGGCTGGCCACCGATCCTTCCGATGACAGCGGAGATATGGTGGAATGTTCCCTGACCCCTTCCCGGATACCGCTGTTGATTGCCTTTAAATGCGGTTCCGAAGTTCCGGAGCAGATGACAAAGAAATCGGTGAAAGACGAGATTCCGCGCAGGTCGAGAACCACGATATCCTCGGCTTTCTTATCTTCGGCAAGTCTAACGCAAAGGCGTGCTAACTCATCAGCTCCGATACACCTCTCCCCGGTAAAGTTTTTTCTCCTCGATATACTGCAGGACTTTCTCCGGAACCAGATACGAGATTGGC
>DATHPI010000291.1:0-9097 GCA_035484035.1 Chthoniobacterales bacterium
TGGACTGAATGTCACTTCAAACGGTAATGCACAAACCAGAGAAGTGACTCTCGTTCGCGGGTTCGCTCCGGTCAGTGTGACCACCGGCGATAGAAGTGTGGCAGCAGGTGTCTTAACGGGTGACTTCTTGTTGCGGCTCCCGTTGGACGACTTCTGGCCCGGCGTTCACTTGGCACCTTACTTCTTCGCGGGGCTTGGTGGTATTATCGTTGGCGGCGGCGGGGAAGGACACTCCGTCAGTGAGACCTTTACCGTGACCAATGCAGCAGGCGAGACCAGAGACGTCACTTTCACCGGTCGTCGCGTGAATGCGATACGGAACAACATTGGAGACGATCGGGTGCTCGGACACTTCGGCGGTGGACTCGAATACCGGTTTACTCCTCATATCGCGCTCTTCGGTGAAGCTGGTTATGACCTCGTCGATGGGGCTTCCAACGACTTCATTCAGACCAATTTCGGTATTCGATACGCCTTCTAAAAATAGAGGAGAAACCATCCCGTTTTGAGGTCACCCACTCTACCCTGCGCGGCGAGGACTATGGGACAGAAGTCCGATAGTCCTGCCGCAAGGGACTGTTTGGCAATTTACGAGCTCCCTGAACTCCTATTCCTTCCCTCGATTCGCCGCCCCGGCGCAGGTAGGGCGAGGCTCCGCCTGAGCCGGGGCTTTCCGGCTTACCCCGATTATGATGTGAGCCCCCAAAAATAGTCGTGCTAGTGCGCGGTCTTTGCACCCGGGCGGGCAAGGTCACGCGAGGCCGAGTCGCGGTCTCTTCGATGCGTAGGGGATGACCCGCTGAGCAGGGCAACGTGGGATGCCCCGGTTCGGACGGAGCCTTACCCTACCGGAGCTTCGCTCTACCTGCGCCGGGACTTCCCGGGGGTAGCCTGCCTATGACATGAGCCCCACAAATGATCGTGCTCGTGTTGAAACCCAGGCTGATGCCAAGGTCACCGGCAGCGTTGTGTAAAACTGCTGCTTGCATCAAGGCCGTAAACACGCGAATGAGTACGCAATCACCCCCCAGATCATTTTGTCTTCCGGCCAGCCGCTCCGGGAGTAATTCGTGCTTCCCCCGTCAATGGGCATTTGTTGCCCACCTAACAACAATTCAGGTAACTCAAAATATGCATCAGAGCTAACATGACCTCCCTTATGAAACGCCCTCTTACCACCTTTTTCTGCTCCCTCCTTTTCGCAGCCACTGCCCTTCAGGCAGAGCAGCAGACCGTGACCATCGCGGCCGTGAATAACCCCGACATGCTCGAGCTCAAAAAGCTCTCCGCGAAATTCGAGGAAAAGAACCCGGATATCACTCTGAAGTGGGTCATCGTCGAAGAGAACATCCTCAGACAGCGGGTGACCACCGACGTCTCCACAGGGAGCGGGCAGTTTGATTTGGTCTTTATCGGCCTCTATGAAACTCCGATCTTTGCCAAACGCGGCTGGCTCCAACCCATCGAGGGTTTATCAAGCGAGTACGACCTGGATGACGTTTTTAAACCGTTGCGAGATGGCCTCTCCTACGATGGCAAGCTCTATGCCCTTCCCTTCTATGGGGAGAGCTCTTTCCTCATGTATCGAAAGGATCTGTTCGAGCAGAAAGGACTGACCATGCCCGATCAGCCTACTTTTGATGACTTGGCGAAATTCGCTGAAGCCTTGAATAAAAAGGAGGAAGGCTTTTATGGGCTGGCTCTTCGCGGCCAACCTGGCTGGGGTGAAAACATGGCCATTGTCGACACGATGGCTAACAGTTTCGGGGCGGCCTGGTTTGACATGAGCTGGCATCCAACGCTTGACACTCCGGAATGGAAGAATGCCTTGTCGACCTACGTGAACCTGGTGCACAAATACGGGCCTCCCGGAGTGACTTCGAACGGGTTCAACGAAAACCTGACTTTGTTTGCCAGCGGCAAAGCGGCGATGTGGGTCGATGCAACCGTCGCGGGAGGCATTTTGGAGAACCCAAAACAATCTCAGGTGGTGGGCAAAGTGGGCTATGCGCCCGCCCCAATCGCTGTGACTCCTAACGGCTCTCACTGGCTCTGGTCCTGGGCCTTTGCCATTCCCGAAAAAGCCAAGAATCCTGAAGGCGCAAAGCGGTTCGTCGAATGGGCCACCTCTAAAGAATATATCAAGCTAGTGGCCGAAGACCAAGGGTGGGCCTCGGTTCCACCCGGTACGCGGAAATCAACCTACGAAAACCCCGAGTACCAAAAGGCAGCTCCTTTCGCCCAAGCAACCTTAAAGGCGATGGAAACCGCCGACCCGACAAACCCCAGTATCAAAAAAGTCCCCTACACAGGTATTACTTTTGTCGGTATCCCGGAGTTTCAATCTCTAGGCACGGTGGTGGGTCAGAACGTTTCTGGCCTGGTAGCGGGAAAAGCTTCCATTGAAGAAACGCTGAAGAGTAATCAAAATCAGGCCGAGCGCACCATGAAACAAGGCGGCTACATTAAGTAGAGAAGTTCAGGAGTTGCAGAATGCGAGAACCCCTCGCCTGAATGAAGGCGAGGGGTTTTTCATGCATCGGTGCAAGCCAGGCGTGGAGGTCCGAACGCCAAACGCCTTTGTCTAGACAAGCACCGAGAGAGAGCTTAGCTTACGCCCTTCTGACAATGACGGCGCACTCCGCAGATCCTTTTTTTTCCACTTGGAAGCTTGATCGGTCAAACGGCGTGTTGTTGCATGTCCAAATTGAGCGATTGCTTCGCGATCTGATTAGCCGTCCTCCTTACTCCAGTGGAGCATTGTTACCGGACGAACTAACAATGGCGAGCCGGCTTGGGGTCAGCCGCGGCACGGTTCGCGAAGGTATCCTCAACTTGGTGCACCAAGGGTTTTTGGAACGCCGGAAGGGTGTGGGAACTAGGGCGGTTCAAACCGGCTTGGTCGACTGGGCTAGCCTGACTGGGGAGATGCGGAAAAAGGGAATTAAGGTCCAGTCGTTTTTGTTGGAGACCTCGGAAAAATCCGCCAAGGGTAAGATTGCCAACGCACTTCAGGTGCCGATCGGAACCGTCGTCAAATTTCTAGACCAGGTCCGTGGCTGGGATGACCGGCCCGTCTTACAATCGCGGTCGTGGTTTCATCCCAGGCTCAAGCTCTCTGGCAAAGAAGACTTTCGGCGACCACTTTACGAGCTCATCAAAGCCGAAACAGGGATCGTGGCCGACCACGCTCGCGAAGAATTTGTGGCCGCGATCGCCGACGCCCAAATTGCCCGGCGTCTTAAGGTCAAAATCGGGACACCGATCCTTCTCCGGCGTCGGACCTCGTTCGACTCTCAAGATCGTCCAATCGAATATGCCGAAATTCATTACGACACCGGAGACGTTTCGCTAACGCTAACCTCCCGATGGAACCCGGGGGATTGATTCGGGAGGCAGGCGTCAGGAGCCAGAATTCAGAATTCAGGAGTCAGAATTCAGAAGGGCGAGCCCAGGTACACTGAACACTTTTCTCCCCCTCAAATCTTCACGCGCGCCCCTGATCCTGACGCCCGCTCGCTTCCGGTTCCTGAATTCTGAATTCTGAATTCTGACTCCTGAATTCTTCCTCCTGCCTCACGCGTACGATCCCGAGCTGCTGATGCCCAGTTCTGCCCGACGCGCTTTGCGCTCCCTGCCAACGCGCGCTTCATAACCGCTTTGGCGAAAGGCGGACAACGGATCCAGCGGTAGATTGTGTGCTTTGCGCCATTCGGCAATGGTCGGCCGGACGTCGGCGAAAAATGCCGCTCGAAGGCACTCCTCGGCGTCCACCTGCTCGTTCCTTTGCTGGTGCAGTGCCAGCTTTTCGTGATCCACCGCGGCAGCTTTCACATACAATTCCTGCGCGGTAACTGCGGTTTGAATCATCGCTTCGATCTTCGGCTTGTCGATGTGCGATTGGTCAATCATGTAGGGGATTTGCGGCGTCGCCCCCTTTTCCCAGCCGAATAAATGAATTTCGTGAAAAATTCTGAAGGCCTGGTAAGGATCGATTGATCCGAAGGTGAGGTCGTCGTCCGCGTAGCGCCGGTCGTTGAAGTGAAACCCGCCCAGCATCTCGGTGTCCAGCAACCAGGCGACGATCTGTTCGATATTTTGGGAGAGGTAATGATGCCCGGTGTCGACCAGCACCCGCGTCTTTGGACCGACTTCCTTGGCGATCACGTAAGACATTCCCCAATCGGCGAGGTCGGTGTGATAAAATGCCGGCTCAAACGGTTTGTATTCCAGCAAGATCTGCTGGTCAGTGGTCAATGCCTCATGCAGCGGGCGCAACGTTTCGACCAGAGCGTGTTTGCGCCACCGGATATTCGACTGGCCCGGATAATTGGAGCCGTCGGCCAACCAGATCGCGACCAGTGGACTACCTGTTTGTTTGGCCAGTTCGGCGCTTTCCAGCAAGTGCCTGACTGCGACCGCGCGCACCTCGTCGTTACGATTGCAGAGCGAACCATATTTATAGATCTGGTCCTGGAAGAGGTTAGGATTAATGGCGCCAATGCGGATCCCGTACTTCTTACCCAGTTGCACGATTTTGGAAGAGGATTGATCCGCGCCAAAATCCCAGAGAACATGAACGGCGACAGAAGGGCAGATGCCGGTAAAGGCGTGGACCTGTCCGGCATCGGCCAGTTTGTCGTTGATGTCGATCGCGGCGGCATCCTGAAGGAATTTGCCAAAACGGGTTCCGGTGTCGGCAAAGCCCCAACTGGGGGTCTCGATCCGGAATTGATCGAGGGCCTGTTGAATTCTTTGATTCTGATGTTCGTTCATAAGCGCGGGGGGTGTCGGACGACCAGGAATCGTCGCCATGGAACTTGGATATGTCTACACATTATTTTCGATAATTTGTCTAGACATGGCTAAAAACCAGCGCCATCCTCTTTAGCAGTTCGTTGCTCATTGCAAAGTAACCCAGTTGATCTTCTCGTATGCCTCAACTCACCCTACCCGCAACGGCGCCAAAACAAGAGAGATCTGGGACCATTGATTGCTCCGGTGGGGCTGGAGGATTGCCCCTTCGGCTTCGGGGCGCCGAGATTGCCAGCGATTCTCAGCCATACCCAAAAGCTAGGAAAACAGTTCGAAAAAGATATTGGATAAGCTCGTGATCTCCCCCTTGAATAAAAGTTAAATTGGGAGGAGTTGGCCCAAAAAGATAGTGATTTGTTGTTAACTGCTCGAAGGTTATCCCCCGGTTTCCACCACATTCGCGCCTCTTTGTGACACTCCTGCCTGGCTATGAACGCCCCTACCATTGAGCTGGTCGACATCCACAAATCATTTGGGAGCACCCGGGTGCTGGAGGGAGTTAGCTTATCGCTCCTTCCCGGAGAAGTGCATTCGTTGATGGGTGAAAACGGTGCCGGCAAGAGCACCTTGGTCAAAATCCTGGCCGGTCTCCATTTGGCCGATCGAGGCGCGGTCCGGATGAACGGACGGGAAGTGCTTTTTCGGTCGCCCTCCCAGGCACAGCAGGCCGGGGTCTCCGTGATTTATCAGGAACCGACGCTATTCCGTGACCTCTCCATCGCCGAGAACGTCTTTATGCATCGGCAGCCCAAAACCGCCTACGGCTGGATCGATTACGCCGCCATGAGTCAGGCCGTTTCACAGCACCTGAAGCAGCTTGGTGTTTCGTTGCGGCCCGAAGACTCGGTATTAGGACTCAGTATTGCCGACCAGCAGATCGTGGAAATTATTAAGGCGCTGACCTTCGAGGCCAAGGTGCTGATCATGGACGAACCGACGGCCGCCCTTTCGCTCGAAGAAGTCAAACGCTTATTCCAGGTCGTGGAGCGTCTTCGAAACAAGGGCGTAGCGCTGATGTTTGTCTCGCACCGGCTAGAGGAGGTTTTCTCGATCTCACAGCGCATCACCGTGATGCGCGACGGTCGGGTGGTCGGGTCTGGTCCCCTTGGGGAGTGGACCACGGACGAAGTGATTCGCAAGATGGTCGGGAGGTCTTTAGCGGCTCTCTACCCGAAAGAAAAGGTGGAACCAGGTAAGGTGATACTCCAGGTTCGCGACCTGCGCCGGGCTGGGGTCTTCAAAGACATCAGCTTTGAGGTGAGGCAGGGGGAGATCGTCGGTTTGGCCGGCCTGGTGGGAGCGGGGCGCAGCGAGGTCGCCCGGGCGATTTTCGGGATCGATCCCCTGGACAGCGGAGAAGTGAGGATTGGCGACACGGCGCTCAAGGAGCATACTCCGAAGATGGCAATGGCAGCCGGGATCGGCTTCGTGCCGGAAGACCGCCAACAGCAAGGGCTGGTCATGGAAATGACGGTGATGCGCAACGCCACCTTGACCGTTTTGCCGGAGGTTCAACGTTTCGGATTGGTTTCCCAAGAGAAAGAACGGGAGATTTCTGCACGCTGGACCCAACGGATGTTGCTGAAAGGTCATATTGAGGAGCCGGTAAACATCTTGTCGGGCGGGAACCAACAAAAGGTCGTTCTGGCAAAATGGCTGGCTACTCAGCCAAAACTCTTGATCGTCGACGAACCCACCCGGGGCGTCGACGTCGGCGCGAAATCGGAAGTGCACCGCACGCTCAGCCAGTTAGCGAAAGAGGGTATGGCGATAATCATGATCTCCAGCGATCTGCCGGAAGTGATTGGGATGGCCGATCGCGTGCTGGTGATGCATGAAGGAAAGCTGACCGCCGAACTGACTCGTTCGGAAGCCACCGAAGAGGCCATTATGTTCGCTGCCACCGGTCAAACGGGAGCGATCCGCAGCGAAAAAGCAAAAGCGCCCACCAACGGACAAGGATGACTGCAGAACCAAAAACAACCGGAAGCGGGCCAGGACCACTCAAGGTGTTGATGCGCAGTCGTGAGATCAGTCTGGTCCTCCTCATCGCCGTGTTGACGGTGCTGACCACCTCATTGAACCCGCGTTTCATCAGCCCGCAGAGCTTGAAGGACCTGATGCTGAATGTTTCGATCATCGCTCTGCTCGTGCTCGGTCAAACGGTGATTATTCTGATGCGCCAGATCGATCTCTCCATCAGTTCAATTGTCGGGATCACCGCTTTTCTCTCAGGCACCCTTTTTGTCAATTATCCCGGCATCCCCGGCCTGGGAGTGGTTTTGATCGCCGTCCTGGCCGGTCTTCTTCTTGGTGCAGTGAATGCGGCCTTAATCGCCTGGGGTAAGATTCCGGCTTTAATCACCACCTTGGGTACGTTGTACATCTTTCGGGGCGCCAACTATGCCTGGGTCCACGGACGGCAGGTCAATGCCGTGAATGTGCCCGGCTCATTCCTGGCCATCGGTACTTCCACCTTCGCAGGGATTCCGCTCCTGACCTGGATTGTCCTGATCCTCTTAGTCGTGTTTGCCATTGGTTTACGCCAGTACCGAATTGGGCGGGAATTCTATGCGATCGGCAGCAATCCGAACGCCGCCGTTCTGGCCGGCATCAACGTGAGTCGGAGGCTGGCCACCGGATTTCTAATTTCCGGCGCAATTGCCGGATTGGCCGGCGCGCTCTGGTTGGCTCGTTTTGGGACCGTGGACGCAACCGCCGCCGAGGGAATTGAACTTTCGGTGATTACCTCGACGGTGGTGGGTGGCGTGGCCATTACGGGAGGTGTGGGTACCGTCATTGGCGCTGTTTTAGGAGCGCTGTTGCTAAGCGTGTTCAGCAGCACTCTGGTTTTTCTGCGGGTGCCTTCCTTTTGGCAGCAAGCCTTTCAGGGCGCGATGCTTCTGTTGGCGATCGCGGCGGATGCCTACCTGGCCCACCGTCATGCGTTGCGGTTACGAGTTAAATGGAGCCACGTATGAGTCAAAGCCAGCCAAGTACCCGACGTCTGGCCCGCCGCGTCAACTGGGAGACAATCCTTGCCCTCCTGGTTTTAATCGCAATTATCGGAGGAATGCTTCTCAACAAGGATTTCCTGACGGTTGAGAATTGGGCCAACCTGCTGGCTAACTTCGTGGAAATTGCGCTGATGGCGTTGCCGTTAAGCCTGATCGTCATCACCAATGAAATTGACCTTTCTGTGGCGTCGATGCTGGGTCTTTCAAGTTCCGTGCTCGGATGGCTTTGGGATTACAAGATCGCCATGCCGCTGGCCATTGTCATTTGCCTATTGTTAGGTGCGCTCTGCGGGATGCTCAACGGCTTTCTGATCGTGCGGTTTCGCCTCCCGTCCTTGGCGGTGACCATCGGCACGCTCGCCCTCTTCCGCGGGTTTGCCTACATCGTTCTGGGCGATAAAGCCATTGCCGACTTTCCACCCGAGTACACCGCGTTTGGAATCGGAAATATCCCTTACACCTTCATACCCTCGCCCTTCGTGCTGTTTATTGTCCTGGCCCTGATTTTCTGGGTCCTGCTTCATCACACCACCATCGGCCGGAGTCTTTACGCGATTGGAGGCAATCAAATGGCGGCGCGTTTCTCCGGAGTCAACATCAACCGGTTGAAGATGCTGCTGTTTATCGCTTCCGGGGCCATCAGCGCGCTGGCCGGTATCATTTTTACTTTCCGGTTCTCCAGCGCGCGAGCGGATAATGGCGCCGGCTTTGAGTTAAGCGCCATCGCGGCCGTCTTTTTGGGCGGAGTCTCGGTTCAAGGCGGGAAGGGGACAGTGACTGGCGTGGTCCTCTCTCTCCTTTTGATTGGGATCATTAACAATGTGTTAACATTGGCCGACGTCGCCAGCGAAGTCCTAAGAATTGTCACCGGATCGTTACTGATCATCAGCATTCTTCTGCCCAACTTGATCGCCTCTGCTCACGAACGGTGGCGACTGATGCAGCGCCAACGTGAGATTACCAAACTGGAAAGCGCGTCGACGGCAAAATGAATTTCCATCAAAGACCTGAATACCCAGCCTATCCACCAACATCCCTATGACCAAAGCCTCCCTCCTTACCACCATCGCGATCGTTTCCTCCCTAACGTTTCTCGGAACCGTTGGGTATGGCCAGGACAAGCCGATCAAAAAGGACCTCAAACTTGCCTTTCTCCCCAAGAATATCAATAACCCCTACAATGTCATCGAAACCAATGGTTCTCTGGACGCTTGTAAAGAGATCGGCGCTCAAGGCAAGGTGGTCGGCCCTTCCGATGCCTCCGC
>DATHPI010000292.1:0-5730 GCA_035484035.1 Chthoniobacterales bacterium
CGCCGGCAGTTTCTCGGTTGAGGCGTCCGACTTCTCGTCGCTGCCCACGATACGAGACGGCGTGAGCTTGGTATCGGGGTCCGCTGCAAATTCGCTGGCGCCGCCGATACAGATGAGGACTCCGCCGTTGCCGACCCAGTCCCGCAGATCGCCAATCTGGTTTTCTTCCAATGCTTTCTTGTACTGCGAAGCCTGACCGTCCGGGAGGATCAGCACATTGATTTGGTCAAGGACATCCCGAGTCAGGTTTTCCAACGAGACTGGAATGACCTCCAGCCCGCACTTTTGCTCCAAAAGGAAACGGAGCAGACCATAGCTGGTCTGCTCGACGGGGTCGCCGGCCAGGATCGCTACCTTGGGAGCTTTCAGAAAAATATCTGTCTCGGAGCCGATCCCGCGACGGTTGCTGTCTGGGAATGAGGAATGGATCGACTGAACTGGCACTCCGTTTTTCTCCGACAGCTCCGACAGGACTTCGGGAAGGTTGGTAGGATTTCGCTCTGCCCAAAGAATGAAAGTGCCCCGGGGCATATCTTTGTTTCCGGCATGAAACGGATCGTTCGAGGTGTCCAGGCGATATCCCTGGCGCAAAAGCTGGATCGCCATTCGCATGGCTTCCAGGGAGGAAGGCTCAAACGCGTAGGCGACTCCGGGGCCGACATGACTCGCTTCCGGGTCTTTGGAGCCATTCTTTGCGGCGTCAAAGGCAACGGTTTGGGATGCCGCCGAAACGGCCGAGACATCCGCTCGAACCGGTTCATCTGTGAAATAAGCCTCGACGCCCATGGCCAAGGGAAGTGACCAGGCGGTCACGTCGTAAAACTCGTAGTCTTGCTTTGCCTCTTCCGTCCCTTTGGCTTCATTCGCCTTTCGTAATGTTTCCTGGCGCTTCAGGAAATCCGAGTCCTCAGGGGTCTCGGTTTCCAGCAGGGCAGTGGCCATTCGGCCGTAAGGTTGGGCGGTATCGATGACAAATGAGCCTGCCGGAATGGTTTTCTCGCCCGGAGCGTTGCCAAAGTAGTCCGATGCCTTAAGCAGTTGAACGTCGACGTTGGTTCGAGAAACTTCGATTCCCTGCATCATCAGCAGAGAAACCAACTCCGCGGTACTTTGCGTGCCTTTGCCGGGCACAAGATAAAACTTTCGTTTGAGCTCCTTAAAGGTCGATTCGAAGAACTCTCGATAATCTCGGAGTCTGGCTTCGCGATTCGCCGCGGCCGCCGTTACGGTCGCGAGGCTGGCGGTGACATGTTTGGCGATCCCGTCGCGGAGGGTTAGGAGAGTTCCATCTGCCCGGCGCCACCGGTATCCCAACGGGCCGCCGCCGTCAGTTTCATAAGTCATACCTGTCGCACCGTGCAACGAAGACCAGCTATCCCAGTACCCGGGATAAAAGAGATCGAACATCTGGCGCACAAAATAGGGCCACGCATACCTGTCGAACGCGCCGGCATTCGATTTACCAAAAATCTCCAGCCATTTGATGGTGGTTCTTTCTGGCAAATTCGGATTGATCGGAACCGCGGGAGGCGGGAAAAAATATTCCTTGGTTTGGCCATGGTGATCGGCCAGGACTTGCGGATGCCACTCCAGGAAGGCTCTGGTCGCAGCTTTCGATTCCGGTTGCGAGAGCGAGATCAAATCACGATTCAGATCGAAAAAATTGTGATTCAGGCGCCCGGTAATTGACCAAGGCTCATGATGCTCGTAGGCGTACTGTTCCGGCTGGCCAGAACCCTGAGCATTGTACCAGGTCGCGAAACGTTCGTGACCGTCCGGGTTTTGGCAAGGATTGATGAGGACCACGGCGTGGTCCAGAGCCTCGCGGAGCGCAGGATCATTGGAGGCCAGGAGCTGGTAAAGGACCTGAATGCCCGCCTCAAAGGCGGCCGATTCGCTCCCATGAATACTGTAGGAGAGCCACACGACGATCGGTAGCTTCTGAATCAACTGATCCAGTGCTGGGCCGGCCTTCAGCTTTCTTGGGTCGGTCAAGCTCCCAAGTTGTTCTTTGATTTCGTCCAGACGGGCCAGGTTGCTGGGAGAACTAATCGCCATAAGGTATTGGGACCTGTGTTCCGGAGTCTTGCCGATTGTGAAAACCCGCAAGCGATCCGAATGGCTCTGGTACTCGCGTAACAAAGATTCGTACAGCGCGAAAGTCGTCAGAAAATCACCCGTGTCATAACCGAAGAAATCAGAAGGCCGGGGAAGATCTGAGCGGTACGGTCCTCGACTATAAAAGTCGAAGGGAAGGCCATTGGCGGGTAGATCTGGAGCATGAATCTGAGCCTGAAGCTGCCAGGTACAAAGCAAGAAAAGAAGCTGCGAAAGCGCGACACCTTGCCCAAAATGTCTCCATCTCAGCGCCATTCGGGGAGAGGACACTACAGCGCTTCTGGTGCCGCCAGCAGTTCCATGATTCGGCGCACCAAGCGCCCGGATTGCCCTCCGTCGATAACCCGGTGATCAAAGCTGATCGTCAAGTCTGCCTCGAGTCTGGGAACAAAACGTTCGGCTTTTTCGTCCCAGAACGGCCTCTTTTCTCCGTATCCGAGACCGACGATCAATGTTTCGCTTGGAAGCGGTATGGGCGTTGCCCAATGGACTCCCAGCGTTCCGAAGTTGGTCACAGAAGCGATGGCGGGGCGCTTGGCTTCCTCCGGCAAACGCTTTTCCTTGGCGGCCTGGAGGAACTTTTTGTATTGAGCGGGTAGTTCGGCGAGCGGTTGTTTATCCAGATTCGCGAAGACCGGCACGATAACGCCGTCTTCCACTTCGACTGCCACACCAATGTCGATCGAGCTGGGAAGAACAATTCTGTCGCCCACCAGACGTCCTGCGGATTGCGGATATTCTGACAAAGCAATCGCCAAGGCCTTGGCCAGATAGAGAGCAGGGCCGGGGGCTGGGGAAAGAGTCTTACGGTGAATCAAGATCGGTTCAAGCGATATGGAGACTCCAAGAGTGGCGAGCGGCCGCGTCCAGCTCCTCCGCATCGAATCGGCGACCGCGAGCCGCATGGGAGAAGCTTTCTTCGATGGAAAATGGTTCACTTCTTCCAGGTACGCTTCGAAATCGTCGATTGTGACCCGACCGGCGATTCCGCTTCCCGGAATAACTCCTGCGTCGGCCGGAGGAATGCCAAGCTCCTGGAGCCGTGCTTTCAACCTTGGGGATTGGAAAGCGGCGCCGTTTGGACCTACCGGAATTTCCAGGATGTGCGAAGGAGCATCGTCCAAAGAGAGGGGGTCGTCCGCGGAGCTGTGGGCGCCTCCAATCGGGTGCGCGATGACTGGCGGTTTGACGGCGTTCAGACGTTCAGCATCTTCGACCGAGGCTTCGATGTATCCGAGGGTGCTGCCGACCGGGTAAGTTTCGTTCACCTCGGCCGTGAAGCTTTCGAGGAGCCCCTGGCACGGCGTGGTAACGCTCATTACGGCTTTATTGGTTTCGACCTCGATCACCTCCTGATCACTGTCGATCTGGTCGCCAATATTCGCGGTAAGTCGCACCACCGTGGCTTCGGCGATCGATTCACCAAGCTGGGGCATGATGATAGGAACTTTCGGCATAGAAACGGAGAATTGGTTCGTAGTTGAGTCTGAATGCTAACCAGTTTTGATCAGGCGCCAACAGCCAAGGGATCCCACTTTTGTTTCGGGTTTTCGGACGCTCACCATTCATACAGCCGGCGCGCCGCAGCAGCAATCACCTGGCTGGAAGGTTTGTGGACTCCCCAAAGGTTTGGATGAAACGGTATCGGTGTATCTTTGCTATTGATTCGTTGAGGCGGGGCATCCAGCAAATGGAACCCGGAGGTTGCCACCGAGGCGATCACCTCTGCATTGACGCCACCCCAGGGCCAGGATTCTCCTACACAAAGCAGCCTGGCCGTTCTGGCCACCGAGCCCATCACCGTCTTGAGGTCGAGCGGTTTGACGCATCGGAGATCGACGACTTCGACTTCGATATTTTCCTTATGCAACTGGTCCGCGGCGGCCAGCGCCTCGTGGACCATCGCGCTGTAAGCCACAATGGTTAGATCCCGGCCGAACCGGACAACCCTGGCCGTGTCGTAGGATAAGTTGGTCTCCGGAAGCGCATCCGATTTCAGGCGATTGTAGAGATACTTGTGCTCGCAGAAGATGACTGGGTCGTCGATTTCAACTGCTTCCAGCAGCATCGTGTAGGCATCCTCAACGGTGGCCGGCGTCATTACCACCAGTCCAGGAAAATGGCTATAGAGCGACTCTAAACATTGGCTGTGAAACGGGCCGCTTCCTGGGTTGCCGCCCGATGGCAAGCGGATCGTGATCGGGCAGGCTACCTGGGTCCTCCAATAGAGTGTGGCAGCCTGATTGACGATTTGATTAAAGGCCACCACCGAAAAGTCCGCAAATTGCATCTCAACGATCGGACGCATTCCCTCAATGGCGGCTCCGATCGCACTTCCGACCATGGCGTCCTCGCTGATTGGAGCATCCAGGATCCGGCCTGGAAATTCTTTGGCCAGGTTCTTTGTCGCCTTGAAGGCGCCACCGAAGGCCCCGACATCCTGCCCGTAAATGTACACACGATGATCGTCTCGGAGAGCTTTTTCCTGCGCCTCCCGAATCGCTTCGAGGTATGTAATAGTCATCGAACCAGAAGTGCTTCGGCAATTCTTGGAGTCGCGTAGGGACACCAAGTTTCAGTGTCCGGGTCCGCCAGAGGATCACGCTGAGCGTCGGCCACAGCGTCTTCCACCCGCTGTTTCGCATTTTTTCTCCAGTTCTCGAGTAAAGCCTCATCCGCCCAGTGGTGTTCCTGCAGATAGGTTTCCGCCACCTTCAGACAATCGCGGCCGAGTGCGGTGTGCAATAAACTCTTATCCATGTAGGAGGCATCATCATGTTCTGCGTGGCCGGTGAGTCGAAGGCAGCTTCCTACAACCAATTGCGGGCCGTGTCCCGATCGGGCTCGCTCCGTCGCTTTCGCGAGCACTTCCAGGCAGTCCCGGAGATCGGTTCCATCCAGGGAATGCCCTTCGACGCCGTAACCCACAGCCCGATCGACCAGATCTTTGCAGGCGAATTGGCGACTGTTGGGCGTTGAATAGGCGTACTGATTGTTCACCACCACGACCACCAGTGGCAATTTTTCGACGGCCGCCAGGTTGATAGCCTCGTGGAAAGCGCCGGTGGAAGTTCCACCGTCGCCGATGGTCGTTGCACCGATCGCAGAGATGTCCCCTTTAAACCGTCTGGCGACTAAGGCGCCCGCCACGACAGAAATGAGTGATCCCAAATGGCTGATCATCGCTTGATATCCTTCGCGCGGATTGCCTCGATGTACGTTTCCCTCACGCCCGCGACTCAAGCTGGTGCGAGATCCGAAGTGAACGCGAAATACGTCGATCAGCGATTCGCCAAAGGCGAGACGGCCGGCCTGATCGCGGATCAAAGGGCCAAAGATATCGCCGGACTTCAACATGATGCCAAGAGCGGCGCTGATCGCCTCCTGCCCCTTGCCCAAGTAGACGCCACCGGAGATTTTCCCGGCACGCCAAAGGCTGGCCAGTTTTTCTTCGGTCGTCCGCGCCAGCAACATCCAATTGAAGGCGTCGATGTATTTTTCCCGGGCCACCGGGGAAACTACTTCCCTCTTTGGCTGCTTGAGGGTGTCTAACATAAGCGATCAATATCAGTAATCCCGAAAGTCATGCAACGCTTTCTTAATCATGATAAT
>DATHPI010000293.1:0-22371 GCA_035484035.1 Chthoniobacterales bacterium
AACACGTTTGATAAGATCGGAAGTGTCGTCCGGGTGCTAACTACATTTTGGACGGTAGAGAGACCTTCCAGCAATTTGTCCTTACTGACGCTGAATTTCATTTTGTGGGGATATCAAATCACGTGCCCCAAGTCTCCGCAAGTGCTTGGAACCGAGGGACACAAAAGAAGAAGTTCAGGAGTTGCAGGAGTTCAGGAGTTGCAGCATGGGACTGCGCTTTCCTGAACTCCCGCAACTCCTGCAACTCCTGAACTTCTTCTTTTAGCGCTCCAACTGGGTATCGAGCAGAAGGATCAGTTGCCTAACCTGATCCTCCTTTTTCATTCGCTCGGTCACAACTTTAAAAGCATGCAGGACCGTCCCGTGATCACGACCACCAAAAGCGTCTCCGATCTCATGGAGGGAAGACTTCGTATGCCGACGGGCGAGGTACATCGCGATCTGACGAGGAAAAGCAATATTTGCGGGCCGGCGTTTGCTGGTCATATCCGCAAGCCGCACATCAAAATGCTCCGCGACCTTCTTTTGGATTTGATCGATGGTGACGATCTTCTTGGCTTCCTCCTGCAGAATATCACGCAGCAGGTGCTCCACCGTTTCGCGCGAAACCTCTCGACCGCTCAGAGAAACGAAGGAAGCGACTCTCATGAGGGCTCCTTCCAGGCGCCGGACATTCGTCCGCACCCGCTGCGCCAAAAACTCAAGAATCTCCTGGCTCAGCTGGACATGCAGGATTTGTGCCTTCTTCCGTAAAATCGCCATTCGCGTTTCAATATCTGGCGGCTGGAGTTCGGCCGTCAGACCCCATTCGAAGCGAGATACCAATCGCTGTTCTAAATTCGCTATCTCACTGGCCGGACGATCGCTCGACATGACAATCTGTTTACGACCGTCAAATAGTGTATTGAAGGTGTGAAAGAATTCTTCCTGCGAACGCTCTTTGCCGGCGAAGAAATGGATATCATCAATCAGAAGGAGGTCGGACTGCCGATAACGTTTTCTGAATTTGACCAGTGTATTGTGTTGAATTGCATCGATAAACTCATTGGTGAATTTTTCGCTCGAAAGATAAATCACTTTGAAGTTTTTCTTCCGGTCCGTCACTTGCTGGCCAATCGCCTGCATCAAATGGGTCTTTCCCAGACCCACCCCGCCATAAATGAAGAGTGGATTGTACGTCTTAGCCGGAGACTGGGCGACGGCCAGGGCTGCGGCATGGGCAAACTGGTTGTTTGGGCCGACGACAAAAGTCTCAAAGCTATTGCGCGGATTCATCCCGTGATTATTTCCGGTTTCAGGCTCATTCTCCTGAATCCTGACCTGCAACGGCTCTCCCGGCCGATCGGTCTTTAATTCGGGCACTCTGTTGGTCTTCCCGCTGTCAGAAACGCGAAACTTGATTTGGCGCGGGCTACCGAGCACGCCGAGGGCGGCCGATTCGACGAGATTCAGGTAGTTACTTTCGATCCAGAGCTGGTAAATCGTATTCGGGACTTCAAAGGTGAGCGCCATTTCATCTCCATGGACCAGATCGATCGCCGCAAACCACCTCTGGAACGCGTCCACGCTGACATGCGGGCGGATGCCAGAGGCTATCTCCTCCCAAATCCTGCGGTAACTGTCTTCCATAGCTGATTTATCCACACTACCTGCTTGTGGATCACTAGCGGTCCACGCATCTCGCAAAAACAAGACGCAAAGACAAAAAATCAATCAGGTTTTGATTGTTTCCGAGGGCCCCTTCTAAAAACGACCAACCTAACTCGTTCTGACTTCGACACTTATCATCCTCGAAAACTTTTGGGGTACGATCAATCGACCAGTCGCCATCCGTGGCACTCCACGCCAACAAACACTTCCTGACCGATCGACGCGCTCGTTTAACATTTATTATTCACAACTTATTCACAGGCACCCAACAGTGCCTCCGGGCGAGAGGCACACAGACTAGTTTCCCGCTCCAGGGTCAGCAAGCAAAAAAGTCCCAAATAATTTTCCTATCAAAAGGGCCTTCTGTTTGGATCTTCCACTTGACGGATCGGGATTGGGCTGCTTCCACCTAATTTGATGGATCGTCACCGCCCACTCCCCGCTTTTCCGCATTCCGGACGCGCTCCAGGGGGGTGGGAAAAATGCAACTAACCGTAATACAAACCAGACATCCGACCAAAACCCACCAGGGAAATGCAATGGCCGGCCACCAGGGCGGGAGCCAGCCTCCGAAGGCCCAAGTTTGCGGCTGCAACTGACCGCTCGAGAATAGCTCTGGCAGACTAAAGGCCGGCAGCTTAACTTTGCAAAACACTAATACCGAAGCGATACCTAATATCATTGCTAGGACATTGGTCTCATCGCGCCCTCTTCGCTTGGTCAGCATCCCGAGCAGAAATACAGCCAGGAGCGAACCATACGCGTAACCGAAGCTTTGCAATGCCAACGGTATAATGGTCAGCTTTGAATCCTGCAAAACCGCGTAGGCCGCCAAAGTGGCGACCACCACCATCAGGGCGCCAAAGACCACAGTGGCCGCTCGAGCGGCATAAACAGGTGATCGGCGGGATTGCTGGCGCCTGAAATAGGGCAAATAAAAGTCTTTGGTGAAGCTAGTGGCTAAGGCATTGAGCGCGGCCGACGTCGATCCCATCATGGTTGCAAAGACTCCGGCAATAATCAGTCCGCGAAGACCGACCGGCATTTGCGTTACGATATAGTAGGCAAAGATCTCGTTCTCTGCGGCCGGCAAATGTGGGTCCGGCCTGACATCGTAGTAAACCGACAACAAAATTCCGACTAATAGAAATCCGAAAGCGATCGGCAAATCAGCCAATCCGCTCAATATTAGCGACAGCCTCGATTTCTTGAAGTCTTTGGCGGTTAACATTCGCTGGACATTATCCTGGTCCGTACCATGGGTGGCCATCGTTAAAAATGTCGATGCAATGAAAGCCGAGAAGAGTGTGTAAGGTTCCTCGAACATCTCTTTCAATCCGAACCAAAAGCCTTTTCGAAAATCGAGCCCGGTCTGAAAAAAGACCGGCCAGCCGCCCAATCGTTCCTTGACTGTGATCAGACCACCTGGGGTGTGATGAACTAACAACCAGGTTGCGAAGACCATGGAACCGATCATTAGACTAGCTTGGATAAAATCAGTCCAGACGACGGCCTTAATACCACCGATCGCCGTGTAGAGCGTCGTCAGCAAGGTCACGAAGAGAATTCCCCAGAAGTAGATCCAGATGTTGACATCGAGGTCGGGGAAAAGATACTGCCAGATTACCTTGATGATGACGCCGCCCAGATAGAGACGGACGCCAATGCCCAGGACTCGTGTAAATAAAAAAATGCCGCTAGCCAGATTTTTGGTCCAAGGACCGAACCGGATTTCGAGAAATTCGTAAATGCTCTGGACGTTATAGCGGTAGTATGGGCGAATGAAGGTGAAAGCGATCAGGACCCGGGCCAGAACGGTGCCGATCGTTAACTGGGCATAAACAAAACTGCGCGTTTTGAATCCCTCTGCCGGGGTTCCAAGGAAGGTGGCGGCGCTCGTTTCGGCCGCGATAATGGACGCCAGCACCGCCCACCAGGGAATGGATCGTCCGCCTAAAGCGAACTCAGTCAGATTACTGTTTTTTCTTCCCGCCCAAAGGCCGATTCCAACAATTCCGGAGAAATAGAGCAGAAGGACGATGGTGTCGAGCCAAAGGTGCGCCGGTTGAATGGATGAGTTGAGCATCGCATCCGCGATCAATGACCCAGGGCGGCTATAGGCGCGGAGACCGGCGCCGGCGTCAGATTCTTGAGCAGAATCCTCGAGTTTCGACCGCTGGAGTCGTATTTTGCGCGCCGAGCAGGCGGCAAAATGTCGGGACCGACTTCAACAAAACCAGCCTTCTGTTGGAGGTAGACAAAAGCTTGGGTCGACAGGGCGATCAATTTCGAAAAGCCGCGTTGTCGCGCGAGGTCCTCGACAAACGAGATCAGCTTACGTCCGAGTCCTTGATTTTCGTTGGATCGATTGACGTAGAGGCAAGCTAGTTCAGCCATCTTATGATCTGGGTATGGATACATTGCCACGCAACCGACAATATGTCGGTCAATCTCCAGAACCCAGTAGTCGTTAAGGTCAGCCAGGATCTCTGCGCGAGTCCGCCGTACCAACTCCTCGCTCCGAATGGATTGCTGGATCAGCGACATGACTTCCCGAATATCTTTTTTGTAAAGATGCCGAATCTGCTCGTACTCGTTCGAGTAGACCATCGTGCCGACCCCGCCATTGCTAAAGATTTCCGCTAGAAGCGCCTCATTAACGTTTCCATTCAGCAGGTGGACCCGCGGGATCCCGTAGCGACAGGCCTGTACCGCATGCTCCAGTTTTGAAAGAAGACCTTTTGGAAGAATATCCTTCTGCTTTTTGAGGGCCTCTTCCAACTCCGGGGCAACCAGATGACCGATCCGTTGCCCATCCAGGATCAGCCCGTCGAAGGCTGAAAGGTAGATCAGTTTAGCGGCGTGCAAGGCTTCGGCCACTTCGACCGCGACCAAATCGGAGTTCACTCGAAATGTCCTGCCTTCTCCGTCAAATCCCAGCGGAGGAATCACCGGAACGACCTCGTCATTGAGAAAAAGTTCCAGGAGTTTCACATCGACACGTTCGACCTTGCCGGAATATTGAAAATCGACTCCGCGCACGATGCCAAACGGATGGGCAATGATGCAGTTGGAATAAGCGGCGCGGAGGTCGACCTGGGTCAGGCCTTCCATGATCTGGTTGGTTAACCGGATCGCCACATTGATTGAAATCTGGAGCGTTGTTTCGTCCACCAACCCGGTGCCATCCGAGTTTGAGGGTCTGACTCCTCGTTCTTGCGCAGCGAGCTCAATCTGAAGGCCGGCCCCGTGAACCAGAACAACTTTGATGTTCAGAGAACGAAGGACAGCGACATCGAGGAGAATATTCCCGAAGTTCTCCGAGCCTAGAATTTCACCATCGATGGCAACGACAAAGATCTTATCTCTAAAACGCGTGACATACTGCAGAATTCCGCGGAGCTCAGGTAATTTCATGAGGGCGTCAGCGATTTGCAGTGCTTAGATACAAGCGCGATCCTCCGTAGGCAACCGGTATTCGGCGGGAATGTCTTTCTACGGGCGCTCTCCGGCTACCAAAGCCGACAACCGATCCAGGTTCAATTCCGTGGCGCTCTTTACGATGAGATCGGCAATTGTTAGATCCTGGCGCTCGCTGAACTGATTCGGAATGGCCACCGCCTTCAATCCAGCATGCTTGGCGGCGCGGCATCCAGGTTCGGAATCTTCCAGGGCTACAGCATTGCCGGGTTCCACCCTCAAAGTCTGGACTGTCTTGAGGTAGATGTCGGGAGCAGGTTTCGGATTGACGACCATGTCACGGGTGACCACCGTGTCGACATATTCGCGCAAGCCCAGTCGACGCAGCCCGCCTTCGACCCAGCCGTTCCCAGAGTTGCTGGCCACACCAATGCGCAACTGGCGTTCTTTGGCGGCGCGAAAGAGCGGCTCGATGCCCGGCAAGACGGTGGCCTGAACTGTTAACTCCCAGTTTCGGACTTCTCTCTTTGGCATCAGCTTCGACCAGTCGAGCTTGCGGCCAAGAATCCCCTCCAGGTGAATCGCCGGATCAAATCCTCCAACGTAACCAGTGGCATGCCTCCAATCGTCGATCTGAAGTGTCGCGCCGAACTCCTGGTAAACTTCCGCCCAGCTGATGAAGCCGGGATTTTCCGTATCGACTATCAATCCGTCGAAATCAAAAACGAGTGCATCTAGTATCATCCTGATGGAGCCTGATACGGCGGCCTGACTGGAGTCAACGCTTGACGGTGAATTCAAAAAGTTCGCTATCGACAAAAAAGCGTTTCACCTCCAATGCGGCGTTCTCAAGACTATCAGATCCGTGGACCACATTGATCATCGAATCTTTACCTAAGTCACCTCGGATAGTTCCTTTCGGGGCTTTCCGGGAGTCTGTGGGTCCCATCAGGTCGCGAGCGAGTGCTACGGCATTTTCGCCCGACAATGCCAGCGCGATGACCGGGCTGGATTGCATAAAGGACTTGAGCTCGGGGTAAAAAGGTCGGTCCGTGATGTGGGCATAGTGTTCAGCGAGTACGTCATCTGCGAGGAGCATCATCTTGCAGCCGACAATTTCCAAGCCGGCCGCCTCAAATCGACTAATGACTTCGCCGCAATGGCGATCCGCAAGACAATCCGGCTTAAGCAGTACAAGGGTCGTTTCTATCATATTTGAGCCACTCGTTTCGCACGAAGCCAGACTTTTTCAAGGACCATCGACTTTAGGGGAGCATGTCGACGTGTCGGCTTATTGGCGTATTATCGTTCCGTCAATAACTTTCGGGATAGGCCGCAATGGGAATACGCTCACAGCCGCACACAGCATTACAGTCGCCGGTCGGGCTTGACATTTATGACGTCGGGTTTGGCGGAGCCGGCGTCGGACGCCTCGAAGGGAAAATTGTTTTCGTACCTTTCACGATCGATGGGGAACGAATCGAGGCTCAAGTGGTTGAGAGCAAAAAAAGCTTTGATCGGGGCCAACTCCACAAGGTGATCGTTCGCTCGGCTCAGCGGATCGACCCCATCTGCCCTTATTTTGGTCATTGCGGAGGCTGCGACTACCAGCACATAGCCTATAGTTATCAGCTCGAATTGAAGCGCCGCCAAGTCGTCCAACTCCTGGAGAGGATCGGCCGCATCACCGAAGTCGAGGTATTGCCCACTTTCGCCTCCCCACGCCCTTACGCATTCCGAAACCGGATCACCGTCCACGCCGAACAAGGCAAAATCGGATTCTTCGAAAAGAACAGCCGGGAAGTTGTCGATATCGAGAGGTGCGCGATCGCTATTCCGGTGGTCAATGAGGCCTTGAAGGAACTGCGGGCAAGTGGTCTGGCGGACGGAAAGCACAGAACCCTGCGGGGAGAGGAAGTGCCCCGTTCGTTCACACAAACCAACGATCTCGTTGCCGGAGCGCTCCTTGAGTTTGTCGCCGGTCAAATGGTCGGCGAGACGCTGATCGACGCCTATTGCGGTTTCGGCTTTTTCGGTCATGCGATGGCCAAACGACTGAAGAGCGTGATCGGGATCGATTGGAACGAGCAGGCAATTAAAACCGCGCGAGAATCGGCAGGGTCGAACGAAACGTACGTCTGTGGTGACGTCGCCGGAACTATCGAATCCCTACTTGTGAATGATCCCCCGGATACCGTTATCCTCGATCCCTCCGTGGATGGCGTCGATCCTCGGGTGACTGACGCGCTGATGATCAACCCGTCTAACCGGTTGATCTATGTTTCCTGCAATCCCGCCACGCTCTCGAGGGACCTGGCGCGGCTGCGAAACAGGTTCAAGATCGTCGCCGTCCAGCCATTCGATATGTTCCCGCAAACAGCCGAGATCGAGGCGGTCGCGGTGCTCGATTTAATCGGGTCCGATTAGGGTCCGGCGAGAAAGCCGGCAAGGTGATCAGGGGCTGCCCAGTTGATCAATGGGAACCCAATGAGCCTGGAAACAGCTCATCGATTTTGGCCCGTACCTTTTCGTCCATCCGGACAATCTCGGGCCAACCGCGATTGTACCCTTCCGACGGCAATTTCCTGGTGGCGTCGATTCCCATGTGTGAACCGATGTTCGGGTCGGTTGGAGCATGATCGAGGCTGTCACTTGGGTTTTTGATCAAGGTGGTGTCCCGTTGCGGATCTGTGTTTGCACAAAGCCGGAAAAGCACCTCGCTGGTATTGTGCACGTCGCAGTCCTCATCCACGACAACGATGTACTTGGAAAACATCATTTGGCCCATCCCCCACAGACCGTGCATGATCTTAAAAGCCTGATACGGGTACTGTTTGCGAATGCTGACGAAGACGAGGTTGTGGAAAACACCTTCGGCCGGAAGCGCCATATCCACGATCTCGGGAAAATTCATCCTAAAGACCGGCAGGAAAATGCGGACACTGGCGCTGCCCATATAAAAATCTTCCATCGGCGGTACCCCAACAATAGTAGCGGGATAGATTGCCTCTTTCCGCCGGGTTATGGCGGTGAGGTGAAAGACCGGGTACCGGTCGACAGGTGTGTAAAATCCGGTGTGATCACCAAAAGGTCCCTCCTCGCGCAGTTCACCCGGCTGTACATATCCTTCCAAAACGAAATCCACATCGGCCGGAACCTCCAGATTGGAAGTTTCGCACTTCACTAATTCGACCGACTTTTTGCGCGCAAATCCAGCGAAAAGAACTTCATCCAGACCATCTGGCAACGGAGCGGTCGCTGCGAACGTATAGGCCGGATCACCTCCCAGACAGACTGCCACCGGCATGGGTTCATTTCTTTCGTAGTAACGCTTTCCGTGGCGGGCCCCGACTTTGTGTATCTGCCAGTGCATCCCGGTGGTCCGACCATCGTAGACCTGCATCCGGTACATCCCGATATTTCGTTCCCCGCTGTCAGGATCCTTCGTATAAACGGTCGGCAAGGTGATAAAGCGACCCCCGTCTTTTGGCCAGCAGAGTAAGATTGGAAGATCCTGCAGTGAAAAATTGTCGGTCTTATCAAACCGGTGAATGACCTCCTTGCATGGGCCGTCGGTCACTCGTTTCGGACGGGCGTGCAGCAGGTCAATCCCTTGTTTCAACAATGACCAACCTTCCCGCATGGAGGTTGGAGGTTTCGCTTTCAGAATGAGCTGCATCTGATGAGCAATTTCATCGATTGACTCCAAGCCGAGTGCCCTCGCCATCCTGCGTTCAGATCCCATCGTATTAATGGCGAGAGGGAATGGCGAAATTTTACCGTTGATCGTCGGCCTTTCGAACAGGAGCGCTTTCCCGCCTCCGGGTTTTTTCATCTGGCGGTTTGCCATTTCCGTTATCTCCAATTCGGTGGCAACCGGTTCGGCGATTCGGACGAGTTCCGACATCCGCTCCAGCTCTTCGATGAAATGAGAAAGTGAACGATAAGCCATATTTGGTTGAGAATTCGTCACTGCGGTAAAGCCGCTGCAGATTCCGCGAAAAGTGTGCGATCCATCGGTTTGCCTCGAACTGCAAGTAGTTTAGATCTGATGCCGAATTGATCAATCACCCTGGACCTGGGTTCTCCGGCCTCTGCCGGGTTGCACAAAGGAAGGCCGGGCGTAGTTTGCTCGAATGGAGGATCGATTTGGCCACCGAATCAGTTACCTTAGAGTGTCGATCACCGACAGGTGCAATGAACGGTGCCTTTATTGCATGCCTCACGAGCTGCAGGAATGGCTTCCGCGTGCGGAAATACTGAATTTTGACGAAATCACAAGACTGGTGAGGATCGCTTCCGATCTCGGCGTGAGTAAGATCCGGATTACCGGAGGTGAGCCGCTAGTGCGCCAAAATGTTCTCCAACTTTTTCGCCAGCTCGGGCAGCTGACCAGAATCACCGAGATCGGGATTTCGACGAACGGTTCGCTGCTCGCCAAGACGGCCGAAAACGGTGAGACCGTCGCCCGCTCCCTGGTGAAGTGTCGAGTGAGCACCGCAAACATCTCGCTCGAAACCCTTGACCGGGAGATGTACCGGTCGATCACGGGGCGCGATTACCTCCCGCAAACTCTTCAGGGGATCATCGCCGCAAAAGAAGCCGGCTTTGAAACAGTTAAACTCAACGCGGTGCTGATGCGGGGCCGTAATGACGATGCTTTAACCGACCTGGTGCGCTTCGCGCGGACGGAGAATTTATTACTCCGTTTTATTGAATTGATGCCCGTGACCTCAACAGATGTTTTAACAGAGGCAAATTTTCTCTCCGTGGGGGAAGCGCGACGGCGCCTGGAATGGGTTTTCGGTCCGCTTATCCCGGAACCGGAATTCAAGACGAATGGGCCGGCTTCCTACTTCCGGTTCGCTGATTCAAACCAGCGCATTGGCTTCATCGGAGCGATGACCAACCTGCACTTTTGCGAGAGCTGCAACAAGTTGCGACTCACTTGTGAGGGAAAACTGCGACCCTGTCTCGGCAGCCATCTCGAATTCGATATCAAGACACCCATGCGCGAGGGCGCAACCGATGAGGAGCTTCGCCAGTTCTTCAAAGAAGTGGTTGAACGCAAGCCCGAACAACATGATTTCCGTTCCAACTACCAACCCGGTCGCCGGATGGTCGCAATCGGGGGTTGACATGTGAGCGACGAGTTTTCTCATCTAGCCAAGGACGGGTCGGTCAGAATGGTCGATGTTTCAGCCAAGCCGGTGTCGAAGCGAGTGGCCACGGCGGAAGCTGTGATCGCCCTTCAGGTGGAAACGATGTCGAAAATTGACTCGAATCAAATCGTCAAAGGGAACGTCCTGGCGACAGCCCGCATTGCGGCGATCCAGGCGGTCAAACGAACCGGAGAATTGATCCCGCTTTGTCATCCACTTCCGGTCAACCACGTGCAGGTTGAGTTCGACCATCGCAAGGAAGGAATCCGGATCGAGTGCCGAGTGAGCACGGCGGCGCAAACCGGCGTCGAGATGGAGGCTCTTACGGGAGCGAGTATTGCTGCGCTGACGATCTATGACATGTGCAAAGCGATCGACAAAATAATGGTCATCTCCGGTCTCCGGCTTATCTCCAAATCCAAGGAACCTCAATGAACCAAGTCACAGTAGGCGTGATTACCGTTTCCGATCGGGCATCACAAGGGATCTACGATGATCTCGGGGGACCCGCCTTAAAAGAGGCCGTTCGGGGGTATGGGTGGCAAATTCTCGCGGAAGCGATCGTCCCCGACGATATTGGACGCATCCGGGAGACCATCCGATCCTTTTCTGCGCAAGGGTGCGGTCTGATCCTGACCACCGGAGGAACAGGAGCCGCACCTCGGGACGTGACACCGGAAGCGATTCGTGCCGTGATGCGCGTCGAATTGCCCGGATTCGGCGAAGTGATGCGCGCCGGCTCGCTGAAACTGACACCTAACGCCATTTTGTCACGTTCTCTGGCTGCCATCGTCGACCGATCACTTGTCATTGCCCTGCCAGGTAAACCCCAGGGTGCGGTAGACTGCCTCGGGTTCGTGGCAGGTGCAATTCCACATTCGGTACAGATCGCGCAGGAAATACCAACCTCCTGCTAACTTGAATCCGCGTTGCCGGCGCAGGTAGGAGGGCGAAGCTCCGCCTGAGCCGGGGCTTTCCGCGTCACCCTGCCCTGTAACGCCGCACCCCAATGATTTCCTCGGCTGGATCGCTTCCCGGTTCGCTGAACTGCCCTCGGACGCCGGCGCTCTCGCATGTCCTTTCCTGGAAACTGCCGGTCTACCTCAACCATTCTCCAATCGCCGGTAGGAACAACAGACCGTCCGCGAGGAGACTCAAGAGAGCCGGGCGCGCCCGCCATCGCAACGACCAAAGCAAAATGGCGCAGCCGAGTGTCAAAGCTCCCGGCGTGAAGGGACCGGCTAAGCGAAGCCAGGAAAGTGCGACACTGACAAACACCAGAACCGCTGACAAAAGCATCAGTAATCCACAAGTTCGGCGGTGGCCAAGCCATGCGGGTATCGTCTTGATCCCGTTCAATCTGTCTCCGACGATATCTCGATAATCGAAGATCAGCGCATTGATCGTCAGGATCAGAAAGATCCAGGAGAAGACCAGCCATTCCTTTTGTCCTGGTACGTTTCCAGATTCCAAAGCGGGCCACGGCACCAGAACGATCGCGATCGCCGCGGGCGCGAGCAGTGACTTCAGATAGGGAAGATCTTTGAGCCGAAAACCTGCACCGGGAATGGGGCGGGAGTAAAAGCAAAGCAGTCCGGTGAAGACGGCAAGAGGGAATAAAAGCCAGAAACGCCCCGTTAAAACGGGCCATGCCCCAAGAACTCCTGCAGAAATCCAGACGAGAACGATGCGGCAACCTCGCAATCTCATCTCCCAGCTGAATCTCAGCGGTGTGTTTAAACGGTCGGCCGGATCCAGTTGAAGGCGATCAGCATTATAGACGAACAAATACCCGGCAAACCAGAGTGGCGCAGACCGGCCCCAGTCGATTTGCAACAGGGTGCAGGCCACACAACCGAGGGTTGTGATTGCCGAGGCCCCAACCAATTCAAGGAGATAAATAGAGATCAGAATCGATTTGAGCCAAATGGAAAACCCGAACTCGCGAGACACCGTGTGAAATAAAGGGGGAATTGAGCTCACGGGCAAGAGGGGGTTAGGGAAACGGGTCGGCGAGGGGCGGGTCGGCGGGTCGGCGTTGGGGGAAACGTATCGGCGTATCGGCGCAGGGCGTTTCGAGATCCCGGGGCCGCCCGCATACGCCCACACGCCCCAAGGCCGATACGTCTCCTCCCACGCCGACGCCCCAACGCCGACACGCCGATACGTCTCCCCACGCGCCCCAACGCCGACACGCCGATACGTCTCCCCCTCCCCCGGATTGTTTCCTTGACGATCATGGTCCGCATACCTAGATACACCTGTCTGTCGGGAGGCAGGTTGCCGAAGCAGGTGAGGATCAGGACCTCGCAGGTGAGGTCGCCCGTGCAGCGGTGGACTGAACTGAACATAAGTAAGACAAAGGCGATTTTGAATGTTTAACGGCCTTCTCGGATTATTCTCGAACGACATCGGCATCGACCTCGGTACTGCCAACACTCTTGTATTCGTCAAAGACCAGGGCATCGTCTTACGCGAGCCATCGGTGGTAGCCGTACGGGCCGGCACCAGTCAGGTCTTAGCCGTGGGTGACGAGGCAAAGCGGATGCTCGGGCGAACGCCTGGCAACATCGTCGCCGTGCGGCCCCTGAAAGACGGCGTCATCGCAGATTTCGAAATGACCGAAGCGATGCTGCGCCATTTCATTACGAAAGTGAACAGCCGAAAATGGGTGCGTCCGCGGGTGGTGATCGCGGTACCGTCGGGAATCACCGAGGTCGAAAAGCGCGCCGTCAAGGAGTCTGCGGCACACGCCGGAGCGCGCGAAGTTTATTTGATCGAGGAACCGATGGCGGCGGCCATAGGAGTCGGTCTACCGGTGCAGGACGCGGCCGGGAACATGATCATCGATATCGGCGGCGGCACCACGGAAGTAGCCTTGATTTCGCTTTCGGGCATCGTATTCAGCCGAAGCGTTCGGGTGGCCGGCGACGAACTCGACGAGGCGATCGCGGGGTACATGAAGAGAGCCTACAATTTGATGATCGGAGAGCGGACCGCTGAAGAGATCAAGATCAAGATCGGCAGCGCTTACCCGATGGAGAAGGAGGTGTCAATGGAGGTCAAAGGTCGAGATCTTGTCGCCGGCCTTCCCAAAACGTTAGCGATCACCTCGCAGGAAGTTAGAGAAGCTCTGCTGGAGCCGATTTCGACGATCGTGGAATCGGTTCGTGTCACCCTCGAACGTTGTCCTCCGGAACTCTCGGCCGACCTCGTCGATCGCGGCCTGGTCTTGGCCGGGGGTGGCGCCCTGCTTCGCGGCCTGGACAAACTCTTGCAGGAAGAAACGGGTTTACCCGTACACATCGCAGAGGACCCGTTGAGTGCGGTGGCAGAAGGGACGGGACGGGCTCTCAGCGAAATTAAGTTTCTTCGCCAGGTGGCATCCTCCGATAGACCGGCTCGCTAGACCCGAATTGCGTCTCTCGCGGCGCTCATGAAGAGCACTTCCATAGCCGTCATCGGCGTCTTCGCGCTTCTGGTAATACTCGTCCTTTTGTTGCCTCAAACGACGAAACAGCAAATGCAGGGCGCCCTATTTCAATTAATCTCACCTATTCTGCGCACCGGCGCTTCCGTCGGGCACGAGCTGGGGGGCGTCAGGGGAGGATTGAAACGCCTTGATGAACTCGAACGCGAAAACAGCCAATTGAGGTTCGAAAACGAACAGCTCCGGGCCGCGAATTCTCTGTTAGGGAATCTCGAGACAGAAGTCAAACGGTTGAACCGGGCGCTCGGTTTTCGCGAACAATCACCCTTTAAGCTGTTTCCGGCTCGTATTATTTCGCGGGAAAGCGCAACCTGGTGGAACACCTGCACCATCGGATGCGGGTCCAAGGATGGGATTCAACCAGACATGGCCGTGGTTACAGAGAACGGTCTGGTTGGAAAGGTGACGACCGTGGGCAAAGATGTCTCTGTCGTTCTCCTGGTTTCGGACGAGAGCTTGCGGGTATCCGTGGCGATTGAAGGAACCCAGGAACAAGGCATCGTGAGCGGCACCCGGGCTTCTTCCACTTACACGCCGGACTTACGAATTCGTTTTTTGAATAAGACTGCCAAACTGCAACCCGGAATGAAAGTGCTGACGGCCGGGGCGGGCGGCGTCTTCCCCTCAGGTCTGGTGGTCGGCACTGTCAAAGAATTCTCCGCAAAGGCATTGGAAGGAATTGCTACCGTGACGCCGGCGGTCGATCTGGTGGAAATTCAGGATGTATTTGTGATAATTCATCAGAAATGATCCCGTTTTTCTTTTCCCTGGTTGTTTTGATCTTCGGGTCGTTCGTGTTTCAGTTTTTTCTGCCGCCAGTGCTTCTGCTCAGTGGAGCGGCTATTCTCTTCGCTCCGACACTTTATTTTTACGGATGTCTCTCGCTGCCCTTTCCATTGATGCTGGCTTTGACGTTCATTACTGGACTGCTGAACGATCTTTTCATGGTGCCACAGGCAAAAGGTCACGCCGACTACACTGCTGGGGTATCAATCCTGATCTATCTGGTGCCGGGATTGATCATGCACGGGTTGAAACCTCTGTTTCTAAAACACCGTTGGGAGCTCCATTGGCTTTTGGCGGAAATTGGTGCCGTCCTAACACCGTTTCTTTTATTGGCGCAATACGCTATCCTGAGCATTGAACGCACTAACTTTTTTTTTAACGATGTGATTGTATGGCGGATCCTTGGTCCCGGCTTGATTTCTATTTTGATTGCGCCATGTGTCTTCTTTATTCTCACGCCGCTATCGCACGTGCTGGGGTATCGACCAGGTTTGCCTTTAGCGAGATGAGTTAGACCTATGGCTCGACCCAAGAAATCGTCTGTACTCGATTTTAGGATTTTATTTCTGGCCGTTTTCATTCTCGCCTCTCTGTTCGCGATCGGGGTGCGTCTCTGGTTCGTTCAAGTCAAGATGGCCGACTATTACCGGGGACGAATTCAAGGCAGTTCCGAAGTTACGGTGCGCATCCCCTCCATCCGAGGAGAAATCAGGGACCGGAATGGCATCCCGTTTGTCACCAATCGGCCGAGCTACGAAGTTGACTTTTATCTCCCGGATCTGGTCAGCGGCTACAAGAAACAGTATGGACAGCCGCCGATGGTGGAGTTTCGGGCCAAGGATGCGAACGGCATGCTGCACGATCGCAAGGAGGCAGACATCGTTCAGATCGTGGACAAGACGATTATTCCGCGACTGGAGGAGCTCAAGGTTGCCGAGCCCTACAATTCGCAGCGTCTCCGCACGCACTATCGCAACAATACCCTTGTTCCGTTTACCTACCGGGAAGATCTCGATTTCGCAACATTCTCAAAGTTTGCGGAAAAAGATCTCGGTTTGCCCGGAGTTCAAGTCAATGTCAGGCCAGTGCGCAAATACGTCTATAACGCGCTGGCCGCCCATCTCCTTGGGTACGTGGGGACGGCCCGAGATATCAACAAGCTTTCGGACATCCGAGACTTCAATTTTTACGAGCCGGATATTCAGGGAAAGACCAACGTTGAATTCTACCTGGATGACGCCCTCCGCGGAAAACCCGGGAAACGGATCCTGAAAAAGAATGCAAAGAACCAGCTTGAGGGCGAGAAAGAGATCGTTCAGCCCACACCCGGTGCGAACGTCTACCTGACGATCGACGCCCGTATCCAGTACATCACTGAACGTGCGTTGCGTGCCGTTGGCCGCGCGGCCGCGGTGGTAGTTGATCCGAACAATGGACAGATTCTCGCGATGGCTTCAGTGCCATCCTATGATCCGAACAAGTTCATCCCCGCCATCTCCGCGCGAGACTGGGCCGAGCTCAAGGATGCGGACGCCGATCCGCTCACCAATCGGGCGATCAGCGCTTTTGCCCCCGGTTCGACCTACAAGATTGCCACCTCGCTGGCGGGATTGACCAAAGGTCTTGCGAAAGCAGTGTACACATGCAATGGCGGCGTCACTTACGGCAACACCTACATGCGGTGTTGGATTCAAGCCGAGCATGGCGGAACACATGGCCCGCAAACTTTGACGGAAGCAATCAAAAATTCCTGCGATGCTTTTTTCTACCAATATGGGAACGCGGCGGGCATCGATGCTATCGACGCGGTCGGCAAAAGCCTGGGACTTGGCGAACCGTCTGGAATCGAATTAACGAATGAAGCATCCGGGCTCCTTCCCTCACCCGAGTGGTTACGCACGACGCACAACAATGAGCGATGGAGCCAAGGCACGACCGCCAACTCTGCGATCGGGCAGGGTTACGTTCTGGCCACCCCGCTCCAGATGGCGATGATTGCGGCAACGGTAGCCAACGGCGGGGTTTCCTATCAGCCCAGCTTGATTTACAAGATTCAGGAGCCGGACGGCACCTCGGTGCGACGACCAGATAAGATCCGAGGCGACTTAACAAAAATGAATAAACTCACGCCCGACCAGATCGAGCTCGTTCGCAAAGGGATGTGGCGCGTTGTGAACGATTCCGGAACAGGAGCTCGAGCCAAGGTACCCGGAGTCATCGTCGCCGGGAAGACAGGCACCGCTCAAGCCTGGACGGACGGGAAAAAGGACGACAATGCCTGGTTCATCGCTTTCGCGCCGTACGACCACCCAAAACTCGCCTTGGCAATCATAGTCCAGGGCGGCCTCGCGGGAGGTGAAGTCGCTGCGCCCATTGCCTCAAAGATCATCGAGGAAAGCCTGGCCCTCGAACGCGGATATGACCCTGATCTTAAACCGATGGATCCAGGTATTGGTAATTTTAAATCAGTTGATCGTGTAGATTTCAAAAACAGCACTGTACCTGCGCAGGTCTCCTCGACAGACGATGAGACCTCAGACGACACCCCGGTTGCTGAAGAGACCAAGCATACCAAAACCCACCGGGCCGAAGTCGCCGAACCGGACATCCGTCCGGACGCAGACAATCACCGCGTCGCTGCGCGGGCTGAGCCGACCCCGGAAAAACGGCACAGCTTTTTCGATTTTTTCAGGAGAAAGCCAAAAGACGATTCCCAGGGTCAGCAGCAGCCGGCGCAGCAACAACAGAAGAAACATCATTTTCTGTTCTTCTAATATTTCGGCTCCAACTTTCTCTAAATTTCAAACATGCTCGACAAAGTTAAACAATTTCTCGGCCTATCCAATCGTAAGACCGGCAACCAAATAGTCATCAGTTGTGAAAAACTCGAGAGGCGCGTTGCGCTGCTCGAAGATGGCGTACTCGAAGAATACAACATCGAACGGGATACCGATCGAAACATCGTTGGCAGTATCTTTAAAGGAAAAGTCAAAAACATCGAACATGGGCTAAAGGCTATGTTTGTGGACATTGGCTTTGAGAAAAACGCTTTCCTTCATTTCTGGGATGCCCTTCCCGGCCTTGATAGCAGCGTAGAAGAGGTCAACCGGGCCGCCGAACGGAAGTCCAGGAAGAAGATCACGGCCAAAGACGTGCCGGACATCTATCCAGTCGGTTCTGAAGTGATGGTGCAGGTCACCAAAGGCCCGATCAGCAACAAGGGTCCGCGCATCACCACCAATATCAGCCTGGCTGGACGTTATCTGGTCCTGATGCCACACAGCGATCAGAGCGGTATTTCACGCAAGATTGAGGAACCTAAAGAGCGCGAACGCCTGCGGACTATCCTGCAACGACTCGATATACCAGAGGGAATGGGAGTCATCATCCGAACGATCGGAGAAGGACAGCGGGCGCGCTATTTCGTTCGAGATCTCGGCTTGCTCGTCGAACAGTGGAGGCAAATAGAAGAGGCCTTCAAGACGAAGCCGCCGGCATCCGTCCTTTTCCAGGAACCTGACTTGGTGGACAGAACCGTACGCGATTTTTTAACAGAAGAAATAAACGTTGTTTATTGCGATGATGAAGCGGCCGTTGAACGGATGCAAAATCTGGTCGGCCAAATTTCAAAACGGTCGAAGAAGCGCATCTTTTATTATGGTGAATCGACTCCGATCTTCGAGAAATTCGGCGTTCAGAAGCAGATAGACGATGCGTTTCACCGGCAGGTCTGGCTCCGATGCGGCGGGTACATTGTGATCGACGAAACAGAAGCGTTGATCGCCATCGACGTTAATACCGGACGCAACAAAGGTGCGCGGGACGTCGAGAAAACCATTTTGCAAACCAATCTGGAGGCGGCGGATGAAATCGCGCGCCAACTGCGGCTGCGCAATATTGGAGGCCTGATCATCAGCGACTTCATTGATATGAAGAATCGCAAGGATCAGCAAATGGTCTATAGCCGGATGAAGGAGCGATTAAAGCGCGACAAAGCCAAGACACATGTCCTGGCGATCTCGCAGCTCGGATTGCTGGAGATGACCCGGCAGCGCGCCCAGGAAAGTCTGACCGGTTCGATGTTCATCACTTGTCCATACTGTAGCGGTCGAGCGGTCGTGAAAAGTCCGATGACCATGAGCGTTGAAATCCAAAGGGCGCTCCATGCCATCATGCGCCAAAAGCCGGATGTTCATGACATTCGCGTCATCGTCAATCCCGAAGTCCTCAACCGCCTGAAAACGGAGGATGAGGAGTTGCTGGTCGACATCGAACGGAAATATTCCGGCCGCCTGACCTTTCGCACCGACCCCACCTTCCACCACGAAAAATACCTGATTCTGGACGGCACCAACAACCAGGAATTAAGAACGTAGACTTCATCGTGGTCGTCCTTGTGGTCGATTTCTTTCTGGGTAGCCTCGTTCGGCGTTCTCTCTCAGCAACGATCAGAGAAGCAAGGACGAGGACGAAGACAAACTTAATCTAGTCTACTCGTCGATCATCCTCAAAAGGTAGGAGGCACCCGCGCAGGTGACAATTGCGCCCACAGCGAGAAAAGCCAGGTCGCCGGCGATCGCGGTGATATGGCTGTGATGGAGGTTCACATTTCGAAAAGCCCGGCAAAAGTGGGTTAGAGGAAAAAACTCGGAAACAATGCGAACCGGTCTCGGAAGTTGGCTCAAGGGGGCAAAGGCACCGGATAAGAGCATGACGGGCAAAAGAACGAAAATCGAAATCTGAATAGCCTGGGTCTGAGTGCGCGAGAAGGCTGAAATTAGCAACCCGATCCCCAGCGAGAACAAAAGAAATAAAAAACAGGTAATCGAGAGCAACAACGGCTGGTGAAATTTTACGCCAAAATGCAGGCTGCCCACCAAGATGGTGCTGCCGATTAAAAACATCGAAATCACGAGGTAGGGTAAGACTTTGCCAATAACGATCTCTGTCTGGCGCAGCGGGGTCACCATTAATTGTGACAAGGTACCGACTTCTCGCTCTCGCGTGATCGCACTGGCGATCAAAGTCACGGTGATCAACTGCAAGATCAGGCCAACAATGCCGGGAACAACGTAATCAATAAACAGCAGATTCGGATTGTAAAGGGTTTCTATTTTGACATCCCAGGGAGTCATCATCGAACTGAATTCGTGCCTAACCTCTACCGGGAGCTCTCTTCCGAGATCGATCACTGAATCCGGTAAATTTTCGATGAGAGCATCCCGCTGTTTGCCCTGATAGTCGCCGAGCGTTTCCTGAAGAGCGCCCTGAACCGAAGGCGCGGTGTTGGTGTCCGTTCCATCCAGGACTCCGCGGATCGGTTTCGGATCACCGTTACGCAATCCCTGCCCCCAGCCTGTCGGGACCACAATGGCTGCCTGGACTCCGGCGGGGAAAAGTTCGATCTTGCCTGCCGGGTCACCGCGCCACGGTCTCCAATCAAAGATGTCCTTCGCTTTGAGAAGGGCCAGGAACTGCTGGCTCTGCTCGCTTTGGTCAGCGTCAAAGTACATCGCGGGCACATCGCGGATGGTCGAATTCGCAAAGGCGTGCCCGAAAAGAAAGGTGAAAAACGGTGGCAGCACCACGATCAGCAACATCACCCGTCGGTCACGCCAAACGTGAACAAACTCTTTGTAGGCAATGGCCAGGATGGCGTTCCACGAGATCATATGACGTACGCCAATTTTGCCGGCTCCGCTGGATCCTGCTCCGCTCGATAGTAACCTCGGGAATAAGCTTGGAAGACATCCTCCATGTCCGGTTCGACCCAGTTGAAGCCTAGAAATTTCAGATCAGGAAACGGCCAATGGATCTGCCACGAATGGAGCAGTTCATCCGGATCCTTGGCCTGGAGACGGAGATTCCCGCTCCTAAGATCGGCTCCGTAGACCCCTGGCATCTTGCGAAGTTCAAACAACGCCGCCATCGCCGGCTCGACCTGCACCTCCAGGAGATGTCCTTTGAGACTTTCTTTCAAATCGCGAGGAGATCCCTTCGCGATCAGGCGGCCTCCATCGACAAATCCGACGTCTGTGCAACGTTCGGCCTCATCCATGTAGTGAGTGGTGACAAAGATCGTCGTCCCGGCCTGACTCAATTCGTAAATTAAATCCCAGATCGCCTGGCGATGCGTCGGGTCCAGGCCCGCCGTCGGTTCATCCAGAAACAGCAAGGTCGGCTCGTGAATCAAAGCACAAGCGATCGCCAAAAGCTGTTTATAACCTCCCGACAAGCTTCCGGCCCGTTCTCCCTCGCGCATCTCCAGATCCATGTCGCAGAGAACTTTGTGCGTCCGATCTTTTATTTTTCCGGCAGGAACCCGGTAAGCGCCGGCAAAGAAACGAATGTTTTCGCCGACGGTGAGGTCCTGGTAGAGGCTAAACTTCTGCGGCACGTATCCGAAACGCGACCGAATTCTAAATCGATCTTTCCAGATATTGAGACCGTCGATCGTGCAAATGCCGGCGGTCGGCTTGGTTAACCCACACATCATGCGAATCGTGGTCGTTTTTCCTGCTCCGTTGGCCCCTAGAAAGCCGAATATCTCTCCAGGGGGGATTGACATGGAGATCCTGTTCACAGCTTTCTTTTTACCAAACCTCTTGGAGAGGTTCTTGAGGACAATGAGCGAATCAGGCATGCAATTACAAAAGGGGTCTCCGTCTCCTTGAGGCTAAGCAGATGGATACCGCAGAATTCCCGGCCAGGTCAAAACTTTGCTGACAGACCAACCCTAAGATATGGCACCAGATCCTCAGACTTGACTGTGTATCCGGTTGCTCGCGGATAATAGAAACTCCGGTACGGAGCGCCGCCCCCTTCCACATCGAGGTTGACGTATTTGGTCACCTTCCAGGTCAATCCGGCTCCCGCCCGAATTTCAAAATATTCCAGTATCGCATCGTTCAACTTCGGATTTCCCCCATGCTGTTGGCCAAACTGGTTATCCATCCGGAAGGTCGCTTGCCGCAAATCGGCGCCCGCATACAAGGTGACGCTATCCGAGAGCTGATACTGGAGTTGGGGGCGGGGCGCAATTCCCTCGATCACCCATTTGTCAGAGACCTTCCAGCGAACCCCAGCGACCGGAAAGACAGGAACATTGTTATTCACATCGACATAAACCCCTCCGATAAGCTGCAGATCGGAACTCACAAAATAGGTTCCTGCCATTTCGAAAGGCGCGTTGAAGTCTCGCCACGAGAGGTTTTCACCTTGGCCATAAAACCCAGGATGAGCCTCGATCCGCAAAAGGATGGCCGGCGAAACTTGCAGATCCGCGCCAATCGCCAAATCCAATCCCTGGACCGAATCCGGCACCGGGGCTGTTGCCTCATGTGGATCAAAAGAGAACCATTGCCACTCAACCCCAAGTCGCAGCAATATCTTGTCCTGGACTTGTGCGGACAAGATGAAGCTGGCTAAACTGTTAATTTCGCTGATTTTCCCATAATCCGTCGAACCGGTGTTGATTGACCCTTTTCCGAAGAACGAGGTCTCTGCATCTAATTCATACGAAAGGGCCGACGTGGAAAATTGGCCGGAAGACTTGAAAATGCCCTGCGCATTGAGCGTCGCTGCACCCAAGCCAAAAATAACGAGAAGCGCTCGAAAAGCTTTTACTGTAAAGGTGGATCCCCCGCGAGTTTTCATGAGCCGTCACAACAAGCGTCGCGTAATCATCTACCACGCGAGTTGTCGTGAAGGAAAGCTCTAACATTCTTCTGGATTTCTCTCATCAAGGCAGTCCCGGAGCCGAGTCGTTCCACTCCTCGCAATTCTCCCAGCTGCGATGCCGATGTCATATCGACTCTCCAAACGAGCGTGGCATCCTGGTTATCCACCTTGACCGGCCAGAGC
>DATHPI010000294.1:0-3844 GCA_035484035.1 Chthoniobacterales bacterium
CTGATTCGGAGGGTGGATGGAGCGTTGGGATCCATATCGCGGATGTTTCGCATTATGTGAAACCGGGTGGGGCGCTCGATCGCGAAGCTCTCCGCCGGGGCAATAGCGTCTATCTCCCGGATCGAGTTCTGCCGATGTTGCCGGAGCGATTGTCAAATATGATTTGCAGCTTGAGACCGGCCGAGGACCATCTGACCAAGTCGGTTTTTGTGGAATTCGATCGCGCCGGCCGGATCAAATCGCATCGATTTGCCGCCACGGTGATTCGCAGCGTGGCGCGGTTCACTTATCGCGAAGCGCTGGGCATTTTGCAGCGAGAACCGCGAACTGCGATCGAAGACGGCATCCATCGTGCCTGGCGGCTCGCGGCAATTCTGAGAGAGCGGCGCTTCAAACAGGGAGCGCTTGAACTGGATATGCCCGAAGTGCGCGTGGTGCTGGACGGACAAGGAAAAGCGGTTGGCCTGGTGCGCGAGGAAAACGATATTTCGCATCAGCTGATCGAGGAATTCATGCTCCTGGCAAACGAAGTGGTCGCGCGCCAGACCAAAGAGCGATTGATTCCATCCATTTACCGCATTCACGAAGAACCGGACACCCAGAGGCTCGCGGATTACCGGGCACAAATCCGCTCGTACGGGATCGAGGTCGGCGATCTCTCGCAACGGCGCGAAATGCAACGCTTTCTGAAAACCGTCGCGGGGCGCCCCGAGGAAAGCGCTTTAAAGATTGGATTGTTGAGAAGCCTGCGCAAAGCCGTCTACTCCCCGGATCCGCTTGGTCATTTCGGCCTCGCTAAATCCGATTACACCCACTTTACAAGCCCGATCCGCCGTTATGCGGATTTGATCGTGCATCGTTCGTTCGCGTCGATGCTGCCTCGCCGGAGGGAAAAAGCTCCTCGATCGATGGACCTCAAAGCGACGTGCGAACACATCTCCATTACGGAACGCATCGCTTCCGACGCGGAGCGGGAAGCTGTTCGACTGAAGAAGATGGAATATTTTGCCGGGATCGTTGGAAAGCCGCACCGTTTGCAGGGGACGATCCTGGAGGTGCGAAATTTTGGGCTTCTTGTCGAACTGAAAGAGGCGCTGGTCGTCGGGATGATCCGCATATCTTCGCTGGAACAGGACTTTTTTGTTTTCGATCCGGCGCGCCAACGGATCACCGGGCGCAGGAGCAAAATGAGTTTCGTGGTGGGCGATCGTGTGGTGGTGCGGGTTGCCCGAGTTGATTCTTTCAGGCAGCGGATCGATTTTAGCTTCGTGGCGAAAGAATGAGGAGTTGCAAGTCAGAGTCGGCCACCGAAATTAATCAGTTTACCGGACCGCGCTTTTGTGTCATTTACAAGATTCTTGCTTCTTGAATCGCGGCTGGTGAGATATGATATGGTTTAAGTGTCACCCCCCTCCAAATCATCATGGATAACGTAATTATCACGAAAGAACTCCAAGTCGAACGCAAGCATTTCTACATTGAATTCCGGGAAAACGAACGAGGCCGTTTCATGAGGATCACGGAGGAAGCGCATGGGCGACGTAACACGATCATTATTCCGAGCACCGGCCTGGAAGAGTTTATGGCCATGGCCGGCGAAGTGATGCAATGCGCGGACCGAGTTCCCGCTGCCCACGGCTAACCAGTGGTACCTGCCGTGGGCTAGGATGTGTCTCGTCGTGAGCCGTCTTAGCACAACGCGGGTGGTTTAACTTTCTCAATCTCCTGCAGCGCAGAGCAGGCTCCATCGGGTTTCCGCTCCTTCCAGAGGCGGCATCAAAAGTGGATGTTGGATGTTCAGTACGAACTCCATCTCCTCCCGTTCAACCGACGGTTGAACTGTCGTGACATCCGGCATCCGGCGTTGACAGAGGTGGACTCTTCGATAGTTTCTTTATCCCGCGAATAAGCATTGCGCTCCCTCGAATTCTCGTTTTCCCACATCATTTTATGGCAACAAAAGTGAAGAAGGCTCCGAAGGCTGCTTTCAAGAAAGTATCCGCTAAGGCCAAACCTACTATCCGGAAGCCGTCCAGTTCACCGAAAGTCCGACATGTCTATTATTTCGGAGATGGTAAAGCTGATGGTGATGGGAAGATGAAGCCGCTGCTGGGCGGGAAGGGTGCGAACTTGCACGAAATGACTCGCATAGGCCTCCCGGTGCCTCCCGGGTTCACCATCACTACAGAGGTCTGCACCTACTTTTCAGAGAACAATAAAAGCTATCCGGTCGAGCTGAATGACCAAGTGGAGGCAGCGCTCGCGAAGGTTGAGAAATCGGCCGGGAAAAAGCTCGGCGACCGTAATAATCCGTTACTGGTGTCCGTCCGTTCCGGTGCGCGCGATTCGATGCCGGGGATGATGGACACGATTCTGAACCTCGGGATGAACGATGAGGTCGTTGAAATTGTGGCCGAAAAGACCGGCAATCCCCGGTTTGCCTGGGATTCCTATCGCCGGTTTCTCCAGATGTACGGCGACGTTGTGATGGGTGTACAAAAACGAGAAAACGAGGACCATGATCCATTTGAAGTCCTGATTGACTCGGTCAAAGAAGAAGCCGGTGCCAAAGAAGACGTGGAATTGACCGCCGACAACCTGAGAGTGCTGGTCGAAAAATTTAAACAACTGATCAAGGAACGCAGCGGCAAGAATTTTCCGCAGGATCCGCGCCAGCAGCTTTGGGGCGCAATTGGAGCGGTCTTCGGTTCCTGGAACAACGACCGAGCGATCGTTTATCGGCGGAAGTACAACATCCCGCACGAATGGGGGACTGCCGTCAACGTTCAGACCATGGTTTTTGGAAATCGAGGAGATAGCAGCGCGACTGGGGTGGCCTTTACCCGTGACCCCGCGACGGGAGAAAAGGTGTTTTACGGAGAATACCTGATCAATGCCCAAGGCGAGGATGTGGTGGCCGGTGTGCGAACTCCGAATCCGGTGGCTGCGTTGGCAAAAGAGATGCCGGCCGCGCATCAGGAACTCCTCAAGGTCCGGCAAATCCTCGAACGGCATTTCCACGATATGCAAGACCTCGAGTTTACGGTCGAGGACAACAGGCTTTTTATCTTGCAGACCCGCAACGGCAAACGGACGGGTCTGGCCGCGGTTCGCATTGCGGTTGACATGGTTAAAGAGAAGCTGATCACCAGGGAGGACGCCATCAGGCGGGTTCCGGCCGACTCGCTCGCCCACGTCCTGGCTCCGATTTTTGATCGGCAAAGCGTGAAAAACGCGCAAAAGATCGCGACTGGTTTGGCAGCGGGCCCTGGTGCAGCGACCGGGCGGATCGTTTTCAGCGCCAAGGACGCCGTGGAACTGGCAAGCAAAGGGCAACCGGTAATCCTGGTCCGGATCGAAACGTCGCCCGAAGATCTTCGAGGAATGATCGCGGCTGAGGCGATCCTGACGGCGCGGGGGGGCGTCTCCTCTCATGCCGCACTGGTGGCGCGGCAAATGGGCAAGGTCTGTGTTTGCGGTGCTTCGGCTCTCCAGATTGATTATGTCAATCGAACGTTGACGGCAGGGGACGTCACTTTGCAGTACGGCGACTACATCTCGGTAGACGGAAGTGCCGGTGAAGTTTATGCCGGCGAGGTCAAGACAGCGCCCTCGGAGGTAGTTCAGGTGCTGGTGGAGAAGAGTCTGGGTCCTAAAAACAGCCAGATTTATCAGGACTTCCATGCGCTGCTTAGTTGGGCTGACAAAGTGCGCACGATGGATGTCCGGACTAACGCGGATACTCCGGACCAAGTCGCTACCGCGATCGCTTTTGGTGCCAAAGGAATCGGTTTGACCAGAACAGAGCACATGTTTTTTGAGGGCGACCGGATCGACGCGATGC
>DATHPI010000295.1:0-8445 GCA_035484035.1 Chthoniobacterales bacterium
TCAGTCAAGAATGAAGTTGAATGGGGTGGTGTGCCTAACTATGCTACATCTTAAATACAGGTTGTTAGTGCGTTCGATTCGGCACCCATAATCTGCTTATTCATCGCCCGAAGTGACCAAGATAACTTAGCCCAGAGTTTACCCTGGTTAGGCATTATAGATGGGCGAAGGGGCTAAAGGACTCAGGAAATTCTGCCCCAAGGGGCAGGAGGACTCAGTCCAGGGGTTTCAACTCTGAGCTTTATACACAATTTGTCGGTGGGAAGTCCGCCTCGTCCGATCTTCCTGACGCCCGCATCCACTCACCCGTTGCAATCATCGTTCCCGCTGGAAGCACCGCTCAACGGTGCGAACAGAACACAGGCTGGAAGCCTATGCTATGCTATGCTACATTAACGCCGTCGCGTCGTCACTCCAGGTGCACGGCGATAGCTCCCAGGATGGCTCTGGGAGATCGCTCGACAGTCCGGAAGGCCAATGGAGCATAGGCTTCCAGCCTGTGTTCTGTTCGCACGTTTAGCGACGTTCCTCGTTGTTAGCACGTCTCAATTGCGCACTGTAATTTCGGCGCAGCAATTCACGCGAGTTTTATCAGGTCAGCCTTTCGCCCCTTCAGCTTCAGGGCGAACTCGTTTATTTTGAGATCCCAGGGTTGGAACCCTGGACTGAGTCCTGCAGCCGCCTTCGGAGCATAAAACACCGCTGAGCTCGCCCAGGGGTCGCTTGGTTTACCCTGGACAATTCTCCCACCATGGGTATTTCTTGACAAGCGGATCCCGTCCGCTGAGCTTTTGGACGTTCATGGTCAAGAAACCCCTGCCGTCCGCCAAGTATTGGCACGGTAAGAACTCTTTTCGTTTCGAGGATTCCTTGACAGAGCACGCCACACCGCGCGTCCTTCCCTTCAAAAGCTATGAAAACTAACATTGAGACCGCCGCCGTGATCGGTGCCGGCTACATGGGTGGCGGCATTGCCCAAACATTGGCGTTAGCCGGAGTGGACGTGCAACTCGCCGATGCTAATCCCGTACTAACCAGGAAAGCACTTGAACGGCTACTGGCCGAATCCGAGCAGTTTGAACGAGAGGGTTTGTTTAAGCCGGGCAGCACCGCGCGCTTGAAGGAGCGTTTGCGGGCCGCCGACTCGATCGAGTCGGCAGTGGCATCAGTCGATTTTGTCGAAGAAGCCGTGCCGGAAGTACCGGCGATCAAGCGCGAGGTCCTTGGTCTGGTTGCCCGCGCGGTTGGTTCGGATGCGATTGTCGGCAGTAATACCTCGACGCTTCCTATCGCGGGATTGGCCGAGGCTTTTGCGGATGCCAATCGCTTTCTGGGTGTCCACTTCTCCAATCCGGCTCCGTTCATTCCGGGCGTTGAAGTAATCCCTCACGCCGGAACCGATGAATCCATCTTAACCCCGGTCGAGGACTTGTTGCGCCGTGCCGGAAAAGTCCCTGCGCGAGTCAAGGATTCCGCAGGTTTTGTCCTTAACCGTTTACAGTACGTGCTTTTCAAAGAGGCGATCAATATCGTTGAGGAAGGCATCGCCAGCGCTGAAGCAATCGACGAGATCGTGCGAACCACCTTCGGTTTCCGGTTACCTTTCTTCGGACCTTTCGTGATCGCCGACATGGCCGGACTGGACATTTACGCAGCTTGTTTCAAGACGTTTGAGGAACACTATGGGGAACGCCTGGCTGCGCCAAAAATCCTCATCGATTTAGTGAACCAAGGTAAACTCGGGACCAAGTCCGGGGCAGGTTTTCTGAACGTCTCGGCGGAAAAGGGCGCTGAACTGATTGCCTACCGCAATCGGGCTTACCGGAAATTGGCTGATCTCTTAACGGAGCTCGGCCCGGCACCAACGGGCTAATGAGTTCAAATTGCCGTTGACGTTTCTGACAGCCGGAGCATTTGACAACTTGTCCGTCTATGGATGTATTACCAACAGCTGTAGTTTTAACATTTGATGGCGACTGATTTAGACGACCCCACACCTATGAGCACTACCACCACACCCAGAGATCTCACCAAAGAACCACCACGCAGTCCTCGCGAACGACTCGGTGGTTATGCCCTGATGGCCCGCATGGTCGATAAGGGCCGCGCCGATCTCCAGGGCAACGTCGGCGAATATCATTACGCCTGCCCGCTCGATCAAATGCTCTTTGAATTCAAGGCGGTTCAGGCCGAAGAGGTGAAGAAGCTGCTCGGTTCGGGTGCCACCGATGAACAAATCATTGACTGGTTCAGCAGTCATGGTACGGCCAAGACGAGCGCGGAGATTAAGGCCTGGTCCGAAGGAGTCGAGGGCTATCGACCCTACGACGATCCGGAAAAGAAGGAATGGTTCACTGGCGAATGTACCAAGGTCGGTCTCAAGCCTGAGACCTCGACGCTCGTTGACTTTCTCGAAGCGGACGATCGAGCCAGCTTCAAAAGCTGAGCCATCCCGAGAAAGGCGGGTTAGTACGCCCGCCTTTCTGTGTTGAGCCGGGGCGCAGTTTCGAATGTTTCGGTCGATAGGAGGGACCTCCCCCATCCGCAGGCCTAACTGACACTGACACCGACACTGACACTTTCTTAAGCCTCGCGCTCGAGTCGCTCCGCCATTCGAACCAGGTCGGCCAGCGACTCTGCCTGCATCTTGCGCATTACTCGCCCGCGCTGGGTTTTCACCGTAATCTCGCGTGTGCCAAGTTCCGCCGCGACCTGCTTGTTCAGCAGACCCTGTACAACCAAGCTCATTACTTCGCGCTCACGTGGGGTCAGCTTTTCGTAGCGGGCACGTACTTGCGTCAATTCCATGCGCTGAGCAAGCGCCTTGCGATCTCCAACCAGCGCCTGCTCAATCGCATTCAACAACTCTTGATCGTTGAATGGCTTGGTGAGAAATTCGACAGCGCCCGCCTTCATGGCTCGGACCGTGGTTGGAATATCGCCCTGGCCGGTAATGAAAATAATTGAAAAAGGACGGTGCGCCGCGGCAAGCTCGCGCTGAAGGTCAATCCCGCTCAATCCGGGCAAACCCACGTCGAGCACCAGGCAAGAAGGCTCAGTCGGAGGTTTCTGCCGCAGAAATTCAGATGCCGAAGCGAAAGTTTCAACCCGTAGACCGACAGAACGAATGAGGCCGGCGATCGCTTCACGTACCGATCGATCGTCATCCACCACGAATACAACCGGTCGCTCCCCAGGTGATTTCGGAACGGGCCTCACGTCCACGCCTTTCCGGCTGATGTCGTGGTCGAGAGAAATCCGCCACCGTGTGTTACATTTGACACCAGGCGTAAGGCTCTAACCCTCGTCTTGGCGCTGATCATTGCGGCTCTTTGGAACATTCGGTTTTGCATCTCTACAACGGAAAAGAGCGCTGTTACCATTATACCAAGGTCTGATGCAAGAAGTAGACTTTTTCTAACTCCTGAATTCGCGTACGAGATTTCGAACGAATGAAATTTCGTTCCGGCTCCAGCCCATCGCTATCGTGTTTAAGTTGCTTGCGGAGCAAAAGTTGCGCCACAGGATGAGCATGGCACGTAAACTGAATGAGGATGAACGGCGGATCATTACACGGCCGACATTCCGAACCCAAAGAACAAGAATATGACAACCGACCATTCCTCCATTTCTAATCAACATCCGGTGCGTTACAACACTATCCGTCTGAATGAACTGGAGGTCTTCTATCGCGAAGCCGGACCACAAGACGCCCCGGTTATCCTGCTTTTGCATGGGTTTCCAACATCGTCCAACATGTTTCGAAATCTGATTCCGCGGCTCGCGACCTCATTCCACGTGGTGGCCCCTGACTATCCTGGGTTCGGCCAAAGCAGCATGCCGAGTCATAACGATTTTGACTACAGTTTCGAAAATCTGACCAACGTGGTGGAAGCGTTGGTCGATAAACTTGGACTCACCAGGTACTCGCTCTACGTGATGGATTACGGGGCACCGATCGGTTATCGCCTGGCGCTGCGACATCCGGAACGCGTCCAGGCGCTGATCGTGCAGAATGGCAACGCCTACGACGAAGGCCTCCGGGAGTTCTGGGACCCCATCAAAAAATACTGGAGCGATCCAACCACTGAGAATCGGGAGGCCATCCGCTTCCTGGTCGACCCGAAATCGACTCGCTGGCAATATGAAAATGGCGTGGCTGACCACACGCTACTGGATCCGACCACCTGGGTCTTGGATCAGGTTGGTCTGGACCGCCCGGGAAATGCCGAGATCCAGCTCGATCTGTTCTACAGCTATCGGACTAACGTGCCGCTCTATCCTGAGTTCCAGGCCTTCTTCCGACAGTTTCAACCGCCCACTTTGATTGTCTGGGGCAAGAACGACTTCATCTTTCCGCCCGAGGGCGCCGTCCCCTACCCACGCGATCTGAAAGATGTGGAGACGCACCTATTGGACACCGGACACTTCGCGCTTGAAACCCACGGAGGAGAGATCGCAAACCGGATCGAAGAATTTCTCAAAAAACGCAAACCGGCGAACTGACTATTCGGCAGGAAGCTCTGGGTAGGGTGAGGCTCCGCCCGAACCTGGGCTTGCCGCGTCCCAATCACCTGTGGCGTCGGCCCTTAAATCAGTCAAAAATGGCCGACGCGAGAATTCGGATCTTGTTTGGGCAGCGTGAAACAATCAAGGAATTCGAGCGGGAATTTTGGGGGATGACGTTGTTGGGCGAGACCAAGCGGGAAGTCCCGGTTCGGACGGAGCCTCACCCTACCCTGAGCTTCCGCTCTAGTCCCGCCCGCCCGCTTATATTCAGAACAATCCATGGACGAAGATTAACAAAGTTGTTAGTAACCCAGCGCGGTGAAGGAGCATATCTGGATCACTTGCCTTTATGATTGCTTTGATTTTCGATCAACTCGCCACTCTATTTGTCAAAGATTATCATCCTGAGCGACCGGAACGGTTGATCCACACCCGGGCTTACCTCCTCGATAAGCATCCGGATTGGTTGTGGATGAAACCAAGCCTGGCCTCTAATGCGGAAGTCCTGCGAGTTCATCACCCAAAGCATCTTGAGCGTCTTCGTGTGCCGACCGATTTCGACGCCGACACTCCCTATTATCCGGAGATTGAAGATCACGCCCGGCGTGCGGCTGGAGCGGCGATCGCCACGGTCGATTTGGCGCTAAGCGGGAGAAAGGGTTTTTCCCTGATGCGTCCGCCTGGTCATCACGCCACTCAGACGAGAGCAATGGGCTTCTGCTATTTGAACTCTGTCGCCATCGCCGCTCATCACGCTCTGGCGATCGGCTGCCAGAGGGTCGCCATATGGGACTTCGACGCACACCATGGCAACGGAACTGAAGCGACCGTTTTTGGTAACCAGCGAATCCGGTTCGCTTCGGTTCACCAATATCCCGGTTATCCGGGCACCGGCAAGGCATCGCGAGAGAATGTCTTCAACTGGCCTATTCCGCCAAATACTGATGCGAAAAAGCACGCCTCGGCTGTTCACCAGGCGCTTGACTGTCTGCTCGAATTCAACCCGGACCTCCTTTTGGTTTCGGCCGGCTTTGACGCTTACCATAAAGACCCGCTCACCGAAATGACTTTGGAGCAGGACCATTTCGCCGACTTCGGCGGCCGGTTGAAAACGTCCGGTCTGGCCGCCGGTGTTATTTTGGAAGGAGGGTACAGCGACGATTTGCCGATCCTGGTGGAAGCCTTTTTAGCGGAATGGAGTGATCAATGATAGGATAGCGACGGCGTAGCATCACTTGTCGTTGCGCACTCTAAGACGTTGCCATGGAGAAGATGGCTCTTGCGACGCACGGTAAACGTCAAACGGCTCGATTCGATGAAGTCGTGAGGGGTGGCGTCAAAGGCAGGTTGAAGCGGGAAACCCCGGCTCAGACGGAGCTTCGCCCTACCTGAGCCGGCGCCGTAGGCAGGGCGAAACTCGGCCGCCTGAGCCCTACCTGAGCGCCTCGACGCTATGCTCAAGCTGATCATCCACCAACGGCACAGCACTGTCGGTCAGTTCTTTTCCGTCGAGGAATGTTTGACCGGTGCCGGACAAGCCTTCGGGCAATTTGGAGATGTGAATGTGATAGAGCGTTTGGCGATATCGGTAATCGATTCGACACGTTGGCCAGTGTTTCGGAAGACGGGGTGTTAATCGCAATCGATCCCCTTCCAATTTCAAACCCAGGAGTGTTTCAGTCAGCAATCGATACATCCAACCGGCTGAGCCCGTGTACCATGTCCATCCGCCCCGACCTGTATGTGGCGCAACGGCATAAACATCTGCCGCAATGACATAAGGTTCCACTTTGTAGGTGCTGATTTGGGCGGCCGTCGACCCGTGATTGATCGGATTAAGCAACGCAAACAATTCCCAGGCCCGATCGTTATCCCCCAGGAGCGCACGCGCCATCACCACCCAGACCGCGGCATGGGTGTATTGACCGCCATTCTCGCGAATACCCGGTACATAACCCTGGATGTAACCGGGGCTAGGCGCGGAACGATCGAACGGTGGGTCTAACAATTGAATCAGCTTTGCCTCGTTGCGGACGAGTCGCTCTTCGACCGCTTGCATCGCCTGCCGTGCGCGCTTCGGATTGCCCGCGCCGCTCAAGACCGACCAGCTCTGCGGCAGAGAATCAATCTGACATTCCAGATTGCTTTGAGAACCGAGTGGTTCGCCGCTATCGAAATAGGCGCGCCGATACCATTGTCCGTCCCAGCCGTGCTGCTCGACGTTTTCTTGCAACTGCCGCGCCTGGGCCACACAACGGTCGGCAAAGGCAATCTCGTTGCGCTGCCGCGCCAATCCGGCAAACCGGATCAGCACATCGTAAAAGAAAAAAGCAAGCCAGACACTTTCACCCCGTCCTCCCTTTCCGACCAGATTCATTCCGTCATTCCAGTCACAACTCCCAATCAGCGGCAGGCCATGAACGCCAAACCTGAACCCATGTTCGATCGCCCGCACGCAATGGTCGTACAAGGTGGCCACCTCTTTGGAGTGACCTGGTTGATCGTAGTTAGACTCCTCTTCCGGTTTAAGCAGACGACCCTCCAAAAAGGGAATCTTCTCATCGAGAACGGCCGCGTCTCCGACAAATGAGATATAGTGGCAGGTAACGAAGGCCAGCCACAAATAGTCGTCCGAAGTATGGGTCCGCACTCCCCGATCCGTTGGGGGATGCCACCAATGCTCGACGTCGCCCTCGCGAAATTGATGGGCTGCCGCGCGCAGGAGATGCTCGCGCAACAAGATCGGTTCGGCGTAGACGAGGGCCATCGAGTCTTGCAGTTGATCGCGAAATCCGAATGCGCCACCGGATTGATAAAAACCGGTGCGTCCCCACAAACGGCAGCTCAAAATCTGATACAACAGCCAGCCGTTGGCCATCAGGTTCACCGATGCGTCCGGCGTTTCCACCCGGATTACACCAAGCGTTCGCTCCCAATATCGCCCTACGCCATCCAGAGCTGCCTCGACGGCCCCCGCCTCTCGATAGCGTTCGATCAGGCTTTGCGCGTGCGCCAGATCGCGACCGGCTCCCAGGCAAAAACGGATCTCTCGTTCCTCTCCATCCGGCAAATCAAGCGTGACTTGCATGGCACCGCAAGGATCCAGCCCAATCCCCGTTTTACCTGAGAGACGCTCCTTCTGCAGGGCGGCAGGATTCGACATACTTCCGTTCCTGCCTAAAAATTCCTTCCGATCTCCCGTCAAGCTTCGCGGGAAATCGGCAACATCGAAGAAGGCAACCTCTTCGGAAAAATCGGTATTGTAAAAGTTGCGGGCCAGCAACGCACGGGTCTTCTGGTCCACTTCGGTTTGTACATGAAGTAAGCTTTTTGCCCTTTGTTCGCCCAGAACCCAATCCACATAGCCCGTGACGGATATCCGGCGCGGACGAGCCGAGACATTCCGCAATCTCAAGACTGCGAATTTAATGGACGCATCCATCGCGACATAAACGGTCAACTCGGAAATCAGGCCGTTCTCGGAATGTTCAAATACGCTATAGCCAAAGCCGTGTCGGATGACGTAGGGCGTAGCACCGGTTGCCGGCAAGGGTGTAGGCGACCAGAAGACTCCGCTCTGCTCATCACGGATGTAAAAAGCCTCTCCGGTGGCGTCCGTTACTGGATCGTTGTTCCAAGGCGTAAGCCGAAACTCGTGCGAATTCTCCGCCCAGGTGTAGCCACAGCCGCTCTCTGAAATGACCGTACCGAAAGACGGGTTCGCGATCACATTGACCCACGGCACTGGTGTTGCTTGTCCTGATGGCAACGTCACGACGTACTCACGACCGTCGGGAGTAAAACCACCCAATCCGTTGTGAAAGATCAGTTCGCGCGGAGCGAGGGGTTGCGGCGTTTCGCACAGGGCGGCTTGGCTCGGCCTTAGCATCGGGATTGACAGATCGGATCTATCGTCGGCATCCAGCTTTTCGGCTA
>DATHPI010000296.1:0-8300 GCA_035484035.1 Chthoniobacterales bacterium
AACCGGGTTTTTGGATGCTTCGACAATTGATCAGATGAGAGTGCGAGGTGCGGTGGGAGACATTTCCGGACGCTATTTCGACATCCATGGGAAAAGAATTCTTGGAGACGTGGACGATCGAATCATGGCCTTGTCCTGGGAAGACTTCCAGTCTCTGAAAAACATTGTGGCGGTCGTCTGCGGTCTGGATAAAAAGAACGCGATTCTGGGAGCGCTGCGCACTGCACTGATCAGCCGGCTGATTATTGATGATCAGACAGCGCTTGCTTTGCTAGAGGAGGGTTGAAGACTACTTTATATTGTAAATTCTTTTTGCCTCCTCATGAGTCGCCAGGGGCCGGCCGACTTCCCTGGCAATTTCCTGGACCTCCTGAAGTAGATCGAGATTAGTCGGTTTCCGGTCCGGATCGAAGAACAATTCGAGACCCGTCTTGATGTGTCCGCCGAGTTCTATGGTCCGCTTGATGATCGGACGGGTATCGAGACTGCCTTCGCCCCAGATCGATATGCACCATGGCAACTTATGTTTGGCCTGTTCGATCATGTCCAGGTAATAGTACAGGCTTTCGAGAGTCGGCTCCATTCCGCAAGTGCCGATGGGCTTCGATGAGGTCAGTCCATACTTGCCCACTAGATAGAAATCCCACATCGAGCCATTCGTATACATACCGCGATCGACATAATGACGGGCGAGACGAAGGTGGCCGGGTTCATAGACGCCCCAGATCATCGCAATATCGTTGCTTTGGCAGAAGTCGACCTGACCGGCGACCTGTTTGTAGTTCCAACCGTATTCGCGGCCAAGGATGTGGCCCTTCTTGTCGAGATCGACGGCGAAGAGATCGATGCCGGTATCCACCACCGCCACCTGCACATTGGCTTCCTTATTCAGATAGGCCACGTGTTCGAGGCCGGTCTGACCCTCGGTGCATAGCAGATTATTGCACGTTGTCGGATACCAGATCATGTCAGGCCGGGCCTTCAAGATCTTGCTCCAGGCGGGCATGTAATCGGCGGCGGCTTCCTTTCCGCGAAGGTCGAAATTGGTGTTGTGGACGTGAATTGCGCTCGCACCCGCATCCCAACAACGGATCGCGTCCTCGACAACCTCTTCATAGGTAACTGGCGTATGAGGGTTCATCGCCTTGGTGCGCACGCCGTTCTGATGCGATTCAATCATTACCGGCGTATCCCAACCGGGCTTCCGGTCAGCGAATCGATCCAGTGTGGTAGCCATGTTTGTGCCTCCTTCTGATTATTTGATGATGCCAGTGCGGGAGCGGCTGGCCGTCGCAGCCACCGCTACGATGAGAACCACGCCATAGACAATGCTTTGGGCCTGGGTGTTTACCCCGATTGCTGCGCTCCCGACCGGGATAAGCGCGACAAAGAGGGCGCCGAATACGACGTTGATCGGATTGCAGACGCCCCCGGTGATGGCCGTTCCTCCTGCGAGCGCCGCTGCTATACCCGGCACCAGCAGATCGCTGCCCAGACCGTACGATGAAGCCGCCCCGCTGATGGCGATGACCGACAGACCCGCAAGTCCGGCCAGAAAGCCCGATAAGCCGAAAGCCGTGATCTTGAGCCATCTCACCGGAAGGCCGGATAGAATCGCCGCGCGCTCATTGAAGCCGATGGCCATGAGCCCTTGCCCTGTGACGGTGAAGCGGATGAAAGCCCAAAGAAGGATCGCGCACAGAACGCTTAGCCAGAACACGACCGGCAAAGTAAGGATTTGGACGTGGAAGAGCCAGGAGACAAGCTCGAGATGCGATGTAACGTAGACGACATTCGCACCGGTGATCACCAGACAGGCCGCCTGGAGGATGCCGAGCGTCCCAAGGGTCAAGGCAAAAGACGGTATTTGCGTGAACGTCAGCACCGCGCCGTTAAACATGCCGATAAGGGTGACAACCCCGACGCAAAGAATGGGCGAAGCGATCCCGAGCGGTCCGAGCGTTTTGGCGCTCAGAATAGCGCAGAGCAGGGCCATCGAAGCGTTCGATAAATCGATCGAACCAACCTGAAGAACGACGCACTGAGCGAGCGCGATGAGGAGGATCGGCGTCGCCTGTTGCGCGATAATCGAAGGACCGCCACCGCCGAGGAATTGCGGGACGGCAACAGAGACGACCAGTAACAGGCAGAGAAAGATCACAAGCGGCGCGAGCAGGGGTCGCAGTTGATCCGGTCGAACGAATCGGACGCCGTCGGATCTCAAAGCTGAGGAGGAGTTCATACCATTTTCTCCAGGAGATCGAGTGAAGTCGGAGTTTCGCGCGCCAGATCGAAACGTGCGGTCACGTAGCCGTCGCGCATCACCAGGATCTCGTCACCGAGGTCGAGCGCCTCCTCCAGCGTGTCGGCCAGGAGAAGGACGGCCGTACCGCCGCGGCACGCTTCGCGGATCAACTCGTTCACGGCTTCGCTTGCGCCCGGGTCCAACCCCCGCAGCGGATGATCAAGGATCAACACCTTGAGGTCACCCGCGATCAGCCACTTGGCGAGAGCCACTTTCTGCTGATTTCCGCCTGAGAAGCGCTCGAGTTCAAGCCCGATGTCGCGCGGGCGCACGTCGAGGCGTTCGAACCAGAGTTTGGCCAGGCGATTTCGGATGGCAGGGCTCAGCAATGCGCCCACCCGGGTCTTGTTCGGGTAGGTGAGCGTCAGATTGCGGGCTGCGGACAGGCCGCCGACGACGCTCTCCACTCCGCGTTCGGAAGGTAGATAGCCGATGCCTGCGGCGATCGCCTTGCGCACGGACCAGCCGCGCACGGGAGCCCCATCGAGCGTGATTACGCCGCTATCGTAGGCTTCGGCTCCAAAGATCGCCCGGCACACGTCTTCGCGCCCGGACCCGACTGTCCCGACGATCGCCGTCACGTGGCTCTGCGAAACCGTGAAGCTGACCTCGTGAAAGGCATGCCGGCGCGACAGGCGGTCGACCGTCAGGACGGCCTTCGCCGGCGCGCCTGTTCTGGCGCTCGCGGGTGTCTTCGATCGGGCACTCTGGCCGATCATCAGCTCGAAGAGTTCGTCTTCCGTTATGTTGCCGACCGGCCGGTCGGTTACCAACCGGCCGTGACGCATGACCACGAGCCGGTCGCAAATGCGCAGCACCTCCTCGAGGCGGTGCGACACAAAAATGATCGAGCCGATCTCCTTGAGCTTTCTGATTTCGCGTTCGAGGATTTCGGTCTCATTGCGTTCGAGGACCGAGGTCGGCTCATCCAGGATCACCAGCGGTGTGCCGTGGTCCGCGTCGCTGGCATTCAACGCGCGGGTCGTTTCGCGCGCAATCTCGATGGTGCGGCCGATTTCGACCATCTGCCGATGAGCAAAGGAAAGGTCGCTCATCTTTGTTCGCGGATCAATCCGGGAGCCGATTCGCGCAAGGATCGACGCCGCGTCTCTGTTGACCTGCCCCCAGCGATAAATGCCGAATCGCGTTGACCGGGCCCCGTGCTTCGACAAGCCCATCACAATGTTCTCGGCCACCGAAAGGTTTGTAAACAGGGACTGGTCCTGGTGAACGATGCCGATACCGGCGGCGTTGGCCTCCTGCGGACTGCGCAAATTGACCTTCTTGCCGTTCACGGCGATCGAGCCCTTGTCCGGCTGGTGAACACCCGTGAGAATCTTGAGCAGGGTGGACTTGCCCGCCCCGTTTTCGCCGAGCAATCCGACTACCTCATTTGGGCGGATCGTGAGGGAGAGATTGTCCACCGCGACGAGCGGTCCGAAAATCTTGGTGACGCCGGTTAGTTCCAGTACCGGCGCCCGATCGGCCGCAGACGTGCGACCGGGGGCCGTTTGGCCATCGGCGGCTCTCATTTCACAACCCTCAGATGGTTTCGTTGCGACCAACCGGCGGCGATTGCTGCGCTAACAAGAACAAGTCCTGAGACACCGGATTGGAGACTCGGCGCCACGCCAGACAGGATCAGACCATTGTAAAGTGTGGACAACACAAGCACCCCTACCACGGTGCGGAGGACGCCGCCTTTGCCGCCGCTGAGTGGGGTACCGCCGATCACGACGGCTGCCAGCGTAAAGAACACCATGCCGACCCCCACGTTTGCGGCGCCCGCGCCAAGGGACATGCTGGCAATCACGCCAGCCAACGCACTGCATGCGCCAGAGATCGCGAAGGCATAGATGCAGTAGCGCGCAACCGGGATGCCCGTCACCAGAGCTACCCCCTCGTTGTTGCCGATCGCGTAGGGCACGCGGCCCAGGCGGGTGAAGCGCTCAACCAGGAACCCGAGGGCCACTACCCCAAGCGCAACGAGATAGCTGTTAGAAACGCCAAGTGGCGCTGAGGTGGGCCACAGGGGGGCGTTTGGATCGGAGAGAAACGGCTGCATCTCTTGGCCAAACAGGACCGCGGCGATGCCAAGACCTACATACCACATCCCGAGCGAAACGATGAAGGTGGGGACCTTCAAACGCGTATGCACCAGAGCCGTCGCCAATCCGAGCCCCGCGCCGAGCGCAATGGCGACGACAATCGCGCCAAATCCCCAGTCCGCGCTTGTCCGGCTGTTCGGGGAGAGAAGGACATAGGCGAGACCCGCAGCGCCCATGATCCCTTCCACCGAAAGGTCGATTCGGCCCATCAGCACGACGAACGTGGCGCCTACGCCGATGATCGTCGGGACGGCGGCGGTGTTCAGAATTGTGTTAACGTTGGCGACGGTTGGAAAAGTCGTCGGGTTCAGAATCGAAAACAGGACAATCAGAAAGACGAGGATGGCGATTTCGGCATAGGTAGCAACCATCTTGCGGGTGCGGCCGCTTTGATTTTCCTCCATCACCTTTTCGCTCATAGGACAGGTAAAATCCCGTAGGTAACCTTTCGATGCCGAGACTCAATCCCAAGGGACCTCAGTTCGCCGTGTGGGCCACCGCTCCGCCAACCAGATCCTTGAACGGATTTTTGATCAGCTCATCTAACCAGCCCGCCGGGATGCCGCCGTTCGCCTGGTATTGCGAAGCGTTCTCCGGTGTGACGCAGCCGATGGCATACTGACCATGCCGTTGCTCAGGGGTGAGCTTCGAAACGTCGATATCACCTACCGCTGCCTTGTAACCGATCAGGAGGCCGGTTGCGGCAGCCATATAGCCGCGGTGGAAGGCTGAAGCGACGACCGCACCGTTGCCAGCCTTCTTGACCATCAGGTCGATGACCGGCGGATAGGCACCTTCTCCGGAGAACTTGACCTTGTCGAGCCTGCCGGCCTGATTAAACGCCTGATATGCTCCGAGCATCATCGCGTCGTCGGCCGTCCAGACGCCGTCGATCTTGTCCCTATATTTGGCAATAAGCTGTTGAGTTGTGCGAAGTGCGATCGCCTGGTCCCAATTGGCTGGCTGCGTGTCGAGCAGCTTCACATCCGGGTTCTTCTTCAGGGTGTCGAGCAGGCCCTGGTAACGCTCTTGGCTCACCGTGCTGTCGAGCACGCCTGGCAAAGCAATGATGTTTCCCTTGCCGTGAAGCGCCTCAACGAGGTGCTCTGCGCCGCATTCACCGGCAGTAATGCCATTGTAGGTCCCGAACGCGACAAAATGGTCGCCGGAAGTCTTCGGCTCGGTGCCAGGCGGCATGTTCCACCAGACTACCATGTAACCGCCGTTGGCATTGATCGTCTGGACCACAGCTGGCACATTTGAAGCCGCCACCGGATTCATGACCAGGACAATCTTCTTCCCCTTCGCAGCCTGCGCCTGGATGCCGGCCAGCTCCGTCTGAGAGCTCCCGTTTGATTGGACAACCTCGAGAGGAACGCCGAGCTTGGCCGCCAGATCCTTCGATCCCTGGATCCAGGAAGCCATATAGGGATTGGTGGCATTAATCACCGTGGTGACCAGAAGCAAATCAGACTTCGGGTAGGTGGGTTGGCTTACGCCGGCGTGAGCGACTGACGGCCAGACAAAGGCACCGAGCAAAGTCGCCGTTAGAAACTTACGCGCCAGAAAAAAACCGACATTGACTGTTTTCTTCGCTGATGACATCCGCTTCCTCCAAATAGATATGTCCGGAGATGTCCCGAACTGGGGGGTTGTTAGTTAGGGGAACCTTAGTTCTATTAACGCCTGTGTTACCACTCCACTCAAAGCCTGTCAAACATTTATCTGCATCAACTGACAGTGTCCTTAGCGGGCGGCACCGCGAAGTTGTCCGGTGAGCATTTATCTATTAAATCCGACTGCCGACCACGGCATAGAACTGCATATAACCGTGAAGACAAGTAAGTGTAAGTTCACCGGTGGAGGAACGATCGGCAAAGGCACCGTTGGCCCTCAGGGGTTGCCTTGAAGAGGGTTCGTCATTGCTCGTTCGTTATGGATCGCAGCGGATCCGCTCCCCCACTCGCGCCTAGCATCCAAACCCTTTTGCAGCCAACGGCATCCCTCCACTTATGAGACGATGCCCTAGCATACAACGGCATAGCATTCCAAGAAACGGTAGGTACTGATTAAACAATAAGCTAAGTTCGGTCGTCGGAACTTGCACCTTAAATCAGATCCTCTTGGCTGCGGACAACGGCATAGAACTGCATATAAACGTAGCTGTTCGGACCTAAGCTAAATAAAGGTTCAGGTGGACAGACCAAGCTCAAAGCGTGTGACATAGCTAAGGAGCAGCAAAGCCGAGGCCTATTCTATTGTTCGTGCCGTTAGGTTTCGTGGCGGCGGGGATGACGTTGTCTGGTGGTAGGGGCGGAAAAGGCTTATAGGCAGGCTCCAACCCATTCGAATGATTAGGGAAACCATTTTGCACTCGTGCCGATCCGCCACCTTCCTGTGGGGCGATAATCACCTCAACTCCTGCCTCGCCTAGGGCGTGAGCTAGATCATCGGGCGGCTCCTTATCGGTAATCAGTACCTGCATGTTTCCAAGCGGTCCGATGCGTGCGAAGGACTTTTTGGCAAAGATTGAAGAATCAGCCATGACGATTGTTCTTTGCGCAGCAGCAATCATTTGTGATGTCATTAAAGCTTCTTCGGGACTGTTTTTGGAAAGCCCCTCTTTTACCGAGATCGCGTCAACGCCGATCACTGCGGAGTCGACGGCAATATTCATTCCCGAAATGATCATTGGTCCCACTGTGACCCGCTCGTCTCTAAGACATCGTCCTCCAAGAATGTAAACTCGGGCGACGGTTAAAGAGTCGAAGGGTATGTCAAGGTTATTGGTGACGATGTTTAAATCCCGGCTGCCTAATTCTTCGGCACAACACCTCGTCGCGGAACCTCCGTTTAGAAGGAGCGTTTCTCCGTCTTTGATGACCTGGTGAAGCAATCGCGCGAGGCGCTTTTCTTCGAAAAAACGGCTGGTCACTTGCTGGAGAGGTTTTCCTCTTTGCGGCTCCGGCAGTTGGATCGCGACAGCGCCTCCGTAAGTGCGGGTGAGCAACCCCTGAGATGCCAGAAGGTCAAGATCTCGCCGCGCAGTGTCCACGGAAACCTTGAAGTGATTTGCGACTTCCCTGATCGTCATCTGATCGCGAACGCAAAGGAGGTGCAAAAGCTCACGGTGCCGTTTGACCGGGAGTGCGGGACAAATCGCATTGGTGCGCGGATTCTCTTCCTCAGAATAGAGCGGGTTCATGGCAAGCTTAAGTGAATTTCAAACGAGGGGTTGGTCACATTGCTGGTCGTCACAGAAGGGATCATCATTTTTCGGATAAAAACGAATGTTCATTACATGTGTCCATATAATTACACGTTCGGTTAGAACGATAATTGGCGTGCAATATTCGAGTCTCAAAAATAAGAAACTTTCGCGTTATGTCAAATGTTCATTTAAATGGTCGTATGTAAAACGGGCGATTCGAGTTTGAACAAAGGTCGGGCCGATTTCCCTCGTCCAGCGTCCGAGAAAAGAATCCAGAATTATGAGATCCAGTATAGCTGGTGGGAAAAATGATGACTTAGTTCACGACAAAGCACTTGAGAACACAAAAAACATCTGTTACACTCTTTGCTGCCTTATAGAGCTAATGAAGCAGACCAACGACCAGGCTCCTAAGCGCTCTAAAAGGGGTCGCAGAAAAACCACTCCAACGGTACTCCTTGGGCGAAAAGACACTCTTGCGAAAACCACCTGGCTTTATCACCACCAGAATCTGACTCAACAACAAATCGCAGACGAGCTGGGCTTGTCTCGACCGACAGTGGTTCGGTTGTTACGCCAAGCCCTGGAAGAAGGGCTGGTGACGGTTTCGCTACGGTTGGACGTTCTGAGACAAATGGAACTTTCCGCTCAGCTGGCAAAGCGGTTTGAACTACAG
>DATHPI010000297.1:0-5289 GCA_035484035.1 Chthoniobacterales bacterium
GACAGCCAGTCCGCAAAGAAGAGCAGCTACTATCCCAGCCACGGTGCCGTAGCCGGCATGAAGGACATAACCGGCGGTGAGGGCGGCCAACCCCGCTGTCGATCCCACCGACAGGTCGAGCTCACCACAGCAAATAACGAAAGTCATCGCCACCGCCATCACCACGATCATCGAGGTCGAGCGAGTGATATTGAAAAGGTTTTCACTCGTCAGAAATCCCTTATCGCCAATCGTGAAGCCGAAGAAAACCAGAACCAGCAAAAAGAACAGATAGACGACGTAATCCTGCCATTGAAACTTGACAATGTTTCCTCGCGAAGGGAGGAAAGCCACTGCGGTATCAGTTTTGGATTGCATGATGCAGCATCTCCTCGGAAGGAATATCCTTGCGTTTGAAATCGTTGACTAGCTTGCCATCGTGGATAACCAGGATTCGGTCGCTCATTGCTAAAAGCTCCTCTAATTCCGATGAGATAACCAGAACGGCAGCGCCGCTGTTGGCAATCTCACGGACGATTTGCAGGATGTCTGACTTGGCCCCGATGTCGACTCCCATGGTCGGTTCATCGAGGATTAGAAGACGAGGTTTGCGCTCTAACCACTTGGCGAGAACGACCTTCTGCTGATTGCCACCTGACAAAAGCCGGACCGGCCCGTCAGACCCTGAGGTTTTGATTCGCAACTTCCGAATGTAAGCTTCGGCCGCCTTGGCTCCCGCGCCGTCAAGCACGAAGAGGCCGCGCGTAAAGGAGGCCAGATTGGGCAAAATAAAATTGGCCAACAGCGAATGGTCCAAAATGAGGCCTTGGGTCCGCCGATCTTCGGGAACCAGTGCGACACCTGCCTCAATCGCTCCGCGGTTGGTATGAATGGCCTTACCATCGACCGATATCGTTCCACTGTGGGAGCGCCGCCGGCCAAAGATCGTCTCCGCAATCTCGGTCCGACCGGACCCGAGCAGCCCGGCCAGTCCGACGATTTCACCGGGATAGATGGAGAAGGAAGTTGGCCCCCGCGCTTTTCCACCGCTGAGGTTATTAACCTCCAGGACCGGCTTGTCGGCCCTTTGGTCGTCGCGTTCCTGCCATTGGAAGGCGACGCTTCGTCCTGTTCCTAACATTGCTTCGATCAGGCCCTCCATCGTGACGTCCCGACAATGATCAGTCTTGACGCACATGCCGTCTCTCATGACCGTCACGCGATCACAGACAGTCAAGATCTCGGACATCCGATGTGAAATGTAAATGATCGAGATCCAGCTACGCTTCAAGCGGTCGATTAATTGGAAGAGAATCTCAGTCTCCGCATCCGTCAGTGAAGAGGTCGGTTCGTCCATGATCAGGATGCGAGCCTTTTTCGCCAGCGCTTTGGCGACCTCGACCATTTGACTCACGCCCACGCTCAGCTGCTCAACAGGCGTCCGTGGATCTACCGGATGGCCAAGCTCCTCCATCAGAAGTTTCGCGCGACGCTCAGACTCCGCATCGTTGATGAACAGGTTTCCGATGGCACGCGATTCACGCTTTAAGAAAATGTTCTGGGCCACCGTCAGCGTTGGGATGAGACTGAGTTCCTGGTAGATCATGGCAATGCCGTGACGCTCAGCCTGGCGGGCGGTTGTCAATTCTACCGGCGTACCATCAAGAATAATCATCCCGGAATCTTTGCGATAAACGCCGGTGAGAATCTTCATGAGGGTAGATTTGCCGGCACCGTTCCCGCCCATCAGAGCGTGAACTTCCCCTTTGCGCAGAACGAAGTTCGCTTTCTTGAGGACCGGAACGCCATTGAACGATTTCTCTACCTCGTTCATTTCCAGTAAGGTGAGCGCCTCCATGAGGAAATCTTCGCGTTGATTGGAAATGGTTCCTGCCAGTAAAGCCGGGTCGAGCCTCGGCGTGGGCCGCTATTTTTTCAGATCCGCCGTCATGTTTTCGGGGAGGGGAATATGATAGACCGTCTGATAGGCGTCCGCCAGGTTCTGACGGTCGACCGCCTGCGGCGGGACTACAATGTAGGTTGGCACGGGGGCATCGATCAATGCTAGCGCCCCGGCCGTCGCTTCCGCTACACCCTGGTCATAAGGACGCTGGGAGGAGATGCCGGCAATGAAACCGCCTTTGGCCACGTTCGCCGCCACAATCTGGTCGAAGTTTTCGCAAACGATTCTGAAGTTCTTGGGATTACGTCCGGCCACCTGGGCGGCCGTTGCCGCACCCATGGCAGGAATGCTCCACGAACCATAGAGACCCTTAAGCTTGGGATAACGCGCCAGGAGACCTTGGGCAACCTCCTGCCCCTTGTTGGGGTCGTCATGGCCGGCCACCGCCACCAGCTTGAGATTGGGGTATTTCACCATCAGACGGGCAATGAAGCCGATGTAGCGCAGGTTAGTCACATAGAAATCGTTGGCGAAATACATCGCTCCCACGTCGCCGGTGCCGCCGACCGCCTTCGCCAGTTCGTCCGCGACGTACATTCCAAGAGCCAGGTTGTCAGAGGAGACAATCGAGATATAATCTTTTCCCGCTGTCATTCCGTCGGCCGCCTGGTCGATGAACAGTACTTTCGTCCCAGCTTTTTGAATCTTCTTGTAGGCTAGGGCGGTGGTCTTTTTGTTCAGCGGAATCGAGACCAGGAGGCTTGGCTTTTGCGCGGCAATCGCTTCCAAATTGGAGATCTGCTTGGCATCATCCCAGTCGGCGTTCGTTTCTGCGATGACCTTGATACCTAGTTTTTCGAAGGTATCCTTGAGACCCTTTAATTGTTGCGACGCCCAGTCATCACCAAGCCAGCCCATGGCAATGCCCACGGTGAACTTGCCCGCTTTGATCTTGGCCGCCTGCTCGTCCGTGATGGAAAGCGTTGAGGCTAGGACGCCTTTCTCTCCTTGCTCCCCATCACTGACCACCGTTTGTGATAAGTCGTCGATTTTAGCCAGCTCAAGAGTCTTCTCGGATGGCGGCTGATACCAGAGCGGTTGTTTGATATCGCCGATGTTGCCTGCAGCGTTCGTACGGGCAAGAGTCGCCAAGGTCAGCAGACAGCTGCAAAGAGTAGTAGCGCGTAATTTGTATAACATAGTTACTTTGATATTTTTTTGCTTAACATGAAATCGCGTAGAAGGCTGGCCAGCCTCTGGTCGGCCTCCAAAGCAAGACTGTGCCCGCACTCTTCAAAGACTTCTGCGCGGTCAACACGATCGGCCACCTTGAGCATCTGCTCTTTAACTAGCGGCCCGAAGAACTCCGGAGCGCCTACCGTCATCACCGGGAGTGTCAGGCGCTCCTTTCGCAGCTCATCGTTAATGCGGCCGTTCTTGAAAGCTGCGCGGTAAGTCTCCAACACCCCTCGAAGACCCCCTGGGCTCATCAACCTGGCAATCCACTCGTCGATCGCCTCGCTAGTGATGGCCGTGGGATTCCAAGTTTCGGCCCGAATCCAAAATTCCCAGAACTCGCGTTCATGCCCCTCAATTAGCATCTCCGGGATATGGGGTATCCAGAAAAAAGGAATGTGCCATACCCAAACGCCCTTCTGGCGGAATTGCGCTGACAGGTTGTCTTTGGTGAAATACGACCACTTCTCTAACTCGTCGCCAGACAACAACATCTCACAAAATGACAATGTCTTGACCCGCTCGCGTTGGGTAGCTGCTAAGACATAAGCAAATTCTGCACCCCGGTCCTCACCATGGAGGTGAAATCTTTCGTGCCCGAGCAGAGACATTAGCTCTGCCAGATCCGTGGCGTTTGTTAGTGAGTCGTAACCCTCGTCGACTGGAGGGCGGTCAGTGTCTCCAAAACCGCGAAGATCCGGGGCAACAACCGTAAAATGCTCTGTTAGACGAGGGATCAGCTTATACCAGTAAAAATGTGTTTTGGGCGTGCCGTGCACGAGGAGAATCGGCTCCCCATGTCCCCCCGTGACATAGTGCATGCGTATTCCATTTACTCGAGCGCGGCCATGTCTGAGAGGAGCTCCCGTATGATCAAAAATCTCTGGCATTTCTCTCCTTTACAATATTAGCGACAATCACATTCGCGGGGTCGGTGGGGGATCGCTTCTAGAGAATGTCAACCGTACGTGTATGTCAGGTTGCTTACCTGAAAGAAAACATTTTTAAATGGATTTCGTCAACAGTTTTCTCTCTGAAATAGAAAGGATTGTTTAGTTTTTTTCCTAACCACTCTAACCTGGGTAGGGTAGGTACGTTCGAAAAAGGATGCAACTGCATGGTACGGCAGAGAACGGTAAATAACTAATGAGCGAATATGGTAAGTGCGATCTTAATGGGAAGCCTGATTTGCTGGCGGAAGTCAGTTAATAACAGCTGCATCGTACGGCAGAGAACGGCATCCTCCATCCGACAAACATAATAGAATTGGCTCGTTGATAGGGTAGCTGACTGACCCGCTTAAATAAACCACTAGCTGTCAGGCGTGCAACGGCATGGAACTGCATGAAACCGAAACCGTTCGGAGGGCAAAAAGATAGGTGTAAGTCGCGTTTATATCCCCTTTCTCGAGTACTATTCCGTGGTGGTGGTCGTTACGTTGTCTCGTTGGGGGGACGGAAAGACAGTAGGCAGGCTCATCCCCATTGGAAGATCGGTAAAACGATTTCATAGTTGTGCCGATCCCGACAACTTTGCTGGCGCCGAAGCATCTCAAGGCGCTGCTCACCCGCACTTTGAAGGCGGTCAAGCGCCCAGAAACCGGAAGCAGATGATCCGCCGTTTATTCGAAGATAAGCACCTGGCGCGTTTGCTTAACAGGTTAACGGCCAGGTGCATCGTTTCACATTCAAAGTCAGAATACTGGCGGGTCCGGTTTCTCGTCGGAAAAAAAGTGGGACTGAGGACCCATTTGAACCAGATTTCAAGACAAAATGTTTGAGAGCACAAAAAACATCCGTTACATTTTTCTTACTGTAACAATGGCAATAACCAGGAGCTTGTTCTATTTTGGTTGAAGCCGGCGTGATCGTTAACAGCCCATGAAGCAGACCAACGACCAGGCTCCTAAGCGCTCTAAAAGGGGTCGCAGAAAAACCACTCCAACGGTACTCCTTGGGCGAAAAGACACCCTTGCGAAAACCACCTGGCTTTATCACCACCAAAATCTGACTCAACAACAAATCGCAGATGAGCTGGGCTTGTCTCGACCGACAGTGGTTCGGTTGTTACGCCAAGCCCTGGAAGAAGGGCTGGTGACGGTTTCGCTACGGTTGGACGTTCTGAGACAAATGGAACTTTCCGCTCAGCTGGCAAAGCGGTTTGAACTACAG
>DATHPI010000298.1:0-5100 GCA_035484035.1 Chthoniobacterales bacterium
CAGCTTCAGGGCGCGTTGCTCTGGGGCGTACAAAGGGCAATCCGTGGCCCGAAGTGGCCAAGATAGCTAAGCCCAGGGTTTACCCCATAGGCGCTAACTTGTTTTGTTGTAATATTGGCCCTCTTTGGTTTAGATGGGCTCCCATGGACGAGAATGAGCGTGTCGATGAAGATTGGGGTGTGTTGATGTCGTTTTTGCCAGCCGATTGGCGACGATTGGCCGGCAAGACTGATGCGCTCAAAGGTTTGCGGCAGAATAAATCGGCGGAAGATTGCCTGCGAACGCTACTCATTCATTTGGCCTGTGGCTATTCGCTTCGGGAGACGGCGTTGCGAGCCCGTGAGGCCCACTTGGCCAATCTGTCTGACGTTGCACTGCTCAAGCGTTTGCGCAAAAGCGAGCAGTGGCTTTACGAGCTTTGCTGTGAGCTTTTTGAGGAGACCCACCTGAACGTGCCAGAGTCGGGCTCTGCGCGTCGGATTCGCTTGGTGGACGCCACCCACGTCAAGGAACCTGGCAAAATGGGCACCCAGTGGCGGATTCATTACAGTTTGAGCTGGCCTTCCTTACGCTGTGACTATTTGCGCATCACCCCCAGTCGTGGTCAAGGCAATGGCGAATCCTTGAGCACTCTTCCGGTCAAATCCGGGGACTGTCTGCTGGCTGATAGAGGGTACTCGACGGCCCATGGTATTGGTCAAGTCGTTAGTCAAAAAGCAGATGTGATCGTGCGACTTAACCCCCAAGGGATTCGCTTACAGGATGCCCAGGGCAATGTTTTCGCTTGGCCGCAATGCCTTGAGAGTATCTCGCGTCCCGGGCAAATCAGCCAATGGAAGGCTTTTATTCCCCTGGAGGGTGGCTCGGCAGTGGAGGGCCGAATATGTGCGATCCGCAAAAGCCAACAAGCCACTCACCTTGCCCTCCGTAAGTTGCAAAGAAAAGTGACTAAAAACGGCCTGGCTTTGGAGCCTGATACGGTGCTCTTTGCCGGTTATGTACTGGTGTTTACCACTTTATCCGAAGTGGAACTCGAGCCCCAAATCATTCTGGATTGGTATCGCTTGCGTTGGCAGATTGAATTGGTCTTCAAACGCTTCAAGCAAATTGCCCAACTCGGACATCTGCCAAAAAACGATCCTCAAAGCGCCAGAGCCTGGCTCTACGGCAAGTTGTTCGTCGCACTCCTGGTGGAAAAGCTCCTAGCTCATGCCAATTCCGTTTCCCCCTGGGGGTATCCACTTCAAATCCGACGCTCCCCGTAGCCGCTGGCGAGAATTTGCCTTTATTCTCCATCAAATTCAACGCGCGGTGGAGCCTGGATTAAGTCTGGCAGGGACCATGGTCGATTGGCCACGACTGGCGCGTGGCCTTTCCGAATCTTCCAGGTGCCGCAAAACCCAGGCTCAAAAATATTACAACAAAACAAGTTAGCGCCTATGGGGTAAACCCTGGGCTAAGCTATTTTGGCCACTTCGGGCCACGGATTGGAAACGTCAAAACTCCAGGGCACTTCGGGCCAAACGATGAACAGAACACAGGCTGGAAGCCTATGCTATGCTACATTGACGCGGTCGCGGGGTCGCTGCGGGTGCACGCCGATAGCTCCCGAGAAATTGCTGTTAGCGCCGGCTGCCGATTTCGTCGATGTGCCTGAGCAAGTCGGCGGGATCTTCGTAAACCCGGGCCGCGCCGGCGCGTTCAAGTTCCTCCTGGCCGTAGCCGCCGGACAGCAATCCTACGCCAAGAGCCCGCGCCCGACGCGCCGCCAGCATATCCCAGATCGCATCGCCGATCACCAGGGAGTGCTCGATCTTGGCACCGAGACGATCGGCCGCCGCTAAAAAAAGGTCTGGATCAGGTTTGGCATACTTGACCTGATCCCGAGTTACGACCGGGACCACGGCTGGATCGATGCCAAGCGTTTCCAGATTCAGCTTTGCCGTCTCCATTCGACCGCTCGTGGCAACCGCCCATGGACTTTCGTTTTCCGTTAAGAAATTGAGTAGTTCGCGTGCGCCTGGCAGAGCACGCACCTGAGGACGAAGCCGGATGTAAGCTGCCATGTGCAGCTGACGGAGCCGTTCGACACGTTCCGGGCCCATCTCGACACCGGTTTCCCTCAAGAGCATGTTCGTGAATAGGCCGCCGCTCATCCCAATCCTGCGGTGGATCCGCCAGACTGACAAATCGATCCCCTCTTCATCCAGGGCCTCTTTCCAAGCGAGCACGTGCTGATAGACGCTGTCGACCAGCGTACCGTCAAGGTCGAAAAGGAAAGCCGTTTGGAAGCGAGACATGGCAGTTCAGGTTGAGACCCTCGAGCCTCAAAACGGAACCATTTGGTAAATCTCCGGACTTGGCAATCTTAATAGTTCAGATCGTCTCAGGGGATTTGAGTGCGCGCTTCTTCCAGCCAGGCAACCGCCTCCGCGTCGCTGGGGGCACGCCAATCGCCACGCGGACTGAGCGAACCTCCGGATCCGACTTTGGGACCGTTGGGTAAACACGACCGTTTAAATTGGCTGAGTTGGAAGAATCGATACACGAAGACTTCCAGCCACTTTTTAATCGTCGGCAAATCGTATTCGCGATGTTTGTCTACTCCCAGGTGATCCGGCCAATTGCCGCGTGTTTTATCGGACCAGGCGTGTTGACACAGAAACGCAACCTTGCTCGGCCTGAAACCGTAGCGGGTGATGTAATAGAGGTTAAAATCCTGCAGATCGTAGGGGCCAACTTTGGCCTCGGTGCTTTGCGCGGGCGCAGACTGGTCATCAGTCTCGTGCGGCGGCACGAGTTCGGGCGATATTTCGGTGTCGAGGATCGATTGCAGTACAGCGTCGGTTTGTTCCCCAAACTCGTTGGAGGCGATGATCCACCTTAGTAAATGTTGAATAAGCGTCTTCGGTACCGAGCTATTGACATTGTAATGTGACATGTGGTCACCGACGCCATAGGTACACCAGCCTAGAGCCAGTTCGCTCAAATCGCCAGTGCCAAGGACCAGCGCGCCGTGATGATTGGCCAGACGGAAAAGGTGCGAAGTGCGTTCTCCCGCTTGCACATTCTCGAACGTCACATCGTAGACCGGCTCGCCTGCGCCAAACGGATGCCGGAGATCTTTGAGCATCTGTATACAGCTTGGTCGGATGTCGATTTCCGTTGCGGTGACGCGGAGGGGTTTCATCAAAGCGTGCGCGTTCTGCAACGTCTTACGACTGGTGGCGAATCCCGGCATCGTAAAGCCGAGGATGTTTTCCCGCGGCAGTTTGAGACGATCCATCGTCTTCGCGGCTACGATGAGGGCATGCGTCGAATCCAGGCCGCCGGAAACCCCGATGACTACACGCTGGATGCCGCTGCTTTGCAGGCGTTTCATCAGGCCGTGCACTTGAATGTTGTACGCTTCGAAACAGCGTTCGTCGCGCTGCTGGCGATCACTCGGGACGAATGGGAAGCGTTCGATCGCTCGGGTCAGGGTTACCTGAGTATGCGGGATTTGAAAATCGAAAGGAATGCGACGAACGGCGCGAATGCGGTCACGATGATCCGCCACGGCATCGTTGAAACTGGTTGAACGCATCCGATCCTGAGCGAGTCGCTCCAGGTCGAGGTCCGAAACGACCATCTGTTCCGCATCAGAAAAGCGCTGCGATTCAGCCAGCAACTCGTTGTTTTCGTAGATGATTGCATGGCCGTCCCACGCGAGATCGGTCGTGGATTCTCCGTGGCCCGCCGCAGAATAAAGGTAAGCTGCCAGACATTTTCCGGATTGGGCGGCGCAAAGATCGCGGCGATAGTCGGCCTTACCAATGGTGATGTTGCTGGCCGACAAATTGGCCAGCACAGTCGCTCCCGCCAATGCCGCAAATGTGCTCGGGGAAATCGGCGTCCAGAGGTCTTCGCAGATTTCTACATGGATGAGAAAATCTGATATTGAGTTCGCTTCGAAGACCAAGTCATTGCCAAAAGGAACAAGGTGGCCAAGAAAGGGCTGTTCGGTGCGGACCGCATTCCGGCCCGAGTTAAATTGCCGCTTCTCGTAAAACTCCCGGTAATTGGGCAAATACGTCTTTGGCACGATTCCAAGAATCTTTCCCCGGTAGATGACGACAGCACAGTTGAAGAGTTTGCCCTCGAAGCGCAAGGGCGCGCCAACCAGCAAAACCGGCGACAGGTCAACACTTGCCTCTACAATATTGGCCACCGCCATGCGCGTGGCGTCGAGAAGAACGTCCTGATGGAAGAGGTCTTCGTTGGAATAACCGGACACGCCCAGCTCTGGGAACAGTGCCAGCGCCGCTTGCGCATCGGAAGCACGTTGGGCGAGCGCCAGCGTCCGCTTGGTATTGAAGCCGGGATCGGCTACTCGCACGTGAGGCAGACATACCGCTGCGCGAATGAAACCGTGGGAGTAAATGGAGTGGAAATCAGTCAACATTGGGTCAGTCTCAGACGGACACTATCCAAGAACTGCCCTAGTGCGCACTTTTTTCAGCCTTTGGGTAACGTTAAATCGTGACTCGCCGCGGCTCCCATTCACTTCAACTCATAAACATGCATGAACCGTTGAGGGAAAACGATACGTGCACGCGAGCACGGACACGAGCACGATTGAAGAGAAACGAGACCCACTCTACCCGGTACTTGAACGAAAACTGGAGATACGAGAGGGACGATCACCGGGATCTGCCGAGGCCCCAGTTCAGTCGTGTTGAGCCCTTACGACGATTTGGTTACGCGCTAATGGTCGCTCGAGGTTATCACCCACGCCCGGATACCGTTGTCATGGTGATCGCACGCTCTCGCATTCATTGTTGGGTGACGTTCATCAAGCCACGCCGGGACGTCCACTTCGTACGCCGAAAAATCCGGAAAAGAGGACATTGCATCCGTTACAACGACTCGCGCGATATCAGCGGCAATCGCCTGATCTGTCAGCTCCCGTTCTGGGTTCTCCCTTTTCCAATCTTCGATCAGTTTGCGAGGCACTTCTAATACAACCTCTTTCGCCTTGCTAACGCTCGAAGTTACTACGCCAGCTTTCGGCAGCAGTTTGAATTCCGCATAAAAGAATTGTTCGCTCATAAAGTGGAG
>DATHPI010000299.1:0-4434 GCA_035484035.1 Chthoniobacterales bacterium
GCGGGCGGCTAAGGCGTTCGGCGCGCCTGGTAAGAGGACTCCTCGCTGGGTCTCCAGCATCTTGCGAAGTGTTCTGATGTGGTCGGTAGGCATGGTATTAACTCCTTTTCATGACAGTTGAAGATAAAGCCGTCCAGCAAACAGCGTGGTGCGGAAGAACGAGCCGCGCTGCGCGATCCACCCGTTGGGGCCGGTCTGTTCCACCGCCGCACCGACCGCCAGGATGCCGGATGGCATGCCGATGCGGATGGCCTGTCCCGATCCACCTATAACTCCGCCGAAAGGATGTCTAAACCAGGTCCCGTCTTGGGAGTTCCGGAATCGCCGAAAATCCTTTACGCCAGACTGTTGGCAAAAATCCTGTGGGACTTTGCGTACCTTTGTTCGGCTAACCCCGATATGTTGATACGAAATCGCGATAAAAGGCAAGGATCAATCGGCTCAGTCCATTGAGCGTTCAACACTCGCCGCGTACGCTTTCTCACGAAATGTGCCACGTCAGCTACGTCAGCGGTGAACAGATGGCCGAACTACCGAGCTTTACGACCGCACACCCGACGAGATCACACTCAATGAGGTGGAGCGCATCCTGCTGTGACGTTTACCGCTTTGCTGTGAGCTCGATCGAGATCAGGAAATGTGTACCATCATCCACGAGGTGCCGCTGCCAGACCGGACAAAGCGAATGAGGATTGCCCTATATTGGTTTCTATTTCTTGGTCAAACCATAGGCGATGCGACGATTATTTCACACCTTATTCCGCTTTTTAGGCGACTCGTCACCTCCGGACTTGACGAAAAAACGCCCACGAAGATACTCATTTTAGGAGCGCTTGGAGTGACCATAATCCAGGTTTGTTATTGGCTGGATCAGTATTGGTTCGCGACGCTTCGGCTGGCTTACAATCCATTTCTTGGTCACGTAGTTCTTTTCTATCCCGGCTTAATTTTATATTCGCTGGAGCCGTGTTTTCGGCAGTCTACTTGGTGCGTTTAAATGAACTAGAGATTTCGCTTTGGAGATTCGTATTACTCTCCGCTGTGCTATTCTCGATATTCTGCTACACGCTTGAACTCGAGCGGATTGGCAGAGCGTTAATCGAGCGCAAAGACCGTCCCTGACTACAGGGGGGCTATCCTTTGCGCTCCGATTTCTGAAGAAATGATCCCACCAAACAGGCGAAGAAGTGGGTGTCAGGTGAACGTCCGGCCAGAAATCATTCAACGGCAATCGCAACATGAAGTCACCCGCCGCCTCTACGGGTTGAGAGCCAGAAACAGGATGGAGGCCGGCCTACGCTCGCCTTACCGGGTTCGGCCACTCGCACGCGATCTCGAAAATTCGTGCGTAAAGCTAGAACCCACACGGACAGCTTGACTATTTATCCGGCCTTTTCCGGGTGTCATCTAGTCTAGTTCACTTTCACAACCCCAGGTGGGACCCAGGTTCCTTTGCCAAGAGGAAGGATCGAGGGCGGCGTCTCCTTGGGCCAATAAAGCCGCAGGGTCAGTAAGAAGTCTCCAGCGGGCGAAGGGAGCCAGTTCGCCTCCTTTTCCGCCCCGGGCCCGCACCGGAAGATGCGCCCATCGTGGCGGAGATGGCGAAGATCGGCCTTATCCCCGGCCAACCCTTTGACATCACCAAGCTTGATCAGCCACGGCGCGACGCCACCGCTCGACGCTAAAGGCGCGAAGATCGGCGGATGGCTTGTCTGTCACGGTGGCCGATTTATCAGCCACGGCGAGGCACCGGCACTCAACGCGAACGACGTGACCATCGGTGGATCGCTTTTCTGTGACGGCGGCCAATTTCTCAGCCGGGGCGCGACACCGGCGCTCAACGTTAACGGTGCTAAAATTGATAAGAGCGTCCTCTTACGCTGGGACTTCAAAGCCGAGGGCGGAGTGGATCTCACAGGCGCAACAATCCAAGGAAATCTAGAGTGTGACGGCGGCCAGTTTATCAACGAAGGCGCGATGCCGGCACTCAACGCAGACAGTGCCAAAATTGACGCGTCTGTGTTTTTAAGGGAAGGAATGACCGTAGAAGGAAGGGTGCATTTCGCATATGCCGACGTTACCCATGATTTCCAATGGCGTGGTGTTAAATCGCCACAGAAGGCCATCCTCGACCTGGGGTTTGCTAAGGTCGGAAGACTATGGAATGATAAAAACAGCTGGCCGAACAAAGGGAACCTATCTCTTGGGGGTTTTGTTTATGATGAGATTGACGACAGTGCTTCCCCGAATGCGATATGCAGCTCGGCTGGCTTCATCGGCAGCCACAGATACCGTTCTTGTCTCAACCATACGAGCAACTAGCAGGCGTCTTGAGCAAAAGGGGGCTTAAAGAGGACGCACGGAAGGTAATGATCGAAAAGAATAAGGACTACGCGGCGCACCTCCATTGGCGTCCAGCGTGGTTATGGTACGGATTTTTCGGGAAAATCATAGGCTATGGCTATAGTCCTTGGCGCGCCTTTTGGATCAGCCTATTCGTGATCGGGATTGGGTCTTTTCTTTTCAACGCTGGTTACAAGTCTAAGCTTCTCACGCCGCTGGATAAAAGGGTCTATGTCGAAAGAGAGGAAAAGTTTCATCTCTCGGAACTTTATCCAAGATTTAACGCGCTTGTATACTCCGTAGAGACGTTTGTGCCGCTGCTGAAGCTCGGGACTAGTGAGTATTGGGCCCCTAACGATACACGTCACCACGGGTCATTAAAAGTCGGCAACTTAGTTTTACCGCTAAGCGGGAGGTTTCTTCGCTACTACCTGTGGTTCCACATCATCGCCGGTTGGGTTCTTACATCGCTCTGGGTTGGCGGTTTAACGGGGCTAGTGAAGACCTGAATCAACGCATCCCTAACAACGCCGGTATCCTGGGTCCGGTGGGCGATTTGACCGATGAAACCTCGCGCGCCTTCGACGACGTGATCGCCGTCAATCTGCACGGTGTCTGGACCTGCATGAAACACGAACTGCTCCAGATGCGTACCCAGGGCAGCGGCGCCATTGTCAACTGTTCCTCGCTTGGCGGCCTCGTCGGCCAAGCGGGTCGGGCTGCCTATCACGCGACCAAGCATGGGGTAATCGGGCTGACAAAGAGCGCCGCCATGGACTATGCGCCGCGCGGCGTTCGGATCAATGCCGCGTGCCCCGGCGTGATCGATACACCCATGGGAGGGGGAATGGGGCCTGACGTCATCAAGGAGATCATGCGCGATCAGCCAATCGCCCGGCTGGGCCGTTCCGACGAGATCGCCGCGTCGGTTCTCTGGCTCTGCAGTCCTGGCGCCAGCTTCGTGCTTGGTGTGGCCTTGCCGGTTGACGGCGGCTTTACAGCCCACTGAGGCTCCGCCGAGCGCCGATCGATGTCAGTCGGCGCAGGAAGACATGAAAAAATTCCGCGTTGGAGTCATGTCCATTCACACAATGGCAATTCTATAGGGGAAAGGGGAAAAACAAGCGTCGAACAACAAATCAGTTCGCCACGGGTATTTTCGGATATTTGATCGAACTCTTTTCGAGGCTTGGGGCCGCGTGGTCGCTAACCGACGTACGCATTGACCTGGATCGCAGCTCATAACATCAGCCAACGGGTTCTAATCTAAAATAGAGGCGGACCATGAAGGTCTAGTTGCGGATCCCCACCTCTCCCCTCCCCACCCTATTCTCTGGTGGGCTTTTTACCCGACCACTAACGCAATCTCGGCACCCCTCTAGCCCCGTGCCAGAACCGAAGAATCTCGATTAGGCGATTCGATTCAAAGATTCGGTACACGATCAAGTAGGAGCCGTGAACCAGCCGTCGAACATTTCGACGGCGCCGCACCAAACCGCCGCGATAAGGATAATTGGACAGGCTATCAGCCTCAGCGGTCAATTCATCACCGAGCCTTTCTGCGGCTAAAGGATTGTCTTGAGCGATATACGCAACGATTTCGTTCAGGTCTCCGCGCGCCCTCGCCGTCAAGCGGACTTCGTAGCCCATTTCTTGATCTCGGCACGAACCTCTTCGAGACTGAAGGTACGCTCGGTCTCTGCCGAACGAATACCTTCGTCGATAGCCGCGAGCAGCTCGTCGGTTTCTTCCACATCCTGAGCATCAAACCACTCTCGAAGTCTTGCTCGGTCTTCCGATGCCAGTTTTTCGATCGCTTTCTGAATTTCAGCCAAACTACTCATTTCAAAATCTCTTCGCCCGAATCTTTTAGCAGTGTCTCACAGTCTTCCAGATCTCTCAAGATTGGAGATATACCGTGCACAAGTCACAAACAATGAGGAGGTTGTAAAAAAACACGGACACTATTCCCTGCTCTTCGTTGCCTTCCGAATTGTAAAACATCTGATCCATAAACTCGCCGGAACGCAGGTTGACGGGTAATCCTTAGGCCGGGCTAAATTTGGTTACCTTGATTGAGTTCTTCTGTCG
>DATHPI010000300.1:0-3991 GCA_035484035.1 Chthoniobacterales bacterium
TGATACTCGGGATAATTCTTCCTACCACGAGGAAACCTACTATTACCGTTTTCAACGGGAGGATGGATTTGCCATCCAGCGCATTTATACCCGGGATACGGACCTTGACGTGGCCATCCCGGTGCAGCACGGCGATGTCGTCTTGATTCACGAGGGTTACCACCCGGTGGTCAAGGCGCCCGGAACAAATGCGTATTACTTGAATGTTTTGGCGGGCGACGTTCGCAAGATCAACGCCATCAATGATCCCCACTATGACTGGATCACAACCAATTGGGAGGGAAATCCGATTGAGATTCCGCCAAAAGGCTGAACCGAAGGCGCCATCCCCGCTCGCTAATCAATTTAGACAACCGCGTACGTAGAGAAGACGTTAACCTTTGTACATACTAACCGTCTCTGGGAATGAGATATCCAGTCAAGCGACTCCCATGGGGAAAGAGATTCCGGGGAAGAGATCCGGTGGCCCCGCGGATGCGGAGACGAAACATACAATAGCAAATTAAAATACGGCATTTGGATTGACATCGGATGTTGCTTTAATAGTCTGTTTCACAAGAAAAAAGAAACTTAACACTTTCGAGGTGTCTCCCCCCCAGAGTTCAGGTTTACAGCAAACAAGGTTCCTGGGAGTCGCCTGGAAAGTGACTGATATCAAAATGCGCTCGAGAAAGTCTTAGGCGCGTAGAATTGTTTTTTATGAGTAACTCGATTCGTCTTACGGTGGGTCAGGCATTGGTCCGCTTCGTTGCAAAGCAGTATGTAGAGCGGGATGGTCGCGAGAACCGCTTTATCGAGGGGATTTGGGGTATATTTGGTCACGGCAATGTATCAGGACTGGGACAGGGAATTGTGGAGTATGCTGAAAAAGAGGGGTTGCAATTCTACCGTCCGCAGCATGAGCAAGGAATGGTGCATATTGCAGCTGCGTTCGCCAAACATCGCAACCGGCTCTCAACCTTTGCCTGCACGACCTCGATCGGCCCAGGGGCCCTTAATATGGTTACGGGCGCAGGGGTGGCGACCGTTAATCGATTGCCGGTTCTGCTTCTGCCGAGCGATTATTTCGCCAATCGCGTACCCGACCCCGTGTTGCAACAGATCGAGCATCCCAACGAGAGGGATGTGAGCGCCAGCGATGCTTTTCGGCCCGTCTCAAGATTTTTTGATCGTATTTCGCGCCCAGAGCAATTGTTAGCGAGTTTACCGGAGGCGTTCCGTATATTAACCGATCCTGCGGAGACGGGTGCGGCTACCGTGAGTCTGCCGGAGGATGTTCAGGCCGAGGCTTTTGACTGGCCGCTCGAGTTTTTTGAGAAACGCGTCTGGCATGTTCGCCGTCCGCTGCCGGAACCGGAATTGATCAAGGAAGTGGTGTCCCGCTTACAGAAGGCCAAGTGCCCAATCATTATTAGTGGAGGAGGGACGATCTATTCCGAAGCGTGGCCTGAGTTGAAGGCATTTACGGAGGAGTTTGGCATCGCCGTCACTGAAACGCAGGCAGGCAAAGGTGCGCTGAATTGGAATCATCCGTGGAATGCCGGTCCCATCGGTTCCAATGGGGGAATCTCAGCCAATGAGTTAGCAAAAGAAACGGACTTGATTGTGGCTCTGGGAACACGTTTGACGGATTTCACCACGGCTTCCAGATCGCAGTTTCAAAACCAGGCGGTTCGATTCGTTGGAATAAACGTCGCGCCAATGGACGCCAGCAAGTTGGCGGCGTTGCCGGTGGTGGCCGACGTAAAGCGGACTTTGCCAGAGTTAGCAAAGGCTCTGAGAGATGCGGGTTACAAAGGTACTCAAGACCAGTATAGACAACGGCTAAGCGAGCTCAAGGGGCAGTGGGACAGCAGGGTAACCGAAATCAGGACCATTAAAGAGGACGATGGTGCTTTGTCCGAGCTTGGCGTGATTGGCTTAGTGAATGACGCTGTCGGGGGGAAGGCAACGGTGGTTTGCGCCGCCGGCAATATGCCAGGGGAGTTACTGCGCCTTTGGCGCCCGGAGGATCCAAAAGCGTACCATTTGGAGTACGGTTTCTCTTGTATGGGCTACGAAATTCCTGGTGGCATCGGGGTGAAGTTAGCCGAGCCGGAACGAGACGTTGTCGTGATGATCGGGGACGGAACTTATATCATGATGAACTCCGAAATTGTCACCGCCGTGGCCGAGGGGCTCAAACTGACGATCGTGGTGGTCGATAACCATGGATATCAATGCATCCTGGGTCTTCAGCGAATTTGCGGCGTAGCGGATTTTGGAAATGAGCTGCGTTTTCGCGATAAGAAGACGCGGAGGCTGACGGGCGATTACATACCCATCGACTTCAAAAAGCACGCGGAGGCAATGGGTGCACATGCAGTCTACGCGCCGACAGCCGCCGAAGTCACCAAGGCCGTGCAAGAAGCAAAACAAAGGGAGGCGGTCACGGTCATTGTGGTCCCGGTTGATCCTGAAAAGCGGATGCCCGGACTAGGCACCTGGTGGGATGTGCCGGTGGCGGAAGTCAGCTCGGAGGCGCAAACGCGCAAGACCCGCGAGAACTACGAAAAGGCCACGAAAAAGCAACGTCCGATCTTCGCATGAAAATAGCTACTGCGCCCGTTAACTGGAATAGCCCGGATGTGCCGGAGTACCGAGCCTGGATCCCGTACCTGCAGCTGCTGGACGAGATGGCGGCGGCGGGTTATGCCGCCACCGAATGGGCCTCGAGCATGCCGAAAGACCCCGCCGTTTTGGCGGCGGACCTGCGGAACCGCGGGTTGCGGCTGTTGGGCGGGTTTGTGGGGTTGGAGCTACGTAACCCGGCCAAGCGCGAGAAGGAAGTGCAAAGGGGGGTGGAGATTGGAACCTACTTCCAATCGCTGGGCGCAAGTTATTTGATCGCGGCGGACAGCGGCGATGCCCGAAGGATTCAGGAAGCCGGCCGCGTCAACCCCACAGGAGGGCTGAACGACGAGCAATGGGGGTCGTTGGGCACCGGTCTGAACGCATTGGCCGCGGCGCTCCAACCGGCAGGCGTTCGCCTTGTGTTTCACAATCACGTGGGGACTTATGTCGAGACGGAGGCCGAAACGTCTCGGCTGCTCGACGCGACCGATCCGCCGCTGGTGGGCTGGTGCCTGGATTGCGGGCATCTGACGTATGGCGGCGGCGATACCTTAAGGATGCTGGAGAAATATGGTGATCGGGTGGGTTACGTCCACCTCAAGGACGTCGACGGAGAAGTTTTACGCCGCTCGCGCGAAGAAGGGTGGGGATTTCACGACGCGCTCAAGCGCTTCATTTTCCCACGGCTTGGAGAGGGAATGGTCAACATCCCTGCCGTGATCCGGGCGCTCAAAGGTCACCGGTATGACGGTTGGTTAGTCCTGGAGCAGGACACTACCCCCGAGAACCCAACGGAGATCGCCCGGGAAAACCGCGTCTACCTGGAAAAGCTTTTGCAGTCAGAATCCTAAACGGGTGGGGAATGGAAGGCGCGCTTTAAAGGGGCCTTGAACGTTGCCAGCGCGGGATGAGGCAGACTCAAGACATCAACAAATAATGATTCATGAAAGGTAAACAAACCATCGGGGTAGCCTTTTTGGGTTTGGGCCGAATGGGAGAAACCCACCTGCGAAACTTAGGGGCAATTAGCGGGGTGCGGGTCGTCGTGGTGGCCGATCCGCAGGCCGAAAGGGCCGAGCGGGGTCGCGTGATGTCGGGGGCGGAGTCGGCGCTGACCGAGCCCGAAAAGGCCATCGAGCACCCCGGGGTGGATGCGGTGGTCATCGTGACCCCGACCGACACCCACGCACGGCTGATCGAGGTGGCCGCCAACGCCGGCAAGGCCGTATTCAGCGAGAAGCCGATTGCATTGGACCTGGCCCAAACCCAGCGGGTGGTGCGGCTAGTGAAGGAGCGCAACGTCCCGGTCCAACTGGGGTTCATGCGGCGGTATGACCCGGGCTACGCCAAGGCCAAAGCCAAGATCGAGGCCGGCGAG
>DATHPI010000301.1:0-15621 GCA_035484035.1 Chthoniobacterales bacterium
TCCACTTCCGCCGCCGTCCCCGCTACCGCCCCCGTCCCCACCACCGTCGGCCAAGAAGCGAATTTTAGTGTTAGTAAGGAGCCCGCCAAAACGCTCGAGCTGGCTGAAAGCCGCCCGCAGAAGCTCACGATACGCATTAGCTCCAAAGGTACGAAATTCCTGAGCACAGATCGATTCCCGGCTGAGAATAAAAGCGACAAGGATAGCCAGGTATCGTGCTTTTCTCATAGGTGGGGGTTCTTTCGTTAGTTAACGTGTTAGAAGATAATGGTCTTTGTTAGGATTCCGCTTTAAAGCGGATGCGTCGTTTATTCGCCGGCGCTCCTAAGTTGTACCGCCTCTTCTAAGGAGATCGCCTGGGTAGCGACCAGTCGCACGGCCTGTTCAAACAGGGTTCTTTCGCCGCGGACGCTCATCAACGCTCGAATCTCGCGAGGCGATTTCTTTTGGGTGATTGCTGCTTCAATTTCCGAATCGACGATCAGAGCCTCAAAAATCGGGCTTCTGCCAATGTACCCTTTGCCCTGACATTTCGGGCAACCTGTTCCGCGCAATAGAGTGGTGGCTTCTTCCAGCCATTCGGGTTTTATCCCGGTTGCGCTCAAATATTCCGGCCCAGGGATCGGCACTTCTTCTGGACAGGCTGGACAGAGTTTTCGGACCAGGCGCTGGTGGATGCCCATCCTTAAGACGGAGGCGGTATAGTGGACGGGTACCCCGAAGTACTCGAGGCGGTCCGGGATGTGCGCAGCGGAATTGGTGTGCAAGGAGGCAATCACCCGCACGGCAGTGTTAAAGACGCCGATCAAGGCTTCACCCGTCTCGGCATCCCGGATCTCTTGAATCACCGCGATCGATGGCTGGCGCCGGACGAGCGACCGGACGAAGTCCGGGAAGGTGTACCGGCCGCCTTCGCTGATTTCGTCCTGGGTAATGTCCGGGATAACAACCTCAATCGGGCATTCACCGGTAATGATATTCATCCGGGAGGCCGGTTGCTCCTTCAAGATCGCGTAGATGGACGTAGTTTTACCGGATCCAGCGGGACCCGTAAAAATTAACATGCCTTGAGGGCCTGCGATGAAATCCCGGACCGCGGCGCAGATGTACGGAGGCATTCCCAGGCCTTCGATGGTCGGAATCGATTCTACGCCGGGCTGCAGCCGCAAAATGGCGGTCTCCATCTGGAAATTGAACGTCGAATTGATTCTGAACAGATACTCACGATGTTCGTACTCCCGCCGGAACTGGCCGTCTTGGGGTCTTTCGGTTCTGGAGGTGTTCAGCCTGGCCTGGGTTTTGAGGTAGGTTAAAACGTTCTGGCCGATTTCTTCTAACACGACGGGCTCGGTCCAGTCGCCGTCGCTTTTAAATTTAATTTTGAGCGTTCGGTTCGATGCGCTGGATTGAAACAAGATGTCCGAAGCGCGGAAACCGATCGCCGATGCCAAGGCGACTTCCACGACGTCTTCGGGCAGGCGATTGGCGACATTGCGTTGCAGGCTTTGCAGATCGATCTTTTTGGGCCGCTGGGCAGAAACTGCCGGCGTTATATCGACCCGGACGTTGGCCGCAAACCTACGGATGCTTTCAGCCGCGCTAGCTTCCCGGTTAATCCACTCCCTGATCAGTTCCTTGTCCGCCAGGACTTCGCTGAAGATCGTGCCTCGGGAATCTAACCCTTGAGAGATCATGGATCTGTCGCGCGGCAAAAGCGGTTTGGACACCGCCAGGGTGAGAAACGGTTTCTTCCAACGCAGCGGAACGATCTCAAAGTGTTGCATTCTCCCCAGCCCGAATTCCTGGAGCAGGGCGCGATTGCCCACAAACTGGCGCAGGTCAATCCAGGGCCGCGAGGTTTTGTCAGAGAACTCCAGGACCACGTCTTTCATCGCTTCCCGGGGCAGCCGTGGCGTGGTTCGCAGCGGTTGGCGGGCTTTCGCTAAAAACCTACGGATCGCCTCCGGTTCAGCCCACAAACAGGAGACCCGCCGCGCTACAAAGAATTCGTTGAGCGCGGCCCAATAGGGCGTTCGCATCTCCATCTCCAGTCCAGGAATCCAGGTAACGACCGTTGCTTCGTCTGCCACCTGGGCGCCCGCTTTGAAGCGGTAGGAGATCGGGACGATCGGGACGGGCAAGGGCGGTATGTTGACCTGCTCAACCGCCGGCGGGAAATAGGTGTCGAAGTCGATCGCCGCTTGCGACAGATCACGGTTATGACGAAAGATGCTTGTAAAAAGATCGTGACTTGAACGAAGCGCATCTTGCTCGGTCGCGCTGTTGTCGACCAGTAGTTCGTAGAAAGAGCGTTGTTGCCAGGCTTCTTCCAGCGTTTTGCTGCGCGAGAGAAATTCGATGTATTGAAGGACTTGCCCGTTGGCCACGTCGACCTCCGCGTCTTCCAGGTTAAACGCCTTGGTCAAGACGGTCTGGATCATAATATTCAGCGGATCGGCCATCCAGAATTGATCGGAACGAGATGAATTTTCGTGTGGCATAGGACGCTTTCTGTGGCCCTAGTCGTGGCCTCGCCTTTGCGTGCACTCACGATTGCAAGAGGTGTGCCCTTGCATCGACGGGTCGCCGGTTGAATCTACGCGGAACATTATTCCAGTATGTTATGTTAATCGTGTTTCAAGTATCGAGGGCGTGCATGTTACCAACCAGTCGGGACCCCGAACACGTTTTCGGCCGTAATCGAAACGGCTTTCGGGTCGCCCAGGACGTTCAATCCTCCTTCGATAGCGACCGGAAGCGGCGTGACGATCGCTAAATCAGCAGTCAACTTGCGAGCGTTGATTATCAAGACCATCCGGTTAGGCGAAGAGGAAGCAAAGTAAAAGCTGTTTCGACCAGCCTGCGGAGGCACCCTGGAGAGGTCAAAGACGATTGCAACGCCATCTGGATTGTGCCGCGAATAGTAGGTATAGAAAGCACGTTTTTCCTGCGGTGTGCACTGAGCACCCGCCGACGTGGTAGCCGTGATTTGTCCAATGTGCTCTGTGATGATCCGGTTGCATTGGCGCCATAACTGTTGTTGAGCTGCCGGAGTGGTCGGAGGCGAGGCCAGCGCCGGCATCGTCATCTGGGTAACGTCCGCCGCCTCAAAGGTGTTCATGGGCAAATCGCGCCCGCTTAAAATCGTCGAATGCTCGACGGAACGGGACATCGCAAGCCAGTTATTGTCGGCAGTTGTTTGAACAGGAAAAGTCGAGGCGGGTTCGTCAGGGCCGGATTGCGCGAACAACGCTCCATTGTTGGCCAGACTGATATTGCCTCCGGCCGTGACCGGATAGATCGAGGTCAGCGGACCGCCGGAAATCACCAGGTCGCCTTCGGCGTGGACCCGGCCCAGGATGGGCATGGCTGTGGGGGTCACCTGAAAACTCGAGGGGCTTGCCGAGAAAAGCGTGAACTCGGAGGCCGGGATTTGGCGCACGCTCAGCTGCGGGTTGAGGGCCAGAGACGGTAAGGAAAAACGGTTCTCGCTCGAGGTAGAGAGCGTGCTTTGGGCGTGGGCCGTGACAGTGACGGTATCCACTACCGCTGCTAACCCGCGAAACGGATCGTCCGTGGCGGTGAGAGCCTGGAGGGTCGTGTTATGCGTCTGGGTGGCGAGGATCTGTGGACCCTCGGCCTTGGCCTGGACGTCGAGATTGTAGAGCCCGGTCTCGAGGGAACCTTGCGTTTGAGCTTGATTGATGCTGAGACTGGCCACGTCGACCCAAGCTTGCTCTTGAAACTGCTGGGTAACCAAGAGTCGGATCGCTTCCAGATCAAACTCCGCTCCGCCCACAGCACGATCCCGGTACTGGGTTTGCAACGCTCTCTGCCGGCTGCCGTTGGCAATTTCAAAAAGTGCGCCACCGATCAGGCCAAGTATCACGACAGCCCCGAGCAGGATCGCGAGGGTGTTTCCTTTCTCGCGCTCGCGGGTTCTTCGACGCTCGAAATCAGCGCATCCTGAGAGAGCTACCATAGGATGCGAAGTCTAATTGTTCGTAGGGACTCTGCACAGACCAATGCGCTTGCACCAAGCCTAAATCCTGGGCAAAGGTTGTTGGAAATCCGGTGGACAACACAACTTTGTTTAAAAGTGTGCGTTGCTGGGTAAAATCGCCCTCATAACGGGCCAAAGTCTGCGCCGCAGGATCGTACTCGAACAGTTCATTGATCAAGGTCCCGTCGGAGAGCTGATCCTGGAAAACCAGCACGTTGCCTGCTGCCGTGACGTTGGCAGCCGGATCGGCCAGGTAAGCCGCGCGATCGGCGTAGAGCGCCCAGTTCACCGCCGTTTTGCCTTGCTGGGTAAAGGCCGCGGCGAAACGTTCCGACTGGTCCGAAATGCGCGTGACGGCGATCGTGATGTAGCTGCGACGCAAGATGCCGGTCAGGGTGTCAGAGATAATGCCTGTTCCCACAGCCGCGAGCACGAGGGCGAGCAGCGCTTCGACAAGAGTGAAGCCTCCCATGCTTCTACGTTTTAGCCCGGGTGAGCGCATTGGTGCGAATGGTTTCCTGCCGGGTATTTGTGGCAAGCGGTTCCGGATTGGTGCTGTAGGTGAGGGTCAAAACAATCTGTTTTTGTTCGGCCGGGGTGCCGCCATTTGTTGTGGTGATTGCCGTAGTCACGCTGAAAGGGAATATCTCTTTGTAGGTTCCGGTGGCAGGATCCATGGGATGAAGCAAGAAGCCTGTGCGAAACTCCGCACCGTCCACCGGCAAGAGGTCGTAGGCCGCGTAGGCGAGGTAGTCGGTGCTTTCCCTTAAAATCTGTGAGACGCGCGCGTCTATTCTGGCTCGATCACATTTATATTCGGCTAACCGCCAGAAATTCAGAGCGGTCACGATAACCGCGGCAAAGGCTAACACCGTAACCAGGGGGTCAATCAGGGAATATCCAGCGCGTCGCCTCCTGCGGATGATGGTCTGGTTCATTGTGAGTGCGTCCTTTCAAACCGGTTCTGAGGCTAAGCGTTAGTGTTGTTGTTTGGCCTTTTTTGCTTGTTGCAAATAGACCCGTTTACCCGTTGCTTGTTTACCCTCGGTTTCGGGAGGAATAGGAGGCGGCTCCCCTGGCAGATCCGAGAGATTGTTCAGCGAACTGATTTCGTCCACTCCGACGCGGTCGTGCCCCGCAAAAGTTCCACGGATGATTTTCGGCCAGACAATGATGATCAAGTTAGTCCGATCTTTGTTTCTTTGCCGAGTGCTGAAGAAATACCCAATAACCGGTATCCTTTGCAAAAAGGGCACGCCGTTGGTCAAAATATTATCCGTGTCTTCGGTGATGCCGCCAATGACTGCGGCCTGGCCGCTTCTAACTTCCACATCGGCTGTGGCGGAGCGATTCGAGATGATCGGCACCTGGGTATTGGTTCCGGGTTGGGCGGCCGAAGTGCCGACTTGACTTGAAAGGGCCGGGTTGATCTTCAGGTCAATCACGCCATTGGCCAGGATGGTTGGAATCATATCGATCGTCAGGCCGCTCGTAAACACATAGGGAGTCGTCGTCGCCTGCACGTTGGCCGTCGCGGCGGTTTGCAGAAAGATGGTTTGATCAAGCGTAGAATGAATCTGGACTGGTTCGCCTGTTCGCGTATAGGTCACCGGCGAGTTGGTGGACTTTAATTTACCCCGTTGCGTCAAGGCGCGGATGGTTGCCTGGACCGTGGGAAATTGCAAAATCAAGCCGCTTTTGAAAAAGGCGCCGCCAAAAGCACTCGAAAAAATTGTGTTGGGTGGAGCTCCGACATTGCCGGTTAAAGTGAAGGTCGCGCCGTTCTGGCCCAGCGTGTTACTCCAGTCGACCCCGCCAAAGAGGTCGTCTGAGTTGTCGACCTCGACGACGTAGGTATTGATCTGGAGTTGGTCTTCCGGCCGATCCCACAGGCTGATCTGAGCCGCCAGGGCTTCCTGTTCGTCTGGCGTCGTATTGACCATGATCGAGTTGGTAGCGCGTTCAATCCACAAACGCCTATCCTTGGCGGCCGAGAGCGGTGAATCAAATGGAAGTCCGGAAGTAAATCTTGGTTCAGAGTTTCCGGTTCCCGCTGGGTAAAGCGTTTGAATTCCTCCGCTAGCCCCACCTGTGATTTGCGGCGCGCCGGCGTAGCTCGGAGCGCCGCCCTGTCCGTTGGCGACCGGAGGATAGGCTGGGTTGACGCTGGAAACTGCCTTGAGCGGAATTCCAAGAAATCCGGCGACGGCTTGCGCCATGTCTGGCGCGGTCACGTAGCGGAGTTTATAGGCCCTGATCACGTAGTAGCTGGGCGTGTTTATATCAGAGCGTTGCAATGTTATGATATTGGAGCTGCGTCTCTTGACTACGCGGAAGCCGCGCGCATCCGCGATGGCGTAAAAGGCCTGGATCGGCGTCATCGAGGGTAGGATGATCGAAATGCGTTCCTCTGGATTAAGCGCCGGCTCGACGTAATTAATCATCGCTTCCTCCGCCAGGACGCGCAACACCGTCCCGACCGGCTGATTGGTGTAGCGATGCGTCCGGGGTTTATTCGGGTCGGGCGCGACCTCAGAGGTTTGACTGTTTTGGCGCAGGGCGTTTTCGAGGCTGTCCAGTGGCGCGTTGGGCGTGGGTGTCGGCGATGTCATCGCCTGGGCTTCAGGTGAAGTTTCCGGCGAGGCTTCCGGCAAGGCTTGTGCAAACTGGTCAGGGGAGGGGTCCGGCAGGGGCGCTTGTTGACTCCACGCCACAAGCGTCAGGAGAGGTACGCTAACCAAGGCCCAGATAAAGGGACTTTGATGAATCACGGTTTTTTTCCTTTTTTTCTCTCTAATTTGACCGCGTTACTGGGTTCGTCCCGGTCGATCGGTAGTTGGCAAATGGTGGCCCGGAAACCCGGAAGCTCGAAATCGACGCCCACGTTGCTAATCGATCCGACGACGATCGCGATCGCGTTGTCCTGGGTGTGGGAGAGGGTCAGGCCGAAGCTTTGCGCGAGTTGATCTAATTCGTGGAGCGTTTTTTCGTCGACGGCGATTGGAACGGTGTCTCCTTGATGAAAGGCCGCGCCATTAATTAGAGCCATGGCATCGGGTTGGCTATCGTCGGTGCTTAACCCGCCCACATCCAACTGATCCTTGATGGACGCGGTGAGCTTTTCCAGAAAGTGGCGCATCAATTCTCCGCTTGCGACGCCGGCAATCTGCACCCGTTCGTTGAGGAGCGTTGTCGGTGCCCGAACCGAAATAAACGGATCGCGATGGGAACGCACGTAGGTGTAGATATCGATATCCGGCAGCTCTACCTGGGCCATCAGACTCACGGCACTGGCCAGCAGTAGGAAAACAAGCCGGATGATCATCGTGCAGAAGTGGCAAACATTCTGGCTGTTAAGCGCGTTTGAAGCGCCGTCGGCTTCATCGAAAACGGCCCCGTTGCTTTGGGCCTGGTAAACTCAAGATGATCGATAAAAAGGAACACGTTGGAATTCTCCTCTTGGGCGATCAAGGGCACCAAACGGTGAAACTCCAGCTGATCAGAACCGAGTTGATATGCAACGCTTGACTCAGAATGCGCAGGGCCACTCGGGACGGCTTTCAGGCCCGCTTTCACAAAATCCTGGATAATCATCGGTTCCGCAGCAGCCGGGTGTGCATCGCTGACCAAGGCAGAGGGTTGTCGTGCAATCTGGGGCGTGGGGTTCAAGGGATCCTGTAGCCGGAGATAAAGGCCGTCGATACGGACTGAGGCCGAACGCAGCTCGAGGACCTTGCGTCCATCAATCGCATTCTGGCCGGCCCGACGAACGTTGGCAACCGAAAGGCTCTCGTTCGCGCGGTGCCAGTTAAATAGCCAAAACGCTTCCCCGATAAATAGGACCAAGACGCAAGCACTTAAGACAATGGCAGATCGCGGTTTCGGAGTGCTATTGACGGTGCCCATTATAGAGTGTTCTGGGTAGCTAACTTGGTCACGCCTAAGCCGAAATAATTGGCGTTGGTCGGGGCAATGAGGGTAAGGCGGAAGGTTCTATAGGGTTCCGCATCGGGCCCGCCTTCCAGGTTGCTCTCGGCAATCTTGCTTTCCGGAGGCAAACTTCTGAGAAGCGCCTGCGCTAAGTGGTCGTAGGCCTTCGGGTCACCGGCACGGAAGGGTTGCTCACCTTCGATCTCGATGCGGATCTGCTGTGGGATGTGGAATAATCCGCTCTCGATCTGCAGAGGTTGGTAGCCCTCAGCATTGATGGTTATCCTGGCGACGGTGAGATCAGGCGGGGTGAGCTGCTCGATTTTTCCCAGCACCGCTCCGATTGGCAGGCGGGCCCGCAGCAGCGGCGCCAGATCCTGTATCCGTTTGAGCTTTTTCTCGGTCGGGGCAAGGGCTTTGCGGTCGCTGGCAATTCTCTGGGCGTCGCTTGCCAGCTGAGAGGCCCTTTCTTGCCCTTGTCCTGTCAGATGTCTCTCATTAACAATCCAGACAATGAAGGGAATCTGCGCGACCAGAAACGCGCAAACCAAGAACGCAGCGAACCGATAGGCCGGATGATAGCGGAACACTTGCCTAGCCAGAACTTCGGGTGAAATTAAATAGGGTCTCATTTATTGGGTCACCAACCAGTTGAGTAAATGGACCAGGGGTCGATCGTGTTTCACCTTTTTCCCGTGACCTTCCTGCAGGGAGAGGGAGGCTCCGCTGATTCCCTGGATGTTCTCTTCGTCGATGATCACGAGTTCTTCAGGGATGCTTCGGCGTTCCTCTGGAATGTTGAGCGCCCACAGGTAGCGAACCGGGTTATCCAGTTCAAGATCGTCCGTTTCGCGATCAAGGAACGAGAAGGCGTCTGAAACAGTTTCTTCTTGGCAAATGTAAATTAGGCTTTGGCGCCGGAAGGCAGCGCCGACCGCACCTTGTTCAGTCGCGGCAACAACCAGAGAATCCCGATCTTTTGTCGCCAGGGTGTGGTTGGCCCAGGCCAGGACCGCGACCGGAAGCGGCAGGATGGCGATCACCGAGGCGCCTTGAGTTTGCGACCAGGACTCAAAACTGGCGCAGACTTCGTCGGCGAGCCCGAACATCAAAATTGGCTCGTCAATGCGAGGGATGGGCTCGTGCCCGAGGGTTAGCTCTTTGTTGACAATCGCCCAGCGAAACGGAACCGATTCTGGCCAGTTGCCGAAAACCTGTTGTGGATTTTCGTGCATTTCTTCAAGCGCTGAGGTGACGCTTTTCTGGCGTAATCGCTCAAGTGTGTCGACGCTGAAAAATTGATCTTTCTTATCGGCGTCCACGACGAAGAGGTGTTTCACGTTACGCCGCAGCCGGTAGCGCGAGGTCAATTTCCCGGAGAGCGTTCGCGAAGGCTTTGCGGTCGCAGCGAAATCGGATTGGCCGTCGGCAAAGGGCGGCGCATCGCTATCCTTTTCAAGCGAGGATTCGTACCCGATTCCACCCCGCCCGCCAGCCGCCAAGGCCTGGATCTGGTCGCGCCCGATAAAAAAGGCGAGCGTCGGTTCACTGGTCGACCAAAACCCTCCGGCCAGGTAATACTTAACAGGCATTTCCCGCAGAAAGGTGGTGATGTCGTTATACACTGATCCCTCTAAAGACGGTTATACAGTTCGATCAACGGGCCATAGACCGCAGAGGCAATGATCCCGATCAGGCCGGCCAAAAGTAGAATAATCAGCGGTTTCGCAATCGTCTCCGCGCGTCCGATCACATTGTCGAGATCGCGATTCATGACCAGGGCCAGGCGCTCGAGCATTTCAACGTCCGCTCCAGTCTCTTCGAGCACGCGAAGATACTCAATCGTGCGCAGCCCGAGAATGTCTGCCTCATTCGCAAGAGCCACGGCCAATCCCTCACCGTTTGCCACTCGGCGATATCCGCGTGTGATGGCGGCTCGATAAGGATAACACCAACTAACGCCTTGTAAGAGCACCAGGCATTTTAAACTATCGACTTTGGATTTTTTGAGCGTTGCGAATGTCTGTACGAAGTTGGCCCGGATGGAAACCAAAATGAGGTGCCCGGCAAAAGGGATCTTTAACACCCATTGATGGAGCGCCGGCGTGGCCCGGACAAAAGCCGGTAAGCGCACGAGCAGGTAAATGAGGGCGGCGATCGCCAGCAAATAAAAAACGGGATAGGCTCCGATAAATTTGCCCACTTCGATGGTCAGCTTGGATTGCCAGGGCAATTCGCCTTTAAAATATTCGAGCACCTTGCCCAGTTGCGGAAGGGGACCGGTTGCTAACTGGTAAACGACGACTGCCGCGATTCCCAGGACAATCACAGGATAGATCGAAATGGAAATTAATTTGTCCCGAACCCTTTCGTCACGGGTCGCCAGTTGCCGAATAGAGGCAAAGGCCTCGGCGAGAGAACCGGAGTGCTCACCGGCATCGACCAATCCCATCGCGACAGCATCGAACAAGTTGGGGTAGTGGCTGGCGGAGTCGCCGAGCGATTGGCCTTGTTGCAGCCGGTGAAACAAGTCCGCGGCAATTTCCTTGAGAGGGTTATCTCCCCTAAACCAGGAGAGGAAGCCGGCACTTTTCGCTTCCGTTGTCACATGGGCGATTTCCATTGCCCGAGCTGAATCCAAGCCTAGGGAGGAGGAGGACTCCAACAGTTCGAAAAAGAGTACTTTATCCAGAGGTTTTATTTGTTTCCGGGCCAGGGGCGGCAACTGCCGGTCGTCGCGAACATCGACCACCGCTTGTTTCCGATCCAAAAGATGCAGCATTAGCTCCATGGGGGAGGAAGCCGAGAGCCGCTGAGTCCGATAGGGACCATGCTTGCGATCCTGGAGCACGGCGGTAAATTGTCGCATAGAACAAGCAAAAACGTTTTGTAAAACAGTTACGCCTTGTTTAAGCCTATCCCGAAACAGAAGACAAGCTGAAACTATCTTTTTTTCCCGTTGCTCTTACACGAGGAACAAAAGCGCCCGACCCGGCGCAACGCCGATGACAAATACGTCGCCCGTTCGCTCAAAGAGAATTTAACACCGGATTTACCCCTGTGTGGTCGCTCCGCCGTCGGCAAAGGTAATCATCTGGACGATCGGTTGCATGTCCGCCGAGATGTGAGTCAAATCTACGTGTTTGTCGATCGTCACGCCGGTCGCGTACGTCCCGTAGTTGGTGATGGTGCGCCCGGTCCCGGCCAAGAGTTGGTTTTCCGCCGTGACGGGCACGCCCATTGCCGTGAGATAGGGTTGGAGATCTGCAAAGGTCGCTGCCGTGGTTTCACTAACAGTCGGATTGTCCATCAGAAAACGCGCCTTCGCGTCCTGAATTTCCCGCACGGCATTACAGAGCTGAGTGGCGACGCTTTTGTCTCTAGCTCCTACGGTAACCGAGCTGATGCCCGCTGCTATGGCCGCTATAATGGCTACAGCAACGAGCACTTGAATGAGGCCTTCTCCACGCTCTTTGAACCCTTTAAGGCCGGTGAAATTCTTCCTGGTTTTCATGGCTTATTTTTCCTATACAACGAGTTAACTGTTACGTTCTGAGTTGCAAGATTATTCCGAAGGTTCAAGAGGTTGCAATACTCTGATTGTAACCGCGCCGGTTATACGAAGGACGAATGGCGTTTTATCCTGCAGAAAACAATAGCGGCCGTCGCGCACAACTGCTTGCCTTTGTGAAAGTTGGTTCTCAAAAGAGGTTTCTTGCCCCGGAATTCCGTGGAAGCCGCCTGCCGTGTCCTGGGCTTCTCCGTGGACCTGTATTTCCTGGCTCTCCGTGACAATCGACCAATCTCCTTTGGCTTCGATGCGCCCGCTGTCAGGATCGACATGGCCGATCCCAGAGACCTTGCTCCCGGCCCCGATTAGTATCTTACCATTGGACACTACGTCCTGGGTGACTACACCCTTCATGACGATGCGCCCGGTGGGGTTGGCATTGCTCAGGTTGCCCTCCGTACGGCACAGGATCGAAAACGATTGGGATGAGCTTGGCGTGACGTCCTGATCGTAACAGGAGATTGCAAGCATCGTCATTGGCTTGGGCGACGCGGCTTGGGATGGCTCAGCAAGCTTTGTTCTGATCGTGGTGCTGACCGGTTGCGGCGGCTTCTTTGAACTGTTGTCTAACAGGAGGGTTAAGAAAGTTGTGCCTCCGCGATTCAGTATTGCGCTGTCTTTCTGTGGGTGCGCTCCAGGTTTGATCAGGATGAGGCCGCTGGTCGGTGTGACGTTACCCAAAATGCTTTCCTGGGCTTGCGCCGAAAGACGCGTCACGGCCGTTACGGCAAGGATGAAAAGTCCCCAACGCCTCCTCCAAACATCGCGCATCATAAGATTATCCTGGTTTCTAGGATTTGTCCCAAAGCCACGGCACTGCCCGAGCATTATACAAAATCCCGACCAAGCCAAGCTTCTGTTGGAAAGCGATGACCAGGCCGAACGTTTCGTTGACCCGAAGCAGGAGAAGATCCTTTTTTACCGCCGTGTTGATGCACCTCACCCGGAATCGTAATGTGACCGCCCATCACGCCCAGTTCACGGACGGCGATTCTGAACTCACCGACTCGACATCGCCCGGGGCCAATTGAGAGAGCGTCCGAGGAGCCGCTGGGCGAGGTCCGCACGGTCGGCGCGTTATCCTCCTTCTTACATCGAAAAATACTGCTGAATTTCATTTGATCCTTTCATTGCACCCGCGCGAGTTCTCTCCGGCTTTCAAGAACTCAACGGTGTTTTAGAGAAAAACATAAATGCGATCTGTTGGGTCATCGCTTCGTACTAGTTCTGATCTGGCAAAACAAGCCTTTTTCTGCATGACCGAGTTTTGTGCCCGATTATTGCCAGGGCGCCTTGGAACACGCGCAGGGTCAGAAGAATCCCCGACCGTGTTTATTTGTCACGTATCCGCAGCCTCTTCCACCGCATTACAACTGCTACACGCTGTATCGCAGATTCTCTATCCAAACTAAGATGCGTTTTGTTAAGTGGAGAAATTTGAGATTAAGCGTCATCTGTTAAACAACAAGAGCGCGGAGACGCGGCGGCTCTGCTTATTAAACAAGCGGCCGTTTTTGTATGGTAATTTAGAGCATTTCCGCGAGTGCGGTGGGGTCCAGATCCCGCGTTTCAGGATGTTTCAATCAGGAAGCGATCGAAAGCCGGTATCGAGAGCGCGTGCCAATTGTTGGGGCCGGTTTCCGTCCCCGGAGTTGAAGAAAACTGCGGCGATGCCTGCGCCCGTTTAATCGAAAACGAAACGATCGGTTCTCCTATCGCGGCACAGTTTTTTAGAGACGAATGTGATATTTTTCCAAAAACGCTCGGCACTCCAGAACATCCGATTGGTCGAATGCTCGATTGCCGAGTTGATGCGCCGTATCGCCATTGCGGCTTGGGTTGTAGACAGCGGAATGCGTCGCCGTTTTGAGAGGGAAGGGTGCAGGAAACCAAACTCGACGAGTACCCGACAGACAACGCGAAATGCCTGCTCTGCGAGGCTGCCGTTGCGCAAGAACGCGCTTCAATGCATCACGTTAGCCGCCTGCAATGGCGCCGATGACCAGGAACGGCTCCCCGCCAGAGGCGACAGCTTCGGGTAAGGCGCTGTCCGGTGCACAGTGTGACAGGTCTTCTTTGCAGGCGAAGAATCTGACGAAAGGACGGCGCTGCCCGGTAATCTGATCGCGAATCGTCCCGCGCAAGACCGGATAGCGGGCCTCGAGCGCGTCGAGAACCGCGCTGAGCGTTGGTGGATTTTCCACTTCGAGGAGCACCTCACTGTCCACGCGCGCCAGCGTGCGCAAATGATAAGGGAGCGACACTCTGATCATGGTAACGTCTGAACTTCGACCGACAACACTGCCGGAAGATCCCGGACGATAGAATTCCACGTATCGCCGCTGTCCGCCGATGCATAGACCTGACCGCCGGTGGTACCGAAATAAATGCCGCACGGGTCGAGCGAGTCAACAGCCATGGCATCGCGCAGCACATTGACATAGCAGTCCCGCTGGGGAAGACCGTTTGTCAGCGCTTCCCATTCACTACCTCCTGTCCGGCTGCGGTAGACCCGAAGTTTTCCCTCGGGCGGGAAATGTTCAGAGTCGCTCTTGATGGGGACCACGTAGATAGTTTCCGGCTCGTTGGCATGAACATCGATCGGGAATCCGAAATCGGACGGCAAATTGCCGCTGATCTCGTGCCAAGATTCCCCGGCGTTGTCGCTGCGCATGACGTCCCAGTGTTTTTGCATGAACAACACTCCAGGACGGGACGGATGCATGGCAATCCGATGGACACAATGCCCAACTTCTGCCTCTGGATCGGGGATCTCGTACGGGGATTTCAACCCGCGATTCGCTGGCTGCCAGGTCTGGCCTGCGTCATCTGTCCGGAATACGCCGGCCGCCGAGATCGCGATGAAAATCCGTTCTGGCCTGTCGGGATCCAGAACGATGGTGTGCAGCCCCATGCCGCCCGCGCCCGGTTGCCAAAGATGACTCTTGACGCTGCGAACTCCGGCAAGCTCCTTCCAGGTGCAGCCGCCATCCGTCGTCTTGAACAGAGCCGCGTCCTCCGCACCAGCGTAAACGGTATCTGGATCGGCAAGCGAGGGCTCAAGATGCCAGACGCGTTTGAACTCCCAGGGGTGCTGCGTTCCGTCGTACCACTGGTGAGTGCCGGGCACTCCGTCGTAATTGAACTCGCTGCCAACTGCCTTCCAATTCTCGCCGCCATCATCGGATCGCTGAATCTTCTGACCAAACCAACCGCTTGTCTGTGATGCAAACAACCGGTCAGATTCGGAGGGAGATCCCTTGAGATGATAAATTTCCCAGCCTGCAAAATGCGGGGCGCTGATCTTCCATCGCTCCCGCTTGCCGTCCGATGTCAGAATGAACGCTCCTTTTCGTGTGCCGACCAATACTCTTATTTTGCTCATACTCTTTGCCGGTTTCAGTTCACAAGGTTGCACTGCCTGACGGGATCATTTTTATAATGGTTAAGTCATCAGGATGAAAGAACGGTCTCTTCCTTTACGACGAACCGGTTCAAGCATTCAGGACACAAATCCTCGTTGTTCCTCTTTTCCGTGGACAAAGAGGGAATCCGGTCATCGGGAAGGCAACCTATAAAGCTTCATTACTGGCCATAACTGGCGAGACGGGTGCCGGCGATTGATCAAGGAAAACTCTGACAAGGCACTTACGACTGACAAAAATTATAGTCAAAAGGCCATAGAATCCTGTTGACCACGGTAGCGAGGGTCGCAATACATCACAATGTCCACCCTCCTTGCCAAAAATGCTGAAGTGCTGGTCACAATGGACGGTCAACGCCGGGAATTGAAAAACGCCGGAATTTATGTCGAGGGTGGCTTCATCAAACAAATCGGTCTGACCGGGGAACTCCCGGCGACCGCCGACGTGGTGCTCGATCTTTCCGGGCAGATTGTCCTGCCAGGTTTCGTCAATACTCACCATCACTTGAATCAGACCCTCACGCGGAATCTTCCTGCCGCCCAGAACAATAACCTTTTTCCCTGGTTACAAGCTCAATACCGAATATGGGCCCGCACCACGGAAGAAGCGTCGCGGGCCAGCACGCTGATTGGATTGGCCGAGCTTGCGCTCTCTGGTTGCACGACCGTCTTTGACCACACTTATGTTTTTAA
>DATHPI010000302.1:0-5271 GCA_035484035.1 Chthoniobacterales bacterium
AATGCGCCCCAGCATTTCGCTCTGGGTCAATAACTTGCGTTCAGGCACTTTGCACACCAAGTGGAAATGATTGTTCATCAGAACGTAGTCCAGAACCTGAATCCCGCTGAAGGCTTCCCGGCGGCGCATCAGGGAAATAAACTCCTCGGCCTCCAAACAACGGGCACCGGAAGCCCCGAAGACAGACAGACCATGAACGAATCCGGAAATGCAGTGGTAAAATCCCTGCCCCTGAGCTTTGACACGCGGAAATCGCATAACATGAACCATTACTACATAACATATCAGAATTGTGTAGTAATTAATCTTTTCGGTCCGATATTTTATCTGCCCCCGGCACACCCTCGGAGAAACTGAAACGTCAGCAGTCGATGGAGTGCTGGCAGCCACGCCCTGTTCGGCATTCATCCTATCCACCAAGCAACGGATTCAGAATGTGTACAGCGCCCGTCCTTACCAACTGAAGGGCCGCTACCCCAAGCTTCACTTAGGGCGCTGCGAAATGTCCGAGCAAAAATTCGTGAGGGTTGATGTTCTAAGCGAGAGCAGAGTAAGCCTCACCCTACCCCAAGCCTCACCCCCCAGCGCCGAGCGGCGCCCCGTCTTGGCTCTTTTGGCCAGATAAAAGGTTCATTCTTTTCGCGCGCCAGATCGATCGGTATTTCAGATGCCAATCAACCAGAGCACGTTCAAAACCAATGTCATAGCCGACTTTCTCGCTTTCAATCCACTTGTGCAAAAGGATCTCTTCTAGTTCGGCCGAATACTCTTTATATAGCAGTGAACGCTTGACCCACTCTGTATTATTTTCCCGTCTCACTTCCATGGACGACTCTCTCCTCCCCTACAACGCACTGAAGGCCGCCGTTTATGCGCCTCTGCGTTGAGCGGTGAAATCTGTCTTCGGCGCCTTAAAAATTTTAAATGATCCTCAGGCCAGAAGGATTCCACAAACAATATAATCCATAATTTCAATATTTCACCGGCGATTTTCTGATATCTTAGTCTCTCACATTACTGATAGTCGGAATGCTAACCTGCTGCCCTCCCCTTTTAGGAAATGCCTTCGCCACCATTCTTTTGCCTGGGCAAGCCTTCTGCTTCCAACTTTCGAAGCGCCTCGGTCATATCTTCGAGTTCTTCCCAAACGTTCAGGCTCACGTAGATTGGAGCCTGCTGCGCGATTGCCACCGCGATACTGTCACTGGGACGCGCATCGATCTCCATGATTTTTTTTTGTTTTAGTTCGTTCTCCACAGTCAGAACCAATCTTGCATAACAAGTGCCGCTCTTGAGATCGCTAATCACCACCCTTTCAATCTTCGTTCCGAGTTCTCGCAAGATGTTCGCCAGCAGATCATGGGTAAGTGGGCGTTCCTTTCGGACTCCTCGCAGCGACATCTCGATCGCCGCTCCAACTGTTTCATCGACGAAGATGACGAAAGTCTTTTCCTGGTTCCCAAGGAAAACTGCGAAACCGCCCTCGGCAGCCACAATGGCACGAACCTGCACCTCGACCACGCGCTTACTCATTGTGGTAATCTGGGCATTTGCCTCCAAGGACCGACTTCCAAACTCCTGACCCTTTCGTTGGCGACCCTACTAATGGTTTCGGGCGTGTCTGGCAAATTGGATTCATCGCCGAATTGAATTCAGGGTATTCCCTGAAAAAAGGGTAGTCAGAGATCCGCGGATCTGCCTCAAAAATTCGCCTACCCCGGAACGAATGACGATCTCGCCTCAGGGTTTCGCCGAAGCCTCTATCGTGGTCACCACCGATTTCCAAGTGGAGCAAATTCTTTAGAGTGTTCCTCGTGACTACTCAACAACAACCGACAGATGAAGTGACGCGAACAACGGATGACCAGTTGATGGAGGCCGTCGTCAACCGCGAAGAGGATGCACTTCAATGCATCTACAAACGGTATGAGTCTCTCCTGCGAACAGTGATCTTAGGTGTGATTCATGACGAGTCAGAAGTGGATGACGTTCTCCATGACGTTCTGTTGCAGGTGTGGGAGCAAGGCGATCGCTACAAACCAAATGGGAACGGTTTGCGAGGCCTTTTAGTAACCTTGGCACGCAGACGTGCCTTTGACCGACTACGTCGCAGAGCCGCTTATCGACGTGCCACCGAAAGCTTGAAATCCGACGTCGACAATCCTTTGACCTATGAGATCGCTCCTAAATCCAACCAAGTCGAAGTGCACGACCTGTCAGAGCTTCTGAAACGCGCGATTCAGGAACTGCCTGAAGCACAGAAAGAAGTGATCAATCTGGCCTTTTTTAAAGGGATGAGCCAGCGTGAAATTGCCGCCAAAAGGCAACTCTCCCTGGGAACGGTGAAAACCCGCCTGCACTTGGCCCAACGTAAGTTACACAACTACCTATTGCCGATGCAGGGCCAGATTTAACGAGAAGGGCATCATCCTAGTGCTCGTCTGCCTCGCGAGCACCCAACGCCCCTCTTTCGCCTCAACTTGCGGTGTAGCCTCCGTCCACTGGGATTGTAACACCGTTAATTAGCCTCGATGCCGCCGAGGCCAGGAAGATGGCGGCTCCCGCCAATTCCTCGGGCTCTGCCCATTCGCCACCGGGAAGGCGGGCAACGACTTTCTGGTTGAATTCCGGGTTTTCCCGGCCAGCACGGCTGATTTCTGTCTTGATCCAGCCGGGAGCGATCGCGTTGACGCGAATACCGTCTTTGGCAAACGAGATGGCCAATGACTTGGTCAACGAGACCACTCCGGCTTTAGCGGCGCCGTATGCGGGTATATGAGGTGCGCCGAAATAGGAGTACATCGAGGCGATATTGATGAGGCAGCCACCACTGGCTTTCAGGTGAGGTCGAAACGCATTCGCAAGGCGCAGATTACCGACCAAATGAATATCTAAAATGTCTTTGAATACTTCCGGCTTGTATTCCTCCCACCGAACGAGACGCCCCGCGCAATGAATCACCACGTCGAGCTTCTCAACCCGAGCCGCGAGGGCCTGGACTGCATCATCGTCGCGCACATCCAGTTGTTCATAGCGACAGCGCAAATCGGTCCCGTCCTTCGGGGCTTCAAGGTCCGCGAGGATGACCTGCGCGCCGTGATTGAGAAAAGCGTTGGCGAAGGCCCCGCCGATACCGCCGGTTCCTCCGGTGATTAGAACGTGTTTTCCTGCAACGCTGAAATCAGGTGTAGTTGGCATAATATTTTTGGTTGTGGACAGCCAGATTCGTGATTAGCTCTGGAAGTACGTGTAAATACACCTATGCCCAGGAGCTTCTTCCAAAATGCCTTCCCACCGGACCTTGGCCTGTTGTCTCCATGGGAGTTTGCCGCCGCCAAAGCTCGTATCGCAAATCAAAAATGACCTGTCCCCAACCCAGAAAGATGCCTTCTCATGCCTCTCGTTCGAATTGATCTCAGCCAAGGCCCCTCCGCCGATTATCGGGCAGCGATCGGTGAAACCCAAAATATGACATTTCCCAAGTGAGCCTGACCGGGCGCCAGTGAAGTTCTCAGCGGCGGTTCTCATTTGTCCCTAAGGAACGATGAAAAATACTTTAAACGTACACTACGCCTGGGTGGTCGCTGGGATGACCTTTTTGATCCTCCTTTTAGGTGCGGGAGTCAGGGCCACGCCAAGCATCCTACTCGTTCCTCTGGAAAAAGAGTTTGGTTGGTCAGCTGCCACCATCAGCGCCTCCATCGCAGTGAATATCTTTCTCTTCGGAATGATCGGGCCGTTTGCGGTCGCCGTAATGGAGCGATTTGGACTTCGGCGGACGGTCAGCTTTTCATTGGTGGTTCTAAACGTCGGTGTCGCATTGACCGCCCTGATGCGAGCTCCTTGGCAGATGATGGTACTCTGGGGATTTTTGGTCGGGTCGGGAACCGGTATGATCGCGATGGTACTTGGGGCAACGGTTGCCGAAAGATGGTTTGTGCAAAATCGAGGATTGGTCCTCGGGATTTTGACCGCCAGCAGCGCGACCGGTCAGCTCATTTTTCTGCCGCTTCTGGCTACCCTTTCCGTCAATTTCGGGTGGCGTGTCGTTTCTTTGACGGTTGCCTTGATCGCCTTGGTGATGGCTCCGATTGCTGCGCTGTTATTGCGAAATCGTCCCTCGGACATAGGGCTGCCGCGCTACGGAGAGATTGATCTGCACCGCGTCGAGAGACGAAGCGAGAATCCGGCTCATCGAGCCTTGTCGGCCCTCCGCCGCGGCCTTTTATCTCGTGATTTTTGGCTCTTGTCCGGTACCTTCTTTATTTGCGGCGCTTCGACCAATGGCTTGATCGGGACACATCTCATTCCCGCCTGCATCGATCGCGGCATTCCAGAAGTTGGGGCGGCTAACCTGTTGGCGGTCATAGGGGTGTTTGATTTGGTTGGGACCACCGTGTCCGGTTGGCTCACTGATCGGTTTGACAGCAGGAGGCTGTTGGCCTGGTATTATGCTCTTCGGGGACTTTCACTCATATTTCTGCCGATCGCGTTCAACTTCAATTTTTACGGCTTATCGATCTATGCGGTCTTTTACGGGCTCGACTGGGTGGCCACGGTACCACCCACCGTCCGACTTGCGGGCAATGTTTTCGGAGAAGAAAATGCTGCGCTAATGTTTGGTTGGATTGCCGCGTCGCATCAGATCGGGGCGGCTGCTGTTGCTTGGCTGGCCGGCATCTTGCGAACTCAGACCGGAGATTACTCAATCGCCTTCTTTACGTCCGGGCTGCTCTGCCTTCTGGCGGCCGTCCTGGCCTCCTTTATTGGAGCGACAACCAAGCGACACCTGAACCCTGAGCCTATCCTTGAGACGACTTGAGTACCGAGTCTAATGCTGATTTCAAGATTGGGAACCCTTCCTGGTACGCCTTCTGTAAAATATAAAATGCTTGCTTCTTTTCACCCTGATCGGAGATGAGTCCCTTTCGATTGAAATAATCCTGAATACCAGGCAGAGGGCGGCGCGGTGAACGGAAATCCATCAGGATCCAGGGACTCATGCCCTGTAACTGACCAATGCCTTTGAGCATCAGCAGTTGATGCCGGTAAAGATCTGCTTGGTACTCTTCAGTCCAACGCATGTCCGGATCGCCGTGGAGCCCGTATTTTGCTTCTCCCCCGAATTCACTGACAATCAGCGGCTTTTTGTAAGCAGTCTTCCAGACGGTATTGTCCGCTGCTTCCGGTTTCTGCTCATACCATCCAAGGTACTGATTAAACCCAATGACATCGAGCGCTTGCCCAAGCGGATCGTCGATGATCTTGGTC
>DATHPI010000303.1:0-4583 GCA_035484035.1 Chthoniobacterales bacterium
CTACCGGCGCCGTTAGCGCTACGCCGACCCGCCCCTCGCCGATACGCCGACACGTTTCCCCTGGCGCTTCCTCAGACGAACTGATTGACGATATTCTCGAAAAGCTCCTGGCGTCCGCTGATCGTTTGGATGGGGTCCGGTTGGCTTAGGGCGTATTTCTCCAGCGAAGTGAAATTTTCTTTGCCCGATTCGATGGCCGCGCCAATCCCGGTGTCCCAAGACGCGTAACGATTTTTGACCAGTTCGGCCAGCCGTCCATCGGCGCGAATGGCCGCCGCGATTTCTAAGCCGCGCGCGAAAGCATCCATGCCGCCGATGTGCGCATAAAAGAGATCGACCGGTTCGAAGCTTTCACGCCGCACTTTGGCGTCAAAATTGAGTCCGCCGGTGGTGAACCCGCCCATTTTGAGAACGGTCAGCATGACCTGGGTTGACAGGTAGAGGTTAGTCGGGAATTGGTCCGTGTCCCAGCCAATCAATTCATCTCCGGTATTGGCGTCGAGGGTCCCAAGCGCGCCGGCGGCAGCGGCGACTTCGCATTCATGATGCATGGTGTGGCCCGCCAGCGTCGCATGGTTCGTTTCGAGGTTCAGTTTAAAATGTTCGAGCAGCCCGTATTCGCGCAGGAAATTCAGGCAAGTTGCTGCGTCAAAATCGTATTGGTGTTTGGTCGGCTCCTTCGGTTTGGGCTCCAGGTAAAAGGCTCCCTTAAAGCCGATCTGCTTTTTGTAATCGACAGCCATGTGGAGGAATTTTGCCAGGTGATCCACCTCACGTTTCATGTCGGTGTTCCACAGGCTGGAGTACCCTTCGCGACCGCCCCAGAATACGTAGCCCTCGGCGTTCAGTTCATGAGCCACTTCGATCGCCTTTTTCACTTGGGCGGCTGCGTAGGCAAATACGCCGGCATTTGAGCTGGTGGCGGCTCCGTGAACGAAACGCGGATGGATAAAGAGGCAGGCCGTGGCCCAAAGGAGTTTAATTCCGGTGCGTTGCTGTTCTTCTTTCAGGACTTGAACGACTTGATCGAGATTGCGGTTAGATTCTGCGAGGCTGGCCCCTTCAGGTGCGACGTCCCGATCGTGAAAGGCGTAAAAGGGCGCACCGAGTTTTTCAATGAACTCAAAGGCCACGTACGCCCGACGCCGGGCGTTCTCAATGGAAGGCGAACCATCGTCCCACGGGCGGAGAGCTGTTCCGACCCCAAACGGGTCACTCAACGCGTTGCGGAAAGTGTGCCAGTAGGCCACGGAAAAGCGAAGATGATCGGCCATGGACCGACCTTCGATGACTTTGGTGGCATCGTAATGTTTGAAAGCGAGAGGGTTCTGGGAGGAACGACCTTCGTAAGGGATTTTATTGATATCTGGAAAGGCGGGTTTCATAAGTGTATCGCAGTCATACTAAAGGGTGATTCTTCCGGATTCCATTCCTCTCGGAAAAAGTTGACCTGATCGAATCGTGCTCGTGCTCGTCCTCGTCCTCGTCCTCGCGCCGAATCGGTCTTCCCAGGTTTCGCGCACACCAACCGAACGACGAAGACGAGCACGATAACGATAACGAGCACGAGCACAATTGAGGGGGGAGATATACCCGAAAGCAACGACAACCGTTCAAAAAGGGTATTGGCGGAGCTAATATTACCGGGCGAAGAAGGAAGATTGCCCTCACGACAGCAATCCGCATGAGTAAGCGGTTTGCCGCTTTATTTACCCAACTATCTCAAAAACATATTTAAAGAATGTTAAAACAACTTTAGAGAAGCCGGAGCTGAAGGCGGCGGAATGACATTGATTCCAGCAAGAGTGGTTGCGGTCGGTCAGGAATCGCACAAACATCGTGTCATCGTACGGATCTCGCTTCGGACCTATCGAGGTTCTTTCAATACCCTCATGTTCGGGGAGAATAAACCGCTGATGGGTTCCTGCCACGACGGCCGATTAGAGCTCATTTATTATCGGGACCCTGGATTGAAAGAAGGAGACTTATTTCCCTTGTGGACGATCCAGTAAGAAAATCAGCTCATCGAAGCCTGGGTAGACGGAATCAGGGTGTAAATAACTGAAACTCGCCGGGCGTCTTTTAAATATCTTCGTAAGTCAGCCTCCGAGGTAAAGCGCCGGTCCAGGACGTGGCCTTCGCACGTTAGTTCGACTTGCGGTTTGGAAAATGGCCAGGGCTCCAGGCCAACTTCCCTGGAGCTTGGATCAACCGAGGTGATCGATAACCGGCAGGTCTTATCCAAAGCGGACGGGACATTATTGATCGAGAAATTGCGCTTGGGATCACGGCAAAGTTCCACCGAAAGTTGGTCCCAGGCCGCCAAAAGCCCCTGGTTATATTCAATCGCTCGTTCCGAACAAGCCGAACGCAAATAAGGATCTTTCCGCAGAGAACTCAGAAGGTTGTGCTGCAACGTTTTTTGTTCGCGAAGGAATTCCGCGATTCTCAGGCGGTCATCGTGACTTTCCAAGGGGCTCTGTTTCCCCACGGTTCTCGCAAAATAGAGCGAGGTCACTAGAGCTGCATAGAGAGACACTGCCTTTAACTCAAGAATGCTCTTTTTCCGGAGTTCAACATCCAGCCTCAGTGGAATGTTTTCAAACGTGTGTGGCAATCCACTTCTTGGATTTAACATCGGTTGCCGCTCCCAATCGAGAAACCCTCGATCGTGTTGCTCGGCGGCATAACAAAGCGGTTCGACCGGGGCAAAACGTGGAAAACTTTTGTTACCCCATTCCCGGGCGAGTTGTCCTGAAACCCAGGCATGCGCGGTTTGAGTGATGGCGATAACGTGATGTGACTCAAAACTTTTTTGGATGATCATGCGAATCAAACCCACCCAAAAACAGCGGCCGGATTTGTCGTCGCGCCAATTCGAGTTAATCGGGGTAAGACATTGGCCCAGCCGAATTCGCTTTGCCCATATTTTGTAAGTCGAGTTACGATTACTTCTCGGTATGGCGCACACCTCTGGGCAGGTCATCCACGGACCAGCCACGATCGCGCAGCTTTTGAAAGCCAAAACAATAGATGAGGCGCGGACGGTTCTAGTGGAAGGTAGGGCCGGTAACGATATGAACGAAAAATATCAACTTGCGGTCGTAGGTACTGGATCTGGAGGCAGCGAGGCGGCGCTGCTGGCAGCGAACAAAGGATTGAAAGTAGTGGTCATCGAAAACGGTGCGCTGGGCGGCACACGGCTTCATCACGGGTCATACGCGGTTCGAGCTCTTCATGCAGCCGCACGACTCCATGGCGAATTTTTTAAGGGTAAAAAAGCCGGAGTCGATGTCGATCTTTTTACGGAATCCCTGGTCCAATGGAAGAAAGCCCAGCGCGCTGCCAGCAGTCGGTTGGCGGGCGCTCTGCAGCACGATTTAGAAGAGCTGAATGTCAGGGTCGCCTTCGGACGCGGAACGCTGGTCGATGAGCACCGCATTCGAATCACGACCAAAAATGAGACCCAGGAAGAAATTGAAGCGGACTCAATCATCTTGGCGACGGGGGCTCGGCCAGACTATCCCGGGTCTCCAAATTCTCGAATGGTCAATAGCGATGAATTGCTCGATACAATTCATACGCCGGCCCACCTTTTCATTGTCGGCGGCGGGTATGTCGGTTGCGAATTTGCCGCCATTTACCGTGGATTCGGCTGCCAGGTGACGCTGGCGGAACAGAGTGAACAATTGCTCCCGGGCTGGGATGCCAGTGTCGGAAAGCACATTGCTCAGCAGCTGGCCGCAACTGGAGTGGAACTGATTCTTGGCCGGCAAATCGCCGTCGCCGATATACCGATCGAAGATGGGTGGCCAATCATTACAAAGGCTGATGGAACCGAGATTTCACCCGATCTATTACTGGTGGCGACGGGGCGCCGGCCGAATACCGAGAATCTCGGACTGGCGGAATTGGGCATCGCCACGACACCCTTTGTCGAGGTCGATGCGCAGCTGCGAACCTCCCGGAGAAATATCTACGCCGTTGGTGACGTTAATGGTCTTAATATGCTGGACAGCGCCGCCTCTTCACAAGCTCGGGTCGCCATTGACGCCATCACCGGCGGGACCACGCTCTTTAGTTCACGCTGGGTTCCGCGGTATCTGGATACCGACCCACCCGTGGCCGCTGTTGGTTGGATGGAACAAGAAGCCATCCAAGCAGGGCTCGATGTCGGAACGAAATCGGAAACCGTCGAGCTGGTGACGGCCGATGACAAAACCATTGCCCAACCCTCCAAGACCCTGATTAAGATTATTGCTGAGCGATCGACCAAACAGATTAGAGGCTGCCTGGCCATCGGCAATCAAGCCTCCGAGGTGATTAACCTGGCGGCCTTAGCGGTTCAGAGTGGCGTTAGTACCAGAGAAATCGAAAGATTACTCTTGATTCATCCCAGTGCGTCTGTGGCCTTCCAGCGATGCGCCGCGAAGTTCAACTAAACCAGTGTCAGTGCCAGTGTCAGTGTCAGCGAGGGGAAACGTATCGGCGTTCTGGTAGGGTGAGGAGTTCGAACCGGGGCTTTCCGCGTCATCCTGCCTTGTGGCGTGACCCCAGGGGAGAAACGGGTCGGCGGGTCGGCG
>DATHPI010000304.1:0-13606 GCA_035484035.1 Chthoniobacterales bacterium
GTTCATCGGCATGTTGCGGTAGCGGAATTCGCTGGCGAATTCGACCTCGGTTGGAATATGCGCGAGACTTTCGATCAGGCATTCCCCGACTCTGCAGGCATGGAGAGCCGTTCCACAAGCGGTCAGAACGATGCGGTCAACGTCCCGCAACTCCCGCGACGACATATTGAGCCCACCGAGCTTGGCGGTGCATTCCTCGATTGAGAGGCGGCCGCGCATCGCATCCCGGATGGCGTTCGGCTGCTCGAAAATCTCCTTGAGCATGAAATGGGGAAAACTCCCCAAATCCACGTCTTCAGACGAAAACTCCACTTTGCTCACCTGGAACGAAGCATCCGCTCCCGCCAGGGAGATGATATCGAATTGATCTCTTTCGATCGAGACCACATCGTAATCATCCAGATAAACGACGTCCCTGGTGTGAGCCACGATCGCACTGACGTCACTGACGATAAAGTTCTGACCTTTACCAACGCCGAGGATAAGGGGACTGCCACGCCGCGCTCCGAGTATCACATCGGGCACGTCGATGTGAAAAAGCGCTACCCCGTAGGTGCCGATGACCTGTTTGAGGGCCAGCCGAAAGGCGTGGAGCAGATTTTTTTTATCGCGCGGCCCAGGTACGGCATCAAAAAGATGACCAATTAAGTGAGCCAACACCTCGGTATCGGTCTCCGATCGAAAGGTATGACCCTGACTGATGAGTTGATCCCGCAATTGCTGAAAATTCTCGATCACCCCGTTGTGGATGAGCGCCAATTTCCCGCTTTGATCGAGATGCGGATGGGCATTTTCGTCGGTGACCTTTCCATGGGTCGCCCACCGGGTGTGTCCAATGCCGGCGGTACCATAGGCCGGTTCCCTTTGAACCAGCTGCGCCAGGCTCGCGATACGGCCCGCGCACTTCCGGAGCTCCATCACACCGTTTTCCACCGTGGCGACGCCCGCGGAGTCGTACCCGCGATATTCGAGCCGGCGCAAACCGTCCAGCAGGATAGGAGTCGCTTCTGCATTGCCGATATATCCGATTATCCCGCACATAAGTAAAAACCATCGTGACAAAGAAATTGAGCGCTTGCAAGATGCGTCAAAGCCCAGACTACTGCGGCTCGAACTCTCCGCAAACCATGGATCCCACGTCCCTTCAGAACGGAACTCTCTCCATCATCATGGGAGGTGGTGCTGGAACACGCCTGTTTCCGCTGACCAAGGATCGCGCAAAACCGGCTGTGCCTTTGGCAGGCAAATATCGATTGGTGGATATCCCAATCAGTAACTGTCTTAATTCCGGGCTTCGAAGGGTCTATATTCTGACGCAATTCAACAGTACTTCGCTGCATCGCCATATAAATGCGAGTTATAAGTTTGACAATTTTTCACGGAACTTTGTAGAAATCCTGGCTGCTCAACAAACGCCGGAGGCTGCCCGCTGGTACCAAGGCACAGCCGATGCCGTGCGTCAAAACCTTCGTTATTTCCTCGAAGGTCCTTATGAGCACTATTTGATCCTCAGCGGCGATCAGCTTTACCAGATGGATTATCGCTTGCTTTTGCGGCAGCACGTAGAAACAGGGGCCGACATTACCCTTGCCACGACGCCGGTCGATCGAGTGGCCGCGTCTTCGTTCGGGATCATGCATAGCGACGCGCACCGGCGAATTTTCAGGTTTGACGAGAAGCCAAAGGATCCGGCTCTCTTGGACGAGTTAAGGATTCCCCCGATTCTGCTGACGGAACTTGGATTGCCGGAAAGTTCTGAGCTTTACCAAGGCTCGATGGGCATTTACGTGTTCAACCGAAATGTTTTAATCAATTGCCTTGAGAGTGACGAAGACGATTTTGGCAAGAATATCATCCCGTCATCCCTGCAATCCCATAAGGTAATGGCCTACATCTTTCAGGGATACTGGGAGGACATCGGCACCGTTCGCGCCTTCTTTGAGGCTAACCTGGCGCTGACAGATACCCTTCCCCCGTATAATTTTTTTAACCGTCTTTCTCCCATCTACACGAGGCCTCGATTTCTTCCAGCCAGCAAGGTCAACGCCGCGACGATCCGACGGGCAATTGTGGGCGACGGTTGTATTATTTCCGATGCCCACATCGAAAGAGCAGTGATCGGCATCCGCAGCATTATCGAGAGCGGCGCGACGATCAGGAATTCGGTGATCATGGGCGCAGACTATTACGAAGACGAAGCGTTCGAGACTTTCCCTGATTCCAGCCCCCGCCCGGCGATCGGAATCGGCAGAAACTCTGTGATCGATCGCGCGATTATCGACAAAAATGCTCGGATCGGTGAGAGCGTGGTCATTACCCCGGATGGGAAAGCGCCCAACGTGGATAGTACAAATTATTATATACGAGACGGCGTGGTGGTGATCCCGAAAAATGCCGTGATTCCAAATGGAACCTGGATCTGAGATCACTGTGACGATTGATCCGCAGTTTCTTCAACGCCGGCTCCTGGCCGCCTCCGGATTTGCCGAACTCTCTCTTTTCCAAGAAGCGGTCCAAGAGCTTGAAGAATTACCGGAAGCCTCGAAAGAACTCCCAGTGGTGCTGGCTGTTTGGTTAGAGGTCTATCAGCACTGGCAAAAATGGTCTGAAGCCGAGTCCGTCGCCTTGCGGTTATTGGAAATGGAACCCGAAGAACCGGGCTGGCCGATTGCGCTGGCCTACGCGACACGACGCGCTCGAGGTTTAGCTTTCGCAAATGAAATTCTTCTCCAAGCCGGCGAAAAATTTCCGGACTGCGGAATCATCCAATTCAACCTAGCCTGCTACGCCGCGCAGCTCGGGCACCTGGATGAAGCCCGGGAGCACCTTCGCCGAGCTGTTCAACTCGATCAGGAGTTTGCTTCGATGGCGCAAACGGACACCGATCTGGAGCCCCTTAGATAATCAGGAATCAGGATTCAGGAGTCAGGATTCAGGAGTTCAGACGCCGACACGCCGATACGTTTCCGCCGCCACTCCTGCAACTCCTGAACTCCTTCCCAATCATATTTCGTCCGGCGCGCTGCCCTTTTTGTTAGTCAATCCCCGGAGTTTACCTTCGATAAAGAGATTGATCTCTCCATCCATGACAGATTGAACATTGCTGGTCTCGATTCCCGTGCGATGATCTTTGACCATCTGATAGGGCTGAAAGACGTACGAACGGATCTGATTTCCCCAGGCAATATCCCCTTTCTCCCCGTATTGACGATCCAGTTCAGCCCGCTTTCGATCCTGTTCAATCTGGTAAATTTTGGCCTTTAACATGTTCAAGGCCATTTGACGATTTCTGCCTTGGCTTCGTTCGGCCTGGCACGCGACAACGATTCCTGTCGGCACATGGGTAATTCGAACCGCAGTCTCCACTTTGTTGACGTTTTGGCCACCTTTTCCACCGCTCCGGAAAGTATCAATGGCCAAATCTTTTTCGTTGATTTCGACCTCTACGTCTTCCTTCAGTTCGGGCACCGCATCCACGCTGGCAAAGGAAGTATGACGGCGTTTGTTCGCGTCAAAAGGAGAAATTCTCACTAGGCGATGCACACCCCGTTCGGTCTGGATATAGCCATACGCGTACTCCCCGCTGACCAGCACGGTCACCGATTTGATACCGGCTTCGTCACCCTCTTGAATATCGACGATCTGGGTCTTAAATCCGTTTCGTTCGATCCAGCGTTGGTACATGCGAAAGAGCATGTCTGCCCAGTCGCAAGATTCTGTGCCCCCTGCCCCGGCGTGAATCGTCACGAACGCGTTGTTTTTGTCAAACTCACCGGAAAGAAGCATCTTGAGCTCGAAATCCTCCAGCTCTTTCACGAGGGCGGAATACTCGCTTTGGACCTCTTGGAAAGCGGCTAACCGGGCGTCAGAACCATTCTCTTCCTCTGCGAGTCCCTTCAAGACTTCGAGATCGTCTGCCTTCTGGACCAGAGCCTCCAGCGGATGGACTTTTGCGCGGAGAGAAGAAGCCTCGTCGATACTGGTCTGGGCGCGATCCTTGTTGTTCCAAAAATCGGCAGCCGTCATCTGCTGCTCGAGCTCGTGGAGCCGCGATTGGAGCTTTGGGTAGTCAAAGGTACCTCCGCAGTTCCCCAATTCGAGATTTTAAGTCGTCGGTCTGAATGGCCTGAAAATCGATTTCCATAAGCAGATTGCAGGACTGAGCGTCCCTACGCAAACTAGCACCGGGAGAGAGCGGAAGAAAGAAATTCACTTACAGGAGTTCAGAAGTTGCAGGAGTGGCGGCGGAAACGTGTCGGCGTGTCGGCGTGTCGGCGTGTCGGCGTCTGAACTCCTGAATTCTGAATCCTGGCTCCTGACTCCTGGCTCCTGAACTCCCGTTCAGAAGGATTTCCTCAGGTGCCGGTCGACTCGCGGCTCGATTCGTTCCCAGACAAAAGAGGCGGTCACCAGCCCCAAAAAGGCGCCCACCATGACGTCCGAAAGATGGTGAGCACTGGAATAGATCCGCGACCAGGCAATTGCAGCAGCAGCAAGTAACGCCCACCAGCCGTGGCGGCGGTCAGCGAATAGAATTACGCCAAAGAGAGCAAATGCCACGCCGGTGTGCCCCGAAGGAAATGAATGGTATTGGCTGTAGAACAGAAGGGATTCCCGACCTCGCCATAAGCCGTTCCACTCTTGTATTGCTTCCGTGTTGCTGGGACGGGCCCGACCGGTGAGCAGACGGACGGAGTTCACGATCGCCCCGCAAATCGTCGCCGCGATCAGCATGCACAACAAGATCTTGCAGGCGATTCGGTTCCGGGCCAGCAAGGCGAGACCAAGACCCAGGCATCCAAAAAGCATTAGTGCCGTTCCATCTCCCCACTTGCTGAGAAACCCGGCAATCGATTTGAGCAATGTCCAGTCGTGCTCTTTTACCCATTGTAGGACAGCCTGGTCACAAAAAAAACTGAGTCCGCATAAGGTAAGCCCGACAATCAGCGGACTAAAGAGAAAGACGGCGGAAACTTCGCTTGATTTTAGTCGACTATGGTAACTCTGGTGATCCCGCATGCCGAAGAGTACCTACACGAGGCAAATCTTTTGTCGAATGACTGCTGCGAATGGGCCGCTCTGTGTCGCTTTTTTTACCTTGTCCACGGTGCTGCTTTTCTCGGTTGGAAACTGGTTATTGCCACTCATTGATCGGGATGAACCCCGGTTTGCTGAAGCTTCTCGGGAAATGCGGCAGAGCGGCGATTACCTGGTACCGAGGCTCAACGGCGAGTATCGATTCGATAAACCGCCGTTGATTTATTGGTGCCAGGTTCTTTCCTTTGATGGCTTGGGGGAGACCGATTTCGCCGCACGGTTCCCTTCGGTGATTTTCGCCGCGCTCGCCAGCGTTGCCACGTGGATGTTTTCGAGCCGGATCTTCGGCCCCCGGGTCGGTATTTGGTCAGGCATCATTTTCGCAACCAGCCTTCAGGTATTCATCCATGCCCGGGCAGCCGTTGCTGATATGCCGTTGGTGCTCTTTTTTCTCACCGCAACATGGGCAGATTGGGAGCGGTCAAGGAATCCGAAATCCACATTCTGGTGGTGGATCTTCTACCTTTCTCTGGGTTTCGGCTTTCTGGCAAAAGGCCCGGCAGCCTTACTCCCTGCCTTCTTCGCCCCCGTCCGCGCGTTTCTCAATCGTGCCGGTTACCATGTCGAGTTTCGATCGGCTTTGCGGGGCGGGCTGGTAGTCCTCGTCGTGATCGGGCTTTGGGGTCTTCCGGCGCTGCTCGCGACCAACGGTGCTTACCTGGACATTGGACTTGGAAAGCATGTGATCCTACGTTCGCTGCAACCGATGGAGAGCCACGGAGGAGCCGGTCCGGCAGGTTACCTTCTGTTCCTGCCTTTCTATCTGGTGGTCAGCTTCTTCAGCTTTTTCCCATGGTGTCTGTTTTTACCTGGATGTTTCAGGCGGCTTCTCAGCCATCGAGAACCGGACGAAAACTTCCTTTTGGGGCCAGTTTTCACCGTGCTGTTGGTGTTCACGTTGATTCAAACCAAGTTACCTCACTACGTCCTTCCGGCTTATCCAATGCTAGCAATCCTGGTGGCTCGACAAGCGGTCAAAAGCAGATTGCGTCAAGCACTCTTGGGTCTCGTCTCGGTTTTCTATCTCCTGATTGCCCTCGTCGGATTTCGAATGGTCGAGCCGGAATTTCTCTCAAAGCGCATTGCTGAAACCGCGCTGCCTTTGATCTCCGCGGAAACGCGGACTGGATCAATTGGTTACGACGAACAGAGTCAAATCTGGTATCTGCGTGCCAAGGTACGCCCGTTTCACCAGCGCCTGGATCCCTCCAGCTTCCCGGCCTTCATGGAGCAACCGGGACCTGCGCTCTGCGTCGTGAATAAGAAATCGATCGACCAGGTTCGCGTGAATTCCGAATGGAAGACATTCGAAATTTCCGGACATAATTTCGCCCATTGGAAAGTCGAACCGGTTCTGCTCTTCGGTGTCCAAATTCCTCTGCTTCTTCCTGAATCACTCGATCTCGTAACGATCATCAAAGAGTAGGCTCTTTCAGGATTCAGATTCAGGATTCAGGAAGCAGACCGGCTTTGACGGCCTAAAGGCACCAAGGAGGAAAAGGACCGAATAGAGATCGCGCGTCCATTCTGGAACCTTCCCAAGCTCCTCGAGCTCCTGACTCCTGACTCCTGGATTTAGCGGGGTGCAACGGCTAAAGTAGACCCATTTTCATGAATAGAACGATTGTCGCGGCTGCCACTCTTGCTTGCTTCGCGCTCACTGCGAAGGCTGACTACGTCATCAAGGAACGATTCGAACATTCAGGCCAGGTTCAGCAAATCACCCTTAAAATCAAAGAGTCCAAAATCAGGCTCGACGACGGAGACTCGGCCAGCGCAGTCGTCGATTCGGAAACAGGAATGACGACGCTGTTGATTCATCCCGATAAGGTCTTTCTAAAGATCACCCCTGATCAGGTCAAGGAACAGACCAAAGCGCTCAAAGAGATGCTCGGACAAAAGCTGGACAACCCCGCAGATGTTCAGCTGAAGTCCACCGGCAAACAGGAAAAAATCAACGGGTTTGATACCGAGGAATACACCACGACTTTCAACGGCATCCAGATGAACATCTCTATCGCAAAACAATATCCAAACTACCAAAAGATCGTGGCTGCGCTCTACCAGGCACAGAACGGTCCGGCGATGGATGCTTTTCGCAGCATGTCAATTCCTCCTGACAAATATCCGGGATTGCCCGTACGCACCACGCAGACAGTCATGGGGCAAAAAATTGTCATGACCATCGACTCCGCCCAGGAAATGGACCTGCCCGACACAGACTTTGCCATTCCTGGAGATTATAAGGAACTTAGCCCTCCCTCCATCGGTAAGGCGGATAGTACAAAAGGAAAATCGCAGCGATGAAGGATCGGCCTCGATTTCCAGTGTCAGTTGTCAGGGGGGAGCTGTTAACGGCGCCAGGTTGAAAGCACCCAACGCCAAAAACCTCGCCGTCCGCCAACTCCCCATCGTATGAATCGATTGATCCTGGCATCCGGTTCGCCACGCCGCGTCCAACTGCTCCGTGAGGCAAACTTTGATCCCGAAGTAGTTCGTCCGGATGTGTCAGAACTCTCTTGCGACTTTCTTACCGCCAGTGAACTAACACGATTCAATGCCAGGCTTAAAGCTGCGGCTGTCGCGGCCCAATTTCCCGATTCGGTGGTACTCGGAGCCGATACCGTGGTGGCGCTTGGGTTAGAGATCTTTGGAAAGCCACAGGATCTCGACGATGCCCACCGGATGCTCCAAAAACTCGTGGGAAAGACGCACGAAGTCATTACGGGAGTCGCGATAATCGAGGCTAAAGCCGCGCGCCTCACCCTGCGGACGGCTTCCAGCACGGTCACCTTTCGCTCCCTGACAAATGGAGAAATTACGGAATACTTGAAAGTCGTGAACCCGCTCGACAAGGCGGGTTCCTATGCGGCACAGGAATCGGCGAACGCCATCATTGAGCGAATCGACGGTTCTTTCACCAATGTCGTTGGCTTGCCGATGGAACTTGTTCGCCCCCTGTTACGTTCAGCCGGCATTCGGCCCCCATCGGGACCCGATCGGCGGTCTTCCCGTTGACGGATGACGGCGCGGTAAGTTAAACGAGTATCATGTTCAAGTCTTTGGCCAAACACGCAGATCTCGGACTGCTGATCGGTCGCCTCGGTGTGGGTGCTATTTTTATCGTTTTTGGCTGGCACAAACTCTCTGGCGGTCAAGCGTCGTGGACCCACTATGGCCATGCGATGGCCAGCCTGGGCATCAAATTCATGCCCAATATCTGGGGGCTTCTCGCTGCGTTGTCCGAGTTCGCGGGAGGAATTTTGATTGTCCTTGGATTCCTCTTCAGACCCGCCGCTATCCTGATCGCGTTCACCATGGTCGTTGCTTTTGTTTCAACCTTCCGGGAGCATCCACAAAACTTCACGCAATACTCGCGCTCCATCGAAATGTTCTGCATTATGATGGTCTTTTTATTCGTCGGCCCCGGTAAATACAGTTTCGAGAGAGGGTAGCGGGGGAAACGGGTCGGCGGATCGGCGAGGGGGCAGGAGGACGTATCGGCGGGTCGGCGAGGGGCGTGTCGGCGTGTAGGAGCTCACCGTTCGGAGTTCAGCGTTCGGAGTTCAGCGTTCAGCGGGCGGCTGACACTGACACTGACACTGACACTGACACTGACACTGCCAACTCCTTTTGAACTTGGTGCGGCCAAGACTTGTCAAAGTGGAGAACAAGGTCTTCTTTAAACTATGACACCCGAAGAACGTAATCTCATATCCGGTCTGTTCGATCGGCTCAGCCAGGCTAACCCCCAGGGCAAAGATGCCGAGGCTGATCAATTGATCCGAAGCAAGGTCGCTGAGATTCCTGCGGCTCCGTACATGCTGGTCCAGAGCCTTCTCGTGATGCAGCAAGCTGTGGCCAGCGCGCAAAGTCGAATCAGCGCTCTTGAGAAACAGCTTGCCGAGAGGGAGCCTGCGCCGAGCAGTCAGCCGGCGGGAGGGAGCTTTCTGGCAGGGGTCGCCAGCCTGTTCGGAGGCGGCCAACCTCACGGACAACCACAGCGGGCGACGACGCCACCGCCGCCGCCTCCGGCTCCGATTCAGCCAGCGCAACAGTCGCAGCCGCAACCTTACGGTTACCCCCCACAGGTAGCGCAACCGGCGGCCAGGGGTGGAGGGTTTCTACAAGGTGCTTTGACCACGGCTGCCGGAGTCGCTGGGGGAGCATTGCTCTTCCAGGGTATCGAAGGCTTGCTCGGCCACAATCCCGGCCCGTTTTCCGGGGCGGTCAGCCCGTCGGGCGGGCTATTTGGCGGAGGCACACCGACAGAGAACACGGAAGTCATCAACAACTATTACGACCAGGGGGACGAAAACCGCGGTCAGGTGGATCAAAGCAACGCCGATCAAACCGCCTACACCGATCCGGACCCGGACCCCGACCCCGATCCGGCAACTAGTGACGATTATGTGTCTGATAACACCGATTTTGGCGGAGACGATAGCGGCGGCGGCGATGATAACACCTACGTCTAGTCTCAGCTCCAAGGTGACAGACTACAACGGGCCAACGCCGATCCCACGGAGCTTGGCCTGAATCTTTTCTTGTTCTTTGGGATCAGTGGCCAGCCGGAGCGCCTGTTGGAGGAGCTCCGCGCCGGCCTTGCGAGCACCTTGGTTCGCGATTACTTCCCCCTTGCCCGCCAGGGCCCTGACATTCGCCGGCTCTTTGGACAAAACTTTCTCATAGTCCGCCAGTGACTCATCGTACTTACGGAGTTTAAGGTTGAGATCGGCGCGTCGCAAATAAAGCTCGGTCTTACCGGGATAAAGTTCGATCAGATGCGTCAGATCGCCGAGCGCTTTCTGAGAGTCAAACTCGCCGTTCTCAAGGTATAACCTGGCCTGATAGTAGATGCCTTCGTCCGGCTTCAGGGCGATCGCTCTGGTGAAGTCTTCCAGAGCTCCGCTCTTGTCGCCGTTCTTCAGCCGCGCAAACCCGCGCGCCGCGAGCAGAGAAGGATCATCGGACTTTAAGTCGATTGCCCTTGAGTAGTCGTTAATTGCCGGACCAAACTCGTTTTTGTCGCAATTGGCCTGCGCTCGCAATCGCAGGAATTCCAGGTTATCTGGATTTGCTTCAAGCACCGCATTCAGATCGAGGAATTCCTTTTCCTTGTCGCCGGTGTGCCAATAGGCAATCGCGCGAGCCGATAACGATTCGAGGTCCCTGGGATTCAACTCCAGCGCCTTGCTATCATCCGCGATGGCGTCGCTCCATTTCGCTTGGGCAGCGTTAGCAGCGGCGCGAGCTTTGTAGCTTTGAGGATCGCCAGGATTTTGTCCGATAAGTTTGGTTAAATCTTGAACTGCCTTGGCATACTGTTTTTGCGTCGCATAGATGTAGGCTCGATACCGGAGAGCTCGTTCGTCGTCGGGTTGCGCATCGAGGGTGGCGTCAAAATCGGCCAATGCTTGATCCAATTTACCAAGTTGAAGATACGCGTAGCCACGATTGAATGTTGTCGCTGGATCGTTCGTTTCCAACCTGAGCGCAGCATCATAATCGCTGACCGCCAGGTCCCATTGCTTTGTTGAAGAAAAAAATGCCGCTCGGTTCCGAAAATTGATCGCCTTCTCGGGCGCCAATTCCACAGCTTTGCTGAAATCGGCAAGGGCTTCGTCCCGGTTCCCTTTCTTGGCCGAGTCCACGGCACGTCTAGCGTACTGTTCGGCACTCATCTCCTCCGCGAAAACCCCACCAGCGGATAGCCAGATCGTTGCCAAGGCAAGCGTAAGACCGATGACCTTGTTCATTACTGTCGAATGTCAGAGTCGTTCCATAGATCAAGGGATGATAATTGTCTGACCCGCCTTCAATTCGTCCGGATTGGACAACTGGTTCTGGTTTGCATCCAGGACGTCTTTCCAACGAGATGGCGTCTGATAGAACTTCTTCGAAATGGAGACCAAACTGTCTCCGGATTGGACGACATAGGTGCGCACTTTACCCTTAGCGGCTTTTTCGCCTTCCGCCGCAGCCTGCTCCGCCGAAGCCAATTTCGGTGCCGGACCGCTTTTGGCCCGATTTTGGCCTCCCTCGGTCGCCGTCGAACCGGCCTCCAGGCGATGCAGGGCCGCCCTTGACGCCTCCGCGCGCGAGCCGCCGGCATGTAAGGCGAGGATTCTTCGATAGTGATAGGCTGCGCTGGCCGGGTCCCGTAGCTTGTTGGCGAAAATCTCGGCCATCTTCCAATGTACCGCCGAACGATCATCCGCCCCGAGCGCGGATTCGTACCAATAAATCGCCGATTCGAAACGCCCCGATTTCGCCTCGGCGTCGCCCTTTTGCTCCGGATTTTCCAGATGACAACCTGAGAAAAAAATGGCGAAAAAGAAAACAATCGCCCACTGTGTGCATCGTCTCATAAGTGGGAGGCATCACGTTTGAAGTCCAAAAGCGGGATATCCTGATGTGATTTTCCGGCCCATGCGTGAATCAGAGGCTCTGGATTCCCGCGGTAGCAGGTCACACTTTCAGGCCAAGCGATTCCAACGAACGAATGGCCGTTTTCAAGAACTTCAGACGTGCGTACCATTTGAAATTCGCTTCCAAAACGGTCCAGCAGACAAACGGGGTTGAAGTTTGTTCGAACATCTCCTCTGCAGCGGCGTTGTGCTCGTCCCATTTCCGCCGATTGCGCCAGTCTTCTTCCGTGATTTTCCAGTGCTTGAGCGGATCGGCTTCGCGACGCTTGAAACGGTCTAGTTGCGCCTCTTTGGTAATATGAAGATAGACTTTGATGATCAAGGTACCGTCCTCTACCAGGAGTCGTTCGAACTCATTGATTTCCCGGTAGGCCCGTTTCCACTCTGTGGGCGAGGCGAATCCTTCCACCCGTTCCACAAGCACTCGGCCATACCAGGATCGATCAAAGATCGCTATCTGGCCATAGGGCGGCAACTTGCTCCAGAATCGCCAAAGATAATGATGTTGATACTCCTCCTGCGTCGGTTTGACGATCGAATAAACACGGAAGGTTCGCGGGTCGAGTTTCTCGACCAAGCGCTTGATTGCGCCACCTTTGCCGGCCGCGTCTGGTCCTTCGACCACCACCAAAAGGCTGTGTTTGCTCTCCATCAAAGCCAGCTGCAAATTCAGAAGACGCAGCTGGTATTCCTTGATTTTGACTCTGTAATAATCCTGTTCAACGGCTTTGTTCTGGTCCAAAGCCTCCAGAACAATCCGTCTCTTGTTGAGCTTCTCGTCTTTGCCCATTCGAATGCTGTCAATCTAGGGGCCAATCAAATGCTTCTCCGGAAATCAAAACCGGAAAACCATCACGGATCGGATAACTGGCCCTCTCCGAATCGCAAATCAGAGAGCCGTCGAGCTCAACATCGAGAGTCGAACCGTCCCGATTCCGAATCCGGCGCAATCGAATCTGGCCGTTGATCTGGCTAAGTTCGGCAGAACTGGCAGGGCGAAGCGCACCGTGACTTATGGGCGCACACAAGAGTTCAAGGAGAGTCTCTTCCATTGCGAGGTATCCTGACACACATCGGCTCGACGGCACGCGACAAAAGTGCGGATCAGTCGGTTGGGGTTTCGCTCACCGATTAGTATTTGGGAGTCGTCGGATCGACCTCATCAGACCAGGCGGTAATTCCTCCCTGGAGGTTATTGAGCTTCCGAAAGCCTGCTTCTTGGAGGATTCTTAAGGCTTTGGCACTTCTGCCACCAACTTTGCAATGCAAAACGATGTCGTCGGCGCTATCCAGTTCACTTAACCGCGCCGGTAACTCGCCGAGCGGAATCAATTTCGAACCTGGAATTCGACTGATGTCATATTCGAACGGCTCACGTACATCCACCAAAACGAACTGGTCTTTGCGATCGATCTTCGCTTTCAGTTCCGTCGCCGTAATGGTCGGCACCTCGAGTTCCTTGGCCGCTTCAGCATCAGCCTGCGGAATCCCGCAGAACTCATCGTAGTCGATCAACTCGTGAATCGTGGGATGGTCTCCACAGATCGGGCAATTGGGATCCTTGCGAATCTTGAATTCCTTAAACCTGAGTTTAAGAGCATCAAAGCTGACAAGGCGACCGATAAGCGATTCGCCGATCCCAATAATCAGTTTAATCGCCTCAATCGCCTGCATCACGCCGATAATTCCCGGCAACACGCCAAGCACTCCGCCCTCTGCGCAGCTGGGCACCATTCCGGGCGGCGGCGGCTCAGGGAACATGCAACGGTAACAGGGACCACCCAGGTGCGGCGCGAAAACCGTGCACTGACCGTCAAATCGAAAGATCGATCCGTAGATATTCGGTTTCTTCGTCAAGACGCAGACGTCATTCGACAGATAGCGCGTCGGAAAATTGTCCGTTCCATCAATGACGATGTCGTAGTCTTGAACCAGCTGCATCGCGTTATCGCTTCGAAACAGTGTATCGTGCAGATCGACGCCCACATTCGGGTTGATGGCTTTAATCCGGTCTCTGGCTGAATTCAGTTTTTTTCGGCCAACGTCATCTGTCCCATGGAGGATCTGACGCTGCAGAT
>DATHPI010000305.1:0-7755 GCA_035484035.1 Chthoniobacterales bacterium
CGATATCCTCGGCTTTCTTATCTTCGGCAAGTCTAACGCAAAGGCGTGCTAACTCATCAGCTCCGATACACCTCTCCCCGGTAAAGTTTTTTCTCCTCGATATACTGCAGGACTTTCTCCGGAACCAGATACGAGATTGGCTAATCATTGGCAACCCTGTTTCTGATTTCAGTCGCCGACACATCGAATCGACGTCGGACCACCGGATATTTCACCTGCAAGGGCAGGTCTGAGCGGCTGAGTATTGCGAACTGCACCAGATGATTCAATTCCTCGAACTCGTTCCACTGGGCCAAAGCCGCAACATGGTCTTCGCCGACCAGGAAAAAAAGAATATCGCCTGGATGTTCGGCATGATAGGTACGGGCCGTGTCGATGGTGTACGAGGGAGCTTTTCGCTCAAGTTCAACCGGATCGACAAAAAAGGCAGGCTCATCTTGGACGGCGAGTGCCACCATGGCAACGCGATCTGCCGCCGGAGCGCCGGAGTGATTCGGCTTAAATGGAGACTCGGCCGCCGGAATGAAGATCACGCGATCGAGCGAGAGGTCTTCCAAAGCTTGTCGGGCCAGTATCAGGTGCCCGTGATGAATCGGGTCGAAGGAACCGCCGTATAACCCGAGTCTCAGCATTCGGGTAGTCTGCCACAGTTTCACTGCCAAACGACTATCATGGTTACCCAGTGTCATCTCCCCTAAATAGCACCATGTCCACCAGAAAAGGATGGTTAACCAGGGCCGGACTAGTAAAATGCGGGGCAGCGTATGAAACGAAGCAGCTTAGGTCAACTTTTGCTTGTTGGTGTTCCCGGACTCGAGCTGGATTCAGAAACAGCCCATCTTATCCGCGACATCCAACCCGGAGGATTTATCCTCTTTGGTCGTAACATCCGCTCTGCGTCTCAGCTTCGTAAGCTCACGGATGATCTTAGGGACCTCTCGGAAATCGAGCCGATTATCACCATCGACCAGGAAGGCGGCAGGGTCTCGCGGCTCAAACTGATCGGCAACGAGCCGCCCAACGCTCAACAGCTCAGAACAAAAGGTAATCCCTTGCTCATTGCCGAACACGGCCGACTGACAGGTGAATTGCTCCTTATTTTCGGATTTAACCTGGACCTCTGTCCGGTTCTGGACATTTCTTTTGATGATGACGCCGACAACTCCCTTCGTGGCCGATGTTACGGGACGTCGGTGAGAGAGGTGATCGATTTCGCCGGGGCATTTAATGAGGGCTTGTTGAACACCGGGATTTTATCGTGCGGAAAGCATTTTCCAGGTTACGCAGCTGCGACTCTGGACCCGCACCATGAACTGCCGCGCATTGATCGGACCCGCGAAGAGCTGGAAAAAACAGAACTCGCGATCTTTCGAGAATTCGCTCCCAGAGTCAGCAGTATGATGGTCTGTCATGCCTGGTACCCGGCGTTCGACCGTGAAAAGACGCCGGCCTCTTTCTCGCGTTCGATTGTGACCGATTTACTCGTTTCTGAGCTCGGTTTCGATGGGCTGATCATGACAGACGACCTCGATATGGGCGCAATCATCAACGAGACGGGCCTCACGGCAATGATGGAAAGTGCGATGCTGGCCGGCAATCATCTCGCGATGATTTGTCATCGCGTCCACCTGATCAAGGAGGCGCTTGCCGCGCTCGAAGGAGTCGAGCGGACCGCTCTCGATCGGGCGTTATCCGGGGTGGATCGGTTCAAGCGCAAGCTGGCCATGCCAACGCCCTTCTCGGCGGAACGATTTCACACCTTGGACAACCAAGTCTGGGAGTTACGCGTCGCCACCCTCGGAGCAGACGCCGCGGCGCTGCGCAGTCCAGACGACGGAAAGCGTTCACCGGTGGAACTGTATTGAGAAACAGCTAAGTTCGGGTATTCCCCAAATGCTAAAAGAGATCGAGCAATTGTTACTTCTTCAGGAACGAGACCAAAAAATCAAAATGTTCAAAGCGGAACTTGAGACGGTTCCGTTAGAGCGACAGCGAATCGATCATTTGGTCGCGGCCAAAACCAGCGCTTTTGAGCAGGTCCGACAACGGAGCCGCGACGTCGAGGTCAAGCGGAAAATGCTTGAGTTGGACGCTCAATCCCGCCGGGATTCCATTGCCAAATACAAGGCTCAACAATATCAGACGCGCAAAAACGACGAATTCCAAGCCATTAGCCAGGAGATCCACCGCTTTGAGAAGGAAATCGAGCAAATCGAGGATCACGAGATTGAGTTGATGGAACAGACGGAGCAACTCCAGAAAGAAGCCGGGCAGGCCGAGCTGGATTTGAAAGCTGCAAAACGTCAATCGGAAGTGCAACACGCGGATTTGAAAACAAAAGAGTCAACCTTGGGAGAACGGTTGACCCTGGCTGAAGCCGAGCGCGAAAAGCTGTCTGAGGGGTTAGATTCGGACCTCCTGTTTCGCTACACGCGCCTCTTCGCCACTAAGGGAGGAAACGCTGTGGTGCCGGTCGAGCACGAGTTTTGTATGGGCTGCCATATGAAAAATACCTCGGCGATGGTGCACCGGGTAAGATTAGGTCGAGATATTGTGCATTGCGAGCAATGCGGACGAATTCTCTACTACGCAAATTGACGCATGGCCACGCAGAACGGCCGAAAAGGGTGCGGTTGTTGCGGCTGCGTTCTGGCGCTCTTCCTTTTACTTCTGGCGTTGGTGCTTGTTGGGGTTGGCTTTTCCTACTTTTACGCGACAAATAATCTAACCCGCACTGGCACAACGGGCCGGGTTCTTCTGCCTGCGACGGCCTTCAACCGGCAGATCTACACGACCGCCAGGCAGAAGTTCGATCAATTTTTTGCGGATCCCGCTGAGCGGAGCCTGACGTTATCCAATGCGGAGGTCAACGCGCTCCTGGCTGAGTCTCCCGAACTCCGCCTCTTTCATCGTGGCATAGTCGTCGCTTTCGATCACATCTCCGCACAGGTCAACGCCAGCGTGCCCCTGGATGTTCCATTTTTGCCTCGGCGATATTTGAATTGGTCTTTCGAGGCGCGTCCATCGATGCATGAAGAGGGATTGGAGCTGGACGTTTCGCGGTTCGAACGCGATGGAAAACCTATGGGAGCAGCCGAGGTCCGCCAGCTCCGAGCCGTGATCCTGCCGCTGATCGAACAGTTCCTGTCGAGCATGAACAAGATACGGGGTGATCGAGCGGTGCGCGACCTTCGGATTGAAAACGGCAACCTGATCCTCGGACGTTAGGAGAAACGTATCGGCGTGTTGGCGTATCGGCGTATCGGCGTAAGAAGAGCGTCCCCGGTCGCTGTTCTTTTTCACGCGATACGCCGGCACGCCGACCCGCCGATACGTTTCTGCCCCCGCCGACCCGTTTCCCCTTCCCCCTCACGCAATTCCTTCGAGGCGGTCGATCGACCGGCTATTGTGCGTCTGCCGATACTTGATGAGAGATTCTTCTCCTTTTTGTTCTGCCCAATCCTCGAGCTGCGAGCGGCGTCCGCGAAACTCGTACATAGGCACACCGTACCCGCAAGAGTCGGAGATTCGGGTTAAGTGAACCTTGACGAATGAACGGATACCGATCGTGGGAGGGAAAATCGCTCGAAAGTGTCCGAACTCTGTCTGTTCGGGCTCGATGATTTCTCCATGTCCGTGGAGGCGCACGATTTTTGGGGCACCGGCGAACGAACAAAACATCAGCACGATACGTTCATTTTCTTTCACGTGCGCCATGGTTTCCACTCCGCTACCGGTCAGGTCCAGATAAACAACCGTTCGCTCATCCAACACTCGGAACGATTCGCCATCTTTGGGCGAACAGTTCATGTGGCCATCTCGGGAGAGCGGCGCGGTTGCCACGAAGAAAACTTTTTGCGCTGAAAGCCACGCCCGCAATTTTTCGTCGATCGATTCGTAGATTTTGCCCATAAGTTTGAATCCGGGTTCGTTGCGGACAACAACATCGCATTTACACTCCTGGATTTACCATTTAGGTCTCTCTGTTCAATGCCTCCACGCAAAAAATCAGCCAAGGCTCCTGAAACCTCGAGCATTTTCGCCGTCATGGGATCAGACGAGGGGGAAACGAAACGACGGGCCAAAGAACTGGCAAGTGAACTTACGCCGGAGCAAGGAGGAGACTTCGGCGTTGATACGATCGATGGAACGGCAGAAAACGGAGAACAAGCTGTTCTGCGGATTCGGCAGACGAAAGAGGCGATTCAGACGCTCCCTTTCTTTGGCCGCGAGAAGCTCGTATGGCTGAAGAATGTGAACTTTATGGCGGATACTGTTACCGGCCGATCAGCGGCCGTGCAAGAGGCTCTGGAAGACCTGAAAGAGGTACTCGACGCAGGCTTGCCGAATGGAGTTCGCTTTTTGTTGAGCGCTTCGGAAGTGGACAAGCGTCGCAGCTTCTACAAGTCCCTGGGCAAACTTGCAAAGGTGGAACAATTTGACCGAATCGATCCCACCCGACCCGGGTGGGAGGAGGAAGTTCAGGCTGTCGCGCACCGGTTAGCCGGAGAATTGGACCTGAAGTTTGAACCGGAAGCACTGGAAGTTTTCGTCTGGCTTGCCGGTGGCGATGGCCGTCAACTGCGAAACGAGCTCGAAAAGATCGATCTTTATCTTGGCGACAAGCGGACGGTTACAGTGGAAGTCGTCCGCTCATTGGTGGCGAAATCGACCAGTGGCGTGATTTGGGAGCTCGGGACCTGCATCTCGAAGCGGCAACTGGGGGAAAGCCTAACCCTGTTGGACCAGCTGATTTTCCAAGGTGAGACACCCATCGGGATTCTCTATGCCGCCATCATCCCGACGGTGCGAAATCTCCTGGTGACAAAAGATCTGCTTCTGCGGCACCGTATCAGATCTCCACAAGCGCCATTTTATTTCAATTCCATTCTTGGCAAACTGCCGGAAGAGGCAACTCGGCATCTTCCACGACGGAAGGATGGAGGAATTAACTCTTACGCTCTTGGATTGGCCGCATGTGAGGCTCATCGCTTTCAATTGGCCGATTTAATCGACGGCTTCCAGGCGTGTTTGAAAGCTAATATCCAACTAGTGACTACCCAACTTGAGCCAAAGCTAATTCTCAGCCAATTACTGGTGAAAGTAATTGCTTAGCCTTCATCGCTCACAAATCCTTAGAGATTTGTGAGCGATGCAGGCTGTGGCAGCCCCGCGAAGCATTCTGTAACTCCTGAACTCCTGCAACTCCTGAACTCCTGATTCAACTCTTCCTCGCCTTCGAAGAGCGCCCCGTTCTACCCCTGCCATATTTCACGGGTCGCTGTTTCGGCTCGATCTTAGCGAGGCCGGAGCCGTTCTTCAGCTCCACGATCTGGTCGCGCAACAATGCTGCTCGCTCATACTCCAGGTTGGCAGCAGCAATTTGCATTTCTTCTTCCAATTCCCGGAGCACTTCCGTGATATTGAAATCGCCGCCCCCTTCTCGAATGACCGATTCCTCAAGTTGCCGGCCCCGAAGCAGAGTGTGCAAACTTTCCTGCACAGCCCGGGTAATACTGGTTGGGGTGATCCCGTTTGCCTCGTTGTACTCGATCTGCTTTCCCCGCCGGAATTCGGTTATGGCAATCAATTTTTGAATACTGTCCGTGTACGTATCCGCGAAAAGAACGACCTCTCCATTCACGTGGCGAGCTGCACGACCGGCGGTCTGGATCAGCGACGTCTGACTTCTAAGAAACCCTTCCTTGTCGGCATCGAGAATACAAACCATGCTAACCTCTGGCAGATCGAGACCTTCGCGCAAAAGGTTGATTCCGACCAGAATATCAAACTCGCCAGATCGCAGCGAACGGAGAATCTCAACCCGCTCGATTGCGTCTATTTCACTATGCAAATAGCGCACTTTCAATCCGACATCGCGGAGATAATCCGTAAGATCTTCGGCGGTCCGTTTGGTGAGTGTAGTAATCAAGACGCGTTGACCGATTTCCGTTCGGTGGCGGCAAAGCTCGATCGTCTCGTCAATCTGATTTTTCAGCGGCCGAACTGTGATTTTGGGATCCAATAGCCCAGTCGGTCGGATGATCTGTTGCGCGATCAATCGGGCACCTGGCGTTTGGACGTCAAAAGTCGCGACCGAACGGCCGGTAAGCATTGGGACTAAAACAGGTTCGGTCTCCTGTTGACCGATCCGGGAGCGAGTGTGGGGAATGTAAGAGATGTTCCCCACTACACTGTTCTGGATCTCGAATGCCGCGGGGGTCGCGCTGATGTAAAGGATCTGGTGAACCATCTCCATAAATTCCGGAAAATTTAGGGGACGGTTATCCAGAGCGCTTGGGAGACGGAAACCGTAATCGACCAGTACAGTTTTTCTCGAACGATCTCCTTCATACATTCCTCCGATTTGCGGGATCGTGGCGTGCGATTCGTCGACCACGAGCAAGAAGTCTCTCGGAAAAAAATCAAGTAAGGTGTAGGGACGTGAGCCGGGTGGTCGTCCGCTCAAATGTCTGGAGTAATTTTCGATGCCGCTGCAGAAGCCCATTTCCTGCATCATTTCCAGATCGAACTCCGTCCGCATCTTGATCCGCTGTGCTTCGAGAAACTGGGCATGCGCCTCAAACCATTTCACTCGTTCGTCCAGTTCTTCGCGAATCGCCCTGAGCGCGCGTTGCATCTTATCGTACGGCGTCACGAACTGCTTTGCCGGATAGAAGACAAACCGGTTGAGCTTTTCAAGGGTCTGGCCGGTGAGGGGATCAAAGCGTGCGATCAAATCAATTTCGTCTCCGAAGAACTCAATGCGAATCGCTTCCTCATCGAAGGTGGCTGGATGAACTTCAACCACATCGCCGCGAGCCCGGAATCGTCCTCGCGTCAACGCGATGTCGTTGCGTTCGTAAAGCATATCGACCAATTTCGCGAGCAGAAGTTCGCGAGAGATTTGCTGGCCCTTTGCAACCTCGCACACCATGTTTGCGTAGTCTTCCGGTGAACCCAAACCGTAGATGCACGAAACACTGGCCACCACGATGACGTCTTCCCGCGAGAGCAGGGAGCTGGTGGCCGAGAGTCGAAGCCGTTCGATCTCTTCATTAATGGAAGAATCCTTTTCGATGTAAGTGTCGGTCCGCGGGATGTAAGCCTCCGGCTGGTAGTAGTCGAAATAGCTGACGAAGTATTCCACTGCATTGTTCGGGAAGAACTGTTTGAACTCACTGTAAAGCTGTGCCGCGAGCGTTTTGTTATGCGAAATCACCAGGGTGGGCTTGTTCAGTGTCGCAATGACATTCGCCGCCGTGAACGTTTTACCGGAACCGGTCACCCCGAGTAAGGTTTGATGCCGATGCCCTGCCTGGAGCGAATGAGTCAGGTGGTCGATCGCCTGCTGCTGGTCACCGCGTGGATAGAATTGCGAAGAGAGGGTGAACATTTTTGGGGCAGGAGTTCAGGAGTTCAGGAGTTCAGGAGTTCAGGAGTTCAGGAGTGATTCGCAAAAAAAAATAGCCTCGAAAGTCAAGCGCGCCTCCGAGAAATTTCCGCCGCTAAAAAATGGACGGTGACGAGATTCTCAAATTCCTGAACTCGTCATATAGCCGGAAAGCTGAAAGCCGAGCGCAGGAGAACCCGGGCTAAGCCGCCCCCATTCTGCAACTCCTGAACTCCTGCAACTCCTGACCACGTCATTCTTCTAGAATGACCGGATTGCTCAGGACTCCAATTTTCTCTATTTCGATCTCAACGAAATCTCCAGGGCCTAGGTATCGGGGCGGATCCATGGCCATCCCGACT
>DATHPI010000306.1:0-2606 GCA_035484035.1 Chthoniobacterales bacterium
CCACGCGCGCCGGTCGCCCGGATCTGGTCCGGACCGGCTTTGAAGGGCATAATTTCGGAATAGACCCGGCTCTCGCGAACTCGGCGAGCGATCACCTGGGTGTATTGCGAGCCGAAATCCAGGATGACGACCTTCGAACCATGAAACGCTTCGTCGTTACTCATGAGAAGAAGTTGCCAGTGCCGGGGTCAGTGGTCAGTCGGCTTGAGGCCGTTGATGGTAGTTTGCATTTTCAAGAGGAGGGTAAACGAAACGGGTTGAAATGAAAAACGAGAGATGCCCGCAACGAAAATTTTCTCCACGCCACTGCCAACGCTGAAATTTGAACTGGGCGATGACTCTCCTCACTGGCAACTGATACTGACACTGATAACTTCCTCTGTGCGCGATAGACGTCGATCCAAAATCATTCCGGCCTCTTTGCTCGTTGAAGCCTATTGCACGGGAATATTTCCAATGGCGATGGAGAACGGGGAGATCGCCTGGTTTTCGCCCGATCCGCGCGGGATTATTCTGCTTGATGCGTTCCACATTCCGCACGGCCTTAAGCGTGTCTTGAAGAAGGGTGTATTCCAGATTCGCCTGAACACCGCATTCGAGGAGGTCATCAGGGCTTGTGGCGAACGTGCAGAGACCTGGATTAGTGAAGAAATAATTCAAAGCTACCTCAATCTGCACAGGCTCGGATTCGCGCATTCGGTGGAAGCCTGGCTGGACAGTGAATTGGCCGGTGGGCTCTACGGGGTGAGCGTGTATGGGGCCTTTTTTGGGGAATCAATGTTCCACCGGGTGCCGGATGCCTCCAAGGTTGCGCTGGTGGGATTGGTAAATCGCTTGAACGAAAGAGGCTATGGCCTGCTCGACACGCAATATGTGACCAGCCACCTCACCACCTTCGGGGCAGTCGAAATATCGCGGTCGAAGTATATCCGTCTGCTAAAACAGGCTCTTGCGCTGGATTGTAAGTTCGTTTGAATGGAGCGCAGGCAAAACTTCTGTCTCAGTTCTTCTTTTCGCCAAGACGGAGGTGCCACTGAAGCATGGCTATCATTACAATTCACGATCTCCGTGTGGTACGTCGCGGAATAGAAATACTGACGGGCATTCGATGGGATGTTTCTGGGAAAGAGAACTGGGTTATTCTCGGAGCGAATGGTTCTGGTAAAACGACTTTGCTGAGTTGCGTGACAGGCTATGTGACGCCTTCTGCCGGAACCATCGAGGTGTTAGGGAAACAGTACGGGAAAGCGGATTGGCGAGAGCTTAGAAAGGAAGTCGGCCTCGTCAGTTCCGGGATTCGTCACTGGATTGAGGACCAGCAGACAGCGCTTGATGTCGTCGCCAGCGGGCGTAACGCAGAGCTCAACCTTTGGCACCCGGCAGAAGGAACGTTGCGCCGCGACGCATGGAGGTGTCTGCGGCAGGTCGAATGCGCCACTCTGGCCGATCGATCTTGGGCATTTCTCTCCCAGGGAGAACGACAACGAGTGTTAATTGGTCGAGCTCTGATGGCAAGGTACCGCCTCTTAATTCTCGACGAACCGTGCGCCGGTCTTGATCCGTTGGCGCGCGAGCGGTTTCTACAATTCCTGAGCCGCCTCGCCTCGTCGGACAAGACGCCGAACCTCGTCTTTGTGACACATCATGTGGAAGAGATTTTGCCCTGTTTTGACAAGGCTTTGATTTTGAAGGGTGGTAAAATTCTTTCGCAAGGAGTGATCGGAAAAACGATCACTTCGAGGACGATGAGTGAGGCGTTTGGCTGCCAGATCGCGGTGCAACTAAGAAAAGGCAGATTTCAGCTGCGCTTCACTGGAAATTTATAAGGTTTCTTGCCCCGGGGCACGAGGCTAGAGACATGGAAGCGCGCATGTGGGTCCGGTGCGGGGAGCCAACTCTCCCTCTCTCCTGGAGCTCCCTTCAGGGCTAATTGTTTACGAGGAAAAGCTCCCATCATTGGCTTCCTCCATTCATTCCTCCTCCATGCTCAACCGAGGACGAAGGACGACGACGAGGATGAGTACGACGACGAGAACGACACGCCAAAAAGTGTCCTAACCGGGGGGCGGAAATTCTACAACTCCTGAACTCCTGCAACTCCTGTCTCCTGCCCCCAATCATTTCCCGACTTCGTCAATCGAAGTGATCTTCCAGCCCCCATGATCGATCGGGACTACTCGAAGTCTTAACACTGATCGGCCTTGCTTGACCTTTGTTCCTTCCGATTGGGTCCACCGAACCGGTTGGTCGATGACAAAAAAACCACCGTTGACCGGACCGGTCGCGGCGGCGGGTTCTGCTACCTCGGATCGCTTGGACAGTTGCTCGCGACGATATCTACGTGTGGCCGCTTCTACGCCAGCCAAACTGAGATCTCCTTCGCGATAGAAATGCACTGACTCTGCGAAAAATCGATGCTGTTCCGCAAAGTTATCGTCTTGGTTTGCTCGAACAAAATCCGAAGCGAAGCGTTGCAGATTCTCGGTAAGGTCCGGCGATTGGGAATTGCGATCACCGGTTTTTCGAGTCGGGGCTTTCCCGGGAATGGCTTGGGTCGCCGGAGAACTTCTTCGGCTCTTGCTTTCTTCTGAAGATGCGATTTTTTC
>DATHPI010000307.1:0-9189 GCA_035484035.1 Chthoniobacterales bacterium
TACGCCTGATTTCGAGTCAGGTGCCTTCGACCAACTCAGCCACCCTTCCATCGCATCGAAAAATGAGGAAACGGAAGATAGCTGAAATCGTTGGCTTGTCGACGACTTAGTTACTGGATCAGGCAGGCGAAGCTTTTGATAAATGACCGAGATGAGTGCGACGATAATTTGGAAAACTCGGGCGAATCCCTCCTGAACCCTGACGTCGCCTTTGAGAATAATGGGAAACACCATGGAGTTGTTGTCGGCGCAGCATGGGTTACCGTCACAATCATTATGTCCCAAGATAACGTTCCGGTATGGTTCATCACCGGCTGTTCCACTGGTTTTGGTCGCGAAATCGCCACGCAGGTTCTTGACCGCGGTTGGCGCGCCGTCGTCACCGCCCGCAACCCGGAACAGTTGCGAGATATCGTTGCCGGGCATGAGGAGAAGGCTCTCGCCTTGGCCCTCGATGTCAACGACCAGGGTACGGTCATTCGCACCATTAAAGCGGCGGAAGACAAGTTTGGTCGCATCGACGTGCTGGTCAACAATGCCGGTTACGGTTATCTCGCCGCCATCGAGGAGGGTGAAGACGACGAAGTCCGCGCCCTCTTCGAGACCAACGTCTTCGGGTTGATTGCCGTGACCAAGGCAGTCCTGCCCGGTATGCGCGCGCGCAAGAAGGGCCATATCGTCAACTTTTCCTCTATTGGCGGCCTGGTCAGCTTCCCGACCACTGGTTACTACCACGCCACGAAATATGCCGTTGAAGGTTTGTCGGAATCGCTCGCGCAAGAAGTAGCGCCGCTCGGCATCAAGGTGCTGATCGTTGAACCCGGACCCTTCCGCACAGATTGGGCCGGGCGTTCGATCAAGCAATCAAAGACACGGCTTCCCGATTATGAACAAACCGCCGGCAAGCGGCGCACGGAGACGGAAGCGCGCAGCGGCAAGCAAGCCGGGGACCCTTTCCGTGGCGCCGAAGCGATCATCAAGGCCGTCGAGGCCAAAGATCCACCGCTGCGCCTCCTGCTTGGCAAACCGGCACTCGATCTTGCCTACAAGAAGCTGGAAACGCAAAAAGCAAACTTCGATGCCTGGGCAGAAACGACGCGTGGTGCCGACTTTCCGGACGCACAACTTAAGCAGGCTATCTGATCTTCGGTATCTGCCGACCTTGGTTCGTAACGGCGGGCGAGTCGGGCAAATAGGGATCGAGGCATATATGAAAAACCCGTGTTCTTATTGAGGGGAATCTTTTGCAGACATTCGGAGATAAGTAGATGCGCTTACATCAGCTTCTACATGCGCCTGCTTCCCGCTGAACGCCCGCTTGGACGCCGAACGCCGAACGCTCCTCAAAGTGTGCGCTTAAACATCCACGTGTTAATGGCTAGCATCAGGGCGCCAAAGACGGCCAGGCATGCGATATCGCCCAAGACCGGGACGATGCTGGTACCTCTTAGGAGCAAACCTCTGAAGCCGTCGATCGCGTAAGTAAAGGGGTCAAAGCGAGTAATTGCGCGGAGCCACCACGGCAAGGCCTCCACCGGATAAATTGCGCCGCTCGGGAAGTAGAGCAGGGTGTTCAACACGCCGAAAATCGCCCGAGGAATCATCGGGTTGCTAATCCGTGCAACGATGGCCGACATCATCGTCATGAACGCGAACGAGGTGAAGAGTATGAGCACCGAGAGTGATAGAAAATGCAAAGGCTGAAAGGTAGTTCCCACGCCGGCGATCAGGGATCCTAACACCATCAGCGAAAGTCCACCGGCTGCCGCTTTCAGCGTGCCCGCGATGTTCATGGCCACAACCAACTCAAACTTCGTTATCGGAGTGACCAGATAGGCTTCGTGCACCCCGCGGGATTTGTCGTCGATATAAGCCATTCCGCCTCCGATCATGACCGAAACGAACATCGCCAGGGTTATCGCGCCTGGCAGCATATACTGCAAATAAGGGACGTAAGGATAGAGCTCGACCTGCTCAAGGGAGATCTCTTGCGGAAGCCGCGACTCGATACTTGGGCTATTAAACGCCATCACCAGGCCGGCCAGAGACTGTGAGATTGCCGAGCTGATAAAAGCATCGGTATTATCGAGCAAAAGCCCCAGCCGCGGCCTGTTGTCGGAGTGGACCAGCTTAGAGAATTCCGGCGGAATGATGACCGCTGCCTTGACCCGCCCGGAACGCACGTCGCGCAACGCTTCACCCTCGCTCTGGTAAAGGACTACCTGAAAGGTTTGAGCGGTGCTTTCGACCGATTGAAGCGCCTCGCGCACCCGCCGCGCCTCAGGTCCCCGATCTTCGTCCACTACCGCCAGTCGCACCCCTTGCACTTTGCCGCCGAAAGAATTCCCTAAGATAATTAACTGTCCAAGCGGCAAGACCAGCGCGATGAAGATAAGCGCCGGCGAGCGCAGGTATCTGCGCATTTCCCGTTCGATAATTGCCAGAATCCGTTGCATGAAATTACTTCTTCGCTGCTCGGAGTTTATCCGCTGAACTGACTCCATCGTGAGCGCCTGCCGCCGGTAGGACGCGTCCGGTGTAATAGGCGAAGACGTCGTTGAGCGAAGTTTCAGCGGTGGCGCCCGGCACAGATGCCTTCAGATTGCTTGGGGTATCCAGGGTGATCAATCGTCCATGATCAACGATGGCAATTCGGTCGCATAACCGATCAGCTTCCTCCATGTAATGGGTGGTCACGAGAATGGTGAGCTGTCGTTCACGCTGGATTGTCTCAAGCATCTCCCAGACATCGACCCGGGAGACCGGATCAAGACCGGTGGTCGGTTCATCCAGGAAAAGGACCTTTGGGCTGTGGACAAGGCCGCGCGCCACCTCCACCCGGCGCCTCATCCCGCCGGAGAGGGTACGAACTTCCGCGTCCCGCCATTCGGACAGGTTGACGATTTCCAGCAGTTCCTTAATTGCTCGCCGTCGTTGATCACGTTTGACCCCGTAAAGTTTGGCGTAGATGCTCAAATTTTCCCCGACCGTGAGCTCTGTGTCGCTGGTCATGGCCTGGGGTACCACCCCAATCTCAAGCCGTGCACGGTTAGGCGAGAGCGCCACATCCTGGTCAAAGACTAAAATGCGGCCGCTGGTGATCGGCAGGAGCGTCGTCATCATCCGGATCAGCGTGCTCTTTCCGGCTCCGTTAGGCCCGAGCAGGCCGAAAGTCTCGCCGGTCTTGACGCTAAAGGAGACTTGATCAACTGCAGTGAATTCGCCAAACCGCTTGCTAACCCCTTCAACGGCAATGGCTGAGACTCCCGTTTCGATCTGCTTTGCCATAACGGCTAATTGACTCGGGGCACAGGCGCGATCCTTAGCCACCGGCTAATTTTTCGGGGTAGATGTTCTTGCGCTTGAGTTGTTCCGGACTAAGCAACACTTTAGCCGTCATGCCTGGAGTGAGGGTGAGTTCCGGATTGGGCACGGCGATCTTTAGCGCCACGCAACGGATATTCCGATTAAGCTGGTTGAGGTCAAACTGGGTGGCAAAATCCCCTTCAACGCCCTTTGTCAGCACCGTCCCATAGACGATCTGTCCCGAAGGAGTTTGGATTGATAGCTTCTCACCAACCGCGATGTGATCGGCGTAGGTCTCAGGAATTCCCACCCGGACCCAGGTGCTCCGCGGATCGATAATCGTGGCGACTGGAGCGCTCGGTCCTACCACTTCCCCTTGCCTCGCCACCAACACCGAAACAACACCTGCGATCGGCGCGACCACCTGGGTATAACTCAGTCGCGCTTGCGCTGCCACAAGCTCAGATTCGGCATTCTGCAGCTGCGCTTGGGTCGAGTCCACTGCGCTCTGCGCGGCGCTCTTGCGAAACTGGCCTGCCTGGGCGTGCATCAGATCTGCCTCGGCCGCACGAACCTGTTCGCTTTGTGCGCTGACCGTAGCCTGCTGGATTCGTAAGTCAGCAGACCAATGATCAAGATCTTGTTTGGCGGAAACTCCTCGCTCGGAAAGAGCCTCTGTCCTCTGAAAATCGTTCTGCACCCGTTCAAGTTGCGATTGGGATTGTGCAAGTTGAGCTTTGGTGACTGAAAGCCTGGCCTCTGCGCCCGCCAGGTCACCGGCGGTTTCCGTCAGCGCCATTTGATAATTTGATCGGGATTGAGCCAGCTGTGACCGCAAATTGGCCACGCCGGCCCGGTCAGCTTCCACATTGGCAGCGAGCTCAGCCGTATCCAGAGTGGCGATTAATTCGCCCGCTCGCACTGAGCTGCCCTCATCGACGTTAAGCCGTTCCAGAATGCCCTGCACCTTCGGGCTGACCACCACCTGGTTTGCATCAACGATGCCCTCGAGAATTAACCCCTTGCTGTGCTCGGTAAAGAAAAAGAAGTAAAGCGTGGACGCTGCTAGCAGGGCCGCTAAAAAGAATATAATGACCGCTCGTCCTTTCATTGGCTTGATCCCGGTTGACAGCCGTTTTGCTCTTTATCCTGGACGGTGAAAAGAGCGCAGGTGATAAAGTCAATCGCTGCCGCTCGCCGCCTTTTAGCTGACACCTTCTTGGAAGCGGAAAGCAATTTGCCGGCCATCGGAATTCCTCTGACCGCCGTGCGCACCAGCATGAGCAGCAGCGGTAACACTGCATCGATATCTATTTTCCGGAAAACCCCGGTTTTGACTCCTTCTTCAAGAACCGCCCGGAATTCGGTCAACAACGGAGTAATTTGTCGAGAGAACCTGGGCTCCTCATCGGGCTTAAAGCTGTTCAAAAAAACTCTGACCATATCCATCTCCTGCTCTAAAAGGCGAGCGTAGGCAGGCTGCGCGGCCAGCACCTTGAAATTAGCGTCCAAAAAAGCCAGTAACTTCTCCCTGGGCTCTTTGGCCGCGCTGAGGGCATTGCGAAGTGCGCTGGTCATTACCTCAAACATCTGTTCCACCACGCCCAGAAACAGGTGTTCCTTGCTCTCAAAGTAGTAATAAAGAAGCGCTTTATTTACCCGGGCGGTCCGGGCAATCTCATCAATCCGCGCTCCGGCCAGGCCGACCCGGGCAAACTCCTCCAGGGCCGCGGCGACAATCGTGGCTTTGGTGGCGACCGCGTCTCGTTTGCTTTTGCCGGATTGCTGAACAGGAACAATCTTCATCCTGCTTAAATTAACTAACTATTTAGTTAATTGCAAGCGCTCAAGGATGATCGTGCCGCAAGATCATTCAGGGGGCCGCATCGGGCCGAGCGTTTCAGCTTCGGTCAACGGTGGCGCAAGACGAAAACTGAGGACTATCGTTGATTGTCCAACGTTCCGGAGGAGATGGAAACATTGTCCCCAGCTACTTGCCCGGCGGCGTAGGCGTTTGCATTCCAATTGTTGGAGATTTTTCGGCGGCTTTTCCTCAGGCGAATATCCAGGTCTCTGAAGGCTTTCTCGACGATCTCCGCTCGCAGAACGACGATCTCCCGCGACTCGGAAAGAATCGGCGCCGATTTAGTTTTCTCGATCAGTTCGCTAATTCTGGCCTGCAGTCGCTTGATCATTCCAAACATGAAACTCCGCCGGGTCGTCCGGCGATTGACATTTGGCTCGACTCCATAACACCCCCAATACACAGACCACTCAGTTTCCATGGCGGTCCGAAAGACATCGAAAAGGCAGGAGGCAATTTGCACGTCGGCTTTCAGTCCGAAAAAGGTGACTTCCACCTCGCTGTTCGTTTGCGAGATCCACGTTTTTGTTTTCGTAAACTCCGCAATAACCGGCGCCAGAAATCGCACCTCATGGGTATATCGGGGGAGCCCACAGCCCAGCGAGTTTTGATCGCAAAGCTGGTCCGGAGCAGCCGCTTTGAGCTCCTGCATCGATAGGCCGTAACGCTGCAAGAGCTCAGCTGCCTTGCCCGCAGCAACGAGTGCTTCGCTTTCGGTACACCCATTAGCCACCGTCATATTCTGTAAAGCCTGGAGCTTTTGGACCAAGCTTTCTTTCGATGCGAGCTGTTCTTTCATTGAGGATTAGCTGGTCAGTTGGTCATTTGGTTGAGATCAGTGAAGGCGGCAAGTCGCGCATTTTACCGAGTCTCTCTTCCAGTGCAAGATCGACCATTTGTCGCCCGTTACTTTCGTTGGAAAACTCAGCGCGGTAGGGCGCAAAATGCTATGCAAATACATTGCGGCTACTTGAGGAATGCTTCGATCATTTCCGTAACGAAAGCCGGGGTTCCATTCTCCTTATCTTCTGTGCAGATCTCTCCTATGTATTCCCCATGGCCGCCCGGCAGGATGGCCAGTTTTGCATGTGGCAGCGCGTGTGCCAATTCCAGTGCGTGCTCCGCGCGCACCACTTCAGCGTCACCGTTGAGGACCAGTGCCGGCGCCTGGATAGCATGGATATCGGCGTCGCTGATATCTTTGAAGGCCATCATTCTGGCGACGTCCCGCTCAAACATTGCCCGTAACCCATTGGGGTCCGGATTGGCTTCCAGGTAGGCCTCTTTCAACGGCCTGGGCATATCGGCCAGCGAGGCATTTTGCATCCCTTCCCAGAAGCCGGGCTGCATACCGTCCCGTTTATAAGTAGTAGAAGCCAGCACCAGTTTGTTTACCCGTTCCGGGTGCCGGAGAGCAATCTGCAGGCAGGTGGTGCCTCCGTTGCTGAAGCCCATCAGATCCGCCTTTTCGATCCTGAGCTGTTTGAGCAAGGCAGCCACATCATCGGCGTCCTGTTCGAAGCTTAAAGGTCGATCGATATCCGGAGTATGCCCGTGCGCCTGCAACTCTACAGCGATCACTTGATGTTTCCTTGCCAGTTCCGGCAGGATGCGACCAAATGTGGACATGATGGTAGAGCCCCCGCCGTGCAACAATATCAGTGGCCTGCCGCTGCCGTGGATCTCATAGTACATTTTTAACCCGTTCACGGTTGCAAAGCGGCCGATTGGTGAGTGTTGGGGATTGGTTTGTAAATCGGCCATTTTTTCTCGGGCGATCTGAAGCTCAAATGGTTCCGGGACCATGGCCCGCACTTCAACAGTTTGGCCGAATTGAAGGCCCGGACAGTCTTTGGCTACTTCTACGGCTTGTTCCAGGTTGTCCGCGCGAATCAAAAAGAAACCTGCAATTGCTTCCTTGGATTCTGCGAACGGTCCGTCCGTCACTGCATTCCGTCCTGCGAGAGTTTTGCCGTTATGCGCTAATGGGCCGCCGCCTTTAAAAAGCCCGGCATTATTGAGTCGCTCAAACCACTCAGTGAATCGAGCCATGTTTTGTTGAATCTCTTTTGGCGAGAGATCCTTGTGCCAACTGGTATTTCGAAAGACCAAAAGAAATTCTGACGTTGTCATTTTTGCTTCCATACTCGTTTTCACCTGCCTGACTTCTGCGTTTCTTAAGTTTGCAACGAACCAGTGCACCTCGATCAGGACACTTAACGTCAATTTATACGCCCAATCGACCGAATCGAGGAATCGAGCCCAGATACCAGCCCAAGTGAGGTCACAGTGAAATCGTGGTCTGACCCCTTGGAAATTTATCGCTCGCGTTGATCAAACGTTGAAAACCGGCAACCAAGCCCCCTACAGCTACAGGGGGGACAGGTCTGAAAGACGAAGAGACGAAACGTCGCCTGGTCCCACCACGGCAAAGAGTCGGGCGATTGGAAAGGGAACGGCGATTTGGAAAGGGATCGCCCAATAAATGACGGTCGTTAGCGGACCAGACCTCCGTGCCAAGCAGAGTTGGATGGGCACAACGGCAAGGGATGAAACGCGAATGCCGTTTTAGCAAATCCTATCAGGGACATAGCAAATCCTATCAGGGACAGGTCGATTGGCTCGATTCTATGAATGGCCTAAGGGACAGGTCAATGGCCTAGGGGACAGGTCAATGGGCCAATGGCCGGGATCGGTTACCGGTGGACGCGCCTTCTATTTGGGGCAGCAGAAGCCGAGAGGGGTGGACGTACGTTTTCTACCATGACAGATCCAGAAAGCGTGGGGCCAAGGTTGGAAAGGCAAAGCGCGCCTGTCCCCATCGCGGCAAAGGCTGCAAAAGCGTTGGTCTTTTGACTTTTGACCTGTCCCCTTGGGTTCATAAAAAGCCCCGGTGAATTGGTGAATTCGGCGAATCCAGATTTTTAAGGAGCTAGGGATGAGCTTGCGCTTGTAGCCGAGCTTCTCCTTCATGAATGACCTATAGGGGACGGGTCAATGGCCGGGAGCAGTTAACGGTGGAGACTCCTCTTATTTGGGGCAACAGAGGCCGAGTAGGGGCGGATGTACGTTTTTTTCCGGGACAGATCCAGAAAGCTGGGGACAGGTCTCAAAAGACGAAACATTGCCTGTCCCACCGCGGCAGAAGCATCGGGCGATGAGAAAGGGATTGTCCAATAGCTGACGGTCGTTAGCGGACCTCCGTGCCGGGCAGAGTAGCAAGGGCACAACGGCACCGGAGGAAACGCGAATGCCGTTCGAGCAACAGCAACAGATCAAAGGCCGGATGTCAATTGACGGTCAGTGTTGATCTCCCGCGACCTCGCTTGAAACTCTCGGGCCCGGACCGTTGCAGTAAAATCGTATCGGGGACAGGTCAGGTGGCTCGGGTCAGATGCCTTAATGTGCCGCACCTTGCCTATACCGATCGGAACGACCTATCGGGGACAGGTCAAATTTCGGAGTCAGCAAGACGGTCTATTCAGGGACGGGTCACTAACAGGCGTGAACAGCGACTAATGGGGACGGGTCAACGGTAACCGGCTAGTGAATCGCTCTAAGCGTGGTGGGGGTGGACTGGACGGTGAACCAAAATTATGAAGTTCAGGAGCGGAGCGTGGGGGATTAGGTCTGATGTGACGAGTCTAATGGCCCAAGATGAACGTTGATGTTCAAGAAGGAGCGGGCCGAACCTGAGTGCCGGGCGGTATCAAGGCACAACGGCAACGATCGAAACGCGAAATGCCGTTCTAGCAGAGGCAACGGATCAAGTGCCCGATGCTGTTGGACGTTGAGGGTCCTTGGCTTCGCTCGAAACTATCGAGCTAGGCTGTTGCTGGACTGGGGAGCTGGAAGCCCGACGGGCGATCTTTCAACTAGCCGAAGGTTCGGACTCGCAGTTTGCGAAGAGCCCACAGCCCCGATGGACCCAGGATATTTAAAGCGGTCGGGCCCCTCTTGCGCTTGTAACCGAGCTTTTCCTTCAGCCGCTGGAAGTGCGTTTCCACAAAGGAGTGGCT
>DATHPI010000308.1:0-24219 GCA_035484035.1 Chthoniobacterales bacterium
CCTTCCCTTCTTTGGGATCGAGCGCATCCCGGAGGCCGTCTCCGAGAAAATTCAAGGAAAAGAGCGTCAGCGAAAAGAAGAGTGCAGGGCAAAGCAATAACCAGATCGACGTCTCCATGGTGCGAGATCCTTCATCGATCAGCACGCCCCACGAACTGAGAGGCGGTTGTACTCCCAGACCTAGAAAACTTAAGACCGCTTCCAAAAGCATCACTTCCGGAAAAGTGAGAGTGGCGTAGATGATGATCGGCCCCAAAACGTTTGGGAGCAGATGACGAAACAAGATCCGATGACCAGGAAGCCCCAGCGAGATGGCTGCTTCGATAAATTCCTGATTTTTGAGAGAAATGATCTGGCCGCGAACGATCCGCGCCATGGTGAGCCATTCTACGGCCCCGATGGCGACAAAAAGAAGGATGAAATTTCGGCCAAACATCACCATCAATAGAATTACGATCACCGTAAAGGGAAGAGCATAAAGGATGTCGGCGACACGCATCATCACCGTGTCAGTGTTGCCGCCCAGAAAGCCTGCAACTGCGCCCCATAAGACCCCGATGCAGACCGAGACGAGAGTGGCGGCGAAACCGACGGCGAGCGAAATCCGTCCCCCAATCAAAACGCGGGTCAGCAAATCACGACCAAGTGGATCGGTGCCGAAGAGGTGTCTTCGCTTGGACGGTTCATAGGTAATCTTGCCTTCGCGGTGGGTGTAGCCTTGGGCGATCTTGCCAACGATTTGTTGGCGATCCGATGTTGGCCGGTCTAGAAATTCATCTTCCAGATTGGAGAGCGCCACCAGGCTTTTTCTGAGTTCACCGGTCTTGAGAGCCTCGGAACGCAAAAAGATCGGTTCCAAGGGCGCACTTGCTTTCAGGCTGATTTCCGTCTGTTCGTAGGTGTAACCGGTGAAAAACGGACCAACCAGACAAAGGATCGTGATCACGCTAAACGTGTAGAGGCCGAAGAGAGCAACGCGGTTCTTGCGGAGGCGGCGCCAGGCATCCTTCCAAAGGGAGGTCCCTTGCTCCAATTGGCTGACGCGGATCGGACCGGGTTCAATGGATCCTGTTGTGGCAGGCGTCGCCGAATTCATTTTTTAATCCCGCGATTTGGGATCCATCAGTGCCTGGAGGACGTCGGAGATCAGATTGAAGACTACGATCAAAACCCCGAAAAAGGCGACGGTGCCTAGAACCAGCGGATAGTCCCGATTGAAGACAGACTTAATGAATTCCTGACCAATGCCAGGGACGTTAAAAACTTTTTCCACCACGAAGGAACCGCTGAGCAATCCGGCAAACGCGGGGCCGAGAAACGCCACCACCGGAAGTAATCCGCCGCGGAGTGCATGTTTAAGAATGATCTGATGATCGGGAACGCCCTTGGCCCGGGCGGTCCGGATAAAGTCCTGACTTAGTATATCCAGCATCCCGCCTCTGGTTAAACGTGCGATGTAGGCGGAATAGAACAGGCCAAGGGTTACGGCCGGCATGATCATGGGATGAAATGGCACGTAGTTCAGACCGTGCCAACCGCTGACCGGTGCGAGCCTCAGCACCAGACCAAAGAGTAAGGCTAGAATGGGACCCAAAACAAAAGTCGGAAGACAGATACCCAACATCGATAACGACATCGGAAAATAGTCCCACACCTTGTTCTTGTGCGCTGCCGCGATCACTCCGGCGGTGATCCCAAGCACGGAAGCGATGCAAAAAGCCAAGGTTCCGATTTGCAAGGAGATCGGAAAAGAACGCGCAATCACTTCGTTGACAGACTCGCTTTGATACGTGTAGGAGGGACCGAGATCGAAGCGGACAAATTTCCCCAAATAGCTGAGATATTGCTTCCAGAGCGGTTGATCGAGGCCGTAGTAGGCATTCAATCTGGCAATGACTTCCGGTGTGGCTTGACGTTCCGCACTGAAAGGACCACCCGGCACCTCTTTCGACATGAAGAAAGTCAGAGTCAGAATCATCCAGAGAACCGGGATGAGCTGAAGCAACCGTCCGACGATGATCTTGATCATTTAGCCGGATCGCGGTCCGTCTTCAGGTCGATAAACTTGTAGTTGTGGTTACCGAGGACGAGCGGATTCCAATTCTGGACGGACGGCCGTATCAAGTAGGTATCGGTGTACCAGTAAACCAGCACGATTGGAAGTTCGGTGAGGAAAATGTCTTCGGCATCATGGAGAATTTTGAAGCGGGCAGTCGGATCTCCTGTCCTGGCGGCCTGCTCGATGAGTGCATCGAACTTAGGACTTCCCCAATTGGTATTGTTGTTGCCATTGCCTGTCGTCCACATGCTCAGGAAAGTGACCGGATCCATGAAATCTCCGATCCACGCAGAACGTGAGAGGTCATAGTTTTTGTTGTTCTGGGTGTCCAGGTAGACCTTCCATTCCTGGTTCTCCAGGGTGACGACTATGTTCAGCTCTTCCTTCCACATCTGCTGGATCGCTTCGGCAATCGCTCGATGTGATTCCGAGGTGTTGAAATGAATCGTGAATTTGGGAAACCCTTTGCCGTTTGGATAGCCCGCCTCGGCAAGCAGCTGACGGGCCCGCGCCGGATCATAGGTGATCATTTTTAGCGGTTGATAGTTCCCCATGCCGGGGGGTGTATAGCCAGTGGCAGGTTTCTGATCTTCTCTCAGAATATTTTTCACGATCGCCTCACGGTCCACCGCGAGGTTTAACGCCAATCGAACCTTCGGATTGTCCAGTGGCTTGCGGGCAATGTTAATGCGATAGAAGTAGACGCCTTCATACGGATCGACCCGAATCAGTTCCGGTTGGGTGCGGCGGTAAGAGGGCACCTTATCCAGAGGCACCTGGCCGGTCTTATGCAGTTGTCCGGCCCGAAAGGCGCGCTCCTCGGTATTTGAATTCTCGATCGAATAAAAATTGATTCCGTTCAACTTAACGTTAGCCGCATCCCAATAAAGCGGATTACGAACCACCTCGATCACGTCGTTGGGATACCAGCTCTTCATCTTGAACGGGCCATTCCCCACATAGTTCTCCGCTCGCGTCCATCGGCTGTCGCGGGTGTCGATGGCTCCAAACTTCAAAATGGCAGTCGGGCAGACCGGAAGCCATGAATCATGCTGCACCAATGAAAGCAAATACGGGGTCGGCCCGACCAAGTCGATGCGTAGCGTTTGATCATCAAGGGCCTTCACTCCGACCTGCCCGAAATCACCGATTTTACCGCTGTAATAATCCTCGGCACCTTTCAAGATGAACAGGTTTTCGGCGTATTGCGCGCCGAACGAAGGCGTTAACATTCTCTTGTAAGAAAAGACAAAATCCCCGGCTTTCACCGGCTCGCCGTTCGACCATTTCCGGTCCGTCCCGATGTGAAACGTCCAGCTCGAATAGTCTTCGTTGTGCTCCCAGTGGTCGGCCATACCGGGAACTACCTTGGATTGGTCGTCGATGCTCGGCGCGACAAGGCCTTCAATCATCGACATAATGATATGATGCTCCGTTACCCCCTGCGCCTCCTGAGGATCCAAAGTCCGGGGTTCGCTTCCAACGGTAAGGAGGAGAATCTTACGTTGGTTAGCCTCTCGGAGAGTCAGGCTGTCCTTGTCGCTAGTTGCGGTGGCGCGCTTAACGCCAAACCAGACGAGCCCGCAGCAGACCAGGAGTGCAAGCAACAGCAACAGTCTTTTCATGGATCGAGACTATCCAGAAAACTGCGAGGGCTGGCTTGACTCGTGCTTTTTAACGATCGATCGATTCACCCGGTAATCTCTTGGAGATCTGCAAGGAACGAATAGCGTCACGCAGTTCCGCCGCACGCTCATAAGCTTCGTCGGCAATCGCGCGTTTCAAGTCCCGCTCCATGAGTTCGAGCGGCGTCAGCGGCACGGCATCGCGAATCTCCTTGAGCCAGTCGGTTAAAAAAACCAACTCATTGCTCGACTCGATCCATTCCGGCTGACCGATTGATCGGTAGAAGGCCTCGATTTTTAGTTTACCAGCTTCGATCAACTTGACGGCCCCTCCCGTATTGCCCTCTTTCAACTCCAAGGACGCCCGGGCTCTGGTATTCATCATCAGGACGTAGGGCCTAAACTGTTCCAGGTTCCATTTGGAATCTTCGTCGGTCGCATGGTCGCTGACAAAATCCAGCATCTCCAAGTTCCGTTCCGTATCGCGAATCACATTCTGAAAATCCCGGAGCTGGAAGAGGCTCAAGTACCGGTGGTAGTATTGCGCTCCCTCCTGTTGCAACGCAGAAACGTCTGCATCTGAAAGCGAGTAGGTCTTGTCGGCAGCCTTGACTGCAGCCAATTTAGCCTGGTGATAATGTAACAACGATTCACAGCCATGCGGTCGAACTCCATCCGGACGTCCATTCAGCTCCATTTGGATCAAACCGAGATCGATCCTTAGCTGGATCTTTTCGCAACCGTCGCGTCCGACGATTTTTCGGGCCTTTACCTGCCCCGGCTCGTGGGGCCAACCTTCGAGTAAGTCATTTAAATCCAGATTGCTCACTGGTTGGAATATCGGAACGGCTTCCTGCGTTGTCAAAATAATCAGGAGTTACAGGAGTTTACAACTAGGAGTTACAGGAGTTGCAGGAGTTCAGGAGTTACAGGACGCTGTGATTGAAAGAAAGAGAAGCCGCCTTTGGAGTCGATAAAGAACAGTAAATATTCGCGATCGGCGCGGAAATCCGCCAATTCTGTAACTCCTGAACTCCTGCAACTCCTGAACTCCTGATTAATGATTCTTCTCGATGTCGAAAATCTGCGAACCTACTTTTATACGCGCAGCGGCGTGATTCGAGCCGTGAATGATGTTTCCTTTTCCCTGAGTCAAGGTGAGACCCTGGGAATCGTCGGTGAATCAGGATCCGGAAAATCGGTGACCTGCTATTCTATCCTTGGCCTAATTCCTAAGCCGCCCGGAAAGATCGTTTCCGGTCATGCAAACTTCGGTGGTGTAGATTTGCTCAATTGCCCGGAAGAACAGTTGCGGCGGATTCGCGGGAAGAGGATCTCGATGATATTCCAGGATCCGATGACCTCCTTGAACCCTTATCTGCGAGTTTCGGATCAGCTGATCGAACCATTACTGGTGCATGAAAAAGTGAGTCGATCACAAGCGCTCGGCAAGGCGATCGAGAGCCTGGAAGAAGTCGGCATCCAGGACGCGGCGGCCCGGATTCATCTTTATCCACACCAGTTCTCTGGGGGTATGCGTCAGCGAGTGATGATAGCGATGGCCTTAATCAGCCGGCCGGAAATTTTGATTGCCGATGAGCCGACTACCGCCCTGGATGTCACGGTGCAGGCGCAAATCCTGGAGTTAATCAAGCAGCGCCAGAATGATTTGGGAACGGCCGTGATATTCGTGACGCACGATCTGGGCGTTGTTGCCTCGTTCTGCAAAGATGTGAATGTCATGTACGCGGGGCGCATCGTCGAGTCGGCGTCCACCGACGAAATATTCGCTCATCCGATGCATCCGTATAACGCGGCGCTTCAACAATCGATTCCGGCGTTGCATCGGAAGGGAGAGCTCTTGTTCACCATTCCTGGGATGCCGCCCGATCTCACGATCGATCTTCCCGGATGTTCGTTTGCCCCACGTTGTGCACACGCGATCGATCGTTGCCACGAGGATTCTCCATCGCTGCAGGAGATTGTGCCGAGCCACCGGACGGCCTGCACCCGGTTTCAGCGAGGTGAGATTTCAGAGGTGCGCTCTAAGAGCGTTGTTCCGACCGTATGAGCGTCTTCCTCGAAGTCGACAATCTCAAAAAATATTTCCCTATTTATAAGGGCACGGTTTTTCGCCGGCGGGTTGGATCAGTTAAAGCGGTCGACGGTATCCGCCTCGAGCTTAAGAGAGGCGAAATTCTCGGGCTGGTGGGCGAGTCTGGATGCGGCAAATCGACTTTGGCTCGCACCATCATGCAGTTGCTGCCGATCACCGATGGAGCAGTCGTTTTGGAAGGGCGGGATCTTTCGAAAATCAGCAAACGATCGATCCGAGCCGAACGGGTAAATTTCCAGATGATCTTTCAGGATCCGTACGCTTCGCTTAATCCGCGGATGACCGTTTACGACGCGCTGGCAGAAGCGGTTCGGACCAGGCAAAAGGCCAGCGGCGATTCGCTGGCGGCGAAGGTGGTGGAACTGATGACCATGGTTGGGTTACCGCCCAGTCAAATGCGACGATATCCGCACGAATTTTCCGGCGGACAACGTCAGCGAATCGCCATAGCGCGAGCCTTGGCGCCTGAACCGAAACTGATTATTGCGGACGAACCAGTTTCGGCTCTGGATGTCTCGATCCAGTCTCAGATACTGAACCTGATCCTCCGGTTATGCCGCGAGCGCCAGCTGACGATGATTTTCATCTCGCACGATATTTCAGTAGTCAAATATGTCTCGGACCGAATCGCGGTGATGTACCTGGGCCGTCTGGTTGAACTGGGGCCGGCCGCAGAAATCGTCGATCGTCCACTGCACCCTTATACGAGAGCGCTTGTCTCTGCGGTCCCGGTGCCCGATCCGCGCCTGGAGCGCGCGCGGCGCCGGATCATCCTGGAAGGCGATCCGCCATCGCCCACCAACCCGCCGCAAGGATGCGCGTTTCATCCCCGGTGTCCTTATGCAATTGAGGCCTGCAGAGTGCGCCGGCCCGAACTCGAAGACAAAGAACCCAATCGGGTGGTGGCTTGTCTGAGGGTGGGGGAGATCTAGGGGAAGTGTCAGTGCCTTGGGGAAGTGTCAGTGTCAGTTGTCAGTGTCAGTGGGGAGCCTTCCCCTCGTTCTCGACCTTTGATCGTTGCCGGTCAGCGGATGGCATTGGATAAAGGAGCATCCTACCTTAGTCGTATTCCGATTTACGCTTGCTTGCCCGCAGGTATGTACGATTAAATGCTGAACGCATTCTTTCCTGACACTGGCACTGACACTGACACTTCTACCGCCCCCCATTATGGACAAGCCTGGCTCCGGCGTTATCACCACCACACAGGATGTCGATTGCCTGGAATTTGATTGGGGAAAGATTCATTTCCTAAGCGAGCCTGCGGTGACCGGAGCAGAACGCTTCAGTTTTGGGATCGTTGAACTGGCTAAGGGAAAAGGGCACGCCAGACATAACCATCCGGGCTCAGAAGAGATTATTTACGTCGTCTCAGGAGAAGGGGAGCAAATGGTCGATGATCAACCTCCGATCAAGGTTGGTCCCGGATCAAGTATCTATATTCCGGCAGACGTTTACCATTCGACGGTGAATACCGGGACGGAAACGTTGAAGCTAATAGTCGTTTATTCGCCGGCAGGACCAGAACGATTGCTCCGTGAGATTCCCGGTTGCCGGGTCAGTGTCGCTTGAGGGTGAGTGTCAGTGCCAGTGTCAGTGTCAGAGGGAGCCGCCGGCTCAAATAGTGCGCGTCTTCGATTCTTTAGCTGTCGTAAGTCAAGCGTCCCGCTTTACCTCTTCAGAGCCGGCCAGCTGCAAAACCGAGACAGTTCGTCCTCGTTTTCGGTTATCTCGGTCTACTCTTAGCCAATCACCGCCAGGGATCGAGAACGATAACGAGCACGAGCACGAGGACGATGGGAGCTTGGCGGCTGACACTGACACTGAAACAAGGCTTCAGTGCCCCAGGATCGAGTGAGGCTTGTAGGGAGCCGACAGGGAGCCGAGCTCTTCTTGAGTCAGCTTGAGCTCAGTGGCCTTGATCGCATCCTCGATATGATGGGTTTTGGTGGCGCCGATGATTGGAGAGGTGACCCCTGGTTGATGAAGGATCCAAGCCAGGGCAACCTGGGCGTTGGCAACACCTCGTTTCTGGGCAATCTCGGTCACATGATCGACGACCTGGAAATCGTCTTCTTTGTAGTAAAGACCGTGTGCAAATTGGTCGGATTTCGCCCGAACCGTTTCTCCTTTATCTTCTGATCGCCGATTGCCAGCCAGGAAGCCGCGAGCTAAAGGGCTCCAAGGAATCAGGGCGATTCCTTCGGCCCGGCAAAGCGGATTCATCTCACGCTCTTCTTCCCGATAGACCAGGTTGTAATGGTTCTGCATGGATACAAACCGGGCGTAACCGTGCCGATCAGCCAGGTACAAAAACCGAGCGAACTCCCAGGCGTACATGCTCGAGGCGCCAACATACAGAGCCTTTCCCTGGTTGATCACATCCGTCAGTGCTTCCAGAGTTTCCTCCACTGGGGTGGTGGAGTCGTAACGATGAATTTGATACAAATCGACGTAATCGAGGCCTAAGCGTTTCAAGCTGGCATCAATCGCGTGCCGAATATGTTTTTTTGAAGTGCCTCGCTCGTTTTTGGTTTCTCCCATCGGATTGAAAACTTTCGTCGCGACCACCACCTGTTCGCGTTTCGCGCCGAGCTTTTTCAGTGCGCGACCAGTGACTTCTTCACTCGCGCCTGCGGAATACATATCCGCGGTGTCAAAAAAGTTGATTCCGGCGTCCAAAGCCTGCCGGAAAAACGGGATCGATTCGGATTCCTCCAGAACCCAATCCCGCCATTTCGTCGATCCGTAGCTCATGCAGCCAAGACAAATGCGGGAAACCTTCAGTCCAGTATTTCCGAGGGAGACATATTCCATATTGGAGAGAATATGGAAAGACCAATCCTGATCGTCAAACCGTCCAAATCCGAGGGTCCTACCTTCGGCCCAAGATTTCTCTGTTAATTGACGACGACAAAGACGTGCCGATCGCCCACCAGCCGCCAATAGCCGTGCTGCCCGTTCCAGTAACCGTACCTGTTCGAGTGCCAGTAGGTGTTATCCCAATTGGAATTGGTGTGGACCGTCGTGGCATTGTTGGTATGGACGACAGCCCGGTTGGGACCGCCGGTATGATATGCACCATTGGTGCTGCGAACGGTCGAGCTACCGCGAGTGTGAACGGCAGTGCCATTGCTAGTCTGGACTGCCGTGCCATTGCGGTTGTGAGCTACTTTTCCCTTTGTCCCTTGATAGGTATCGGCGTAGAGGGTGGCCGTCGCAAAGGTGAGAAAAATTAAGAGGTATTTCATAACGCCCCAAAAGTCGTTTGTCTCCTGCACTTTGCATCCATACTTTTTTCAATGGGTTACGGTTGCTTTTGGATTGCCACAAAGGGAGCTACAGGTATCTCAATGACTAAATATTTTTGGCGATCCGGAAAATGCGTGTCATAGAAGCACCGCAGAAGCTAAAGAGAAGGAGAGGGGTAGGATTTATAGCCTTTTCTTTTTTGAGGAACCGCACAAACGATGAACTGGAGCTGCAAAGCGATCTGGTACACAGATCAAGGGTATGAGATTTACTTTGCCTCTGAACGCAACTGGATTAGCTACGGCCCGGATGGTTGGGTTCATCTCGCAATCTCGCTCGATGATGCCAAACAAATGTGCGATTCTCAAGAGAAGGCTAGGACCGACATATTGGGGCGACCCTAACGCCCGGGACTTCTGAGTTTAGTCGGTCCAGAAGCCTTTCCAAACGGGGGATTAATTTCGCCCCCCAATTTCATTGGAGAAATATCGGCGCCCGGCGGCTATCGCTTGATCATCGACAAATCCAACGGAAAAAGTTCTTGATCCTGCCGGACGGGATGCTTGTGGTCTCGGGCTATGCGCTCGGGGAGTATGGCGACCGAGGCGTAAGTCGTAGTGTCCATAACGATCTCCTTTCCGGGTTGCAATCTATACCGGGAATAACGTTTCTGCAATAACCCGAATAGGGTATTCGATGTGCGATTTGGTTCCCTGATTCGGCATTTCGAAGAGCAGGAATGCCCCATCGCTCCCGATAATCTTGCGCTTGCATCCAGCGGCTTTACTTGACCCTCGGTGATTAACGCTACGCGCTCCGATTCCCTGACCGTTCGAGCCAGGATTGGCTAATCTCTTCGAACATGGTTTTGAGATTCTTAATGATGCCCCATTTGGGGTAGTGCGCCTTCATCTTGCTGAGGTCGGAGATGTAGCAGATATGGTCGCCCCGGCGATTTTCATCCATGTACTGGTATCGCATCTTCTGGCCGGAGGTTTCGGCGATAAGATCAAAAGCCTCAAGGATGGAGATGGAATTTTCCCGACCTCCGCCCAGGTTATAGACTTCGGCTGGACGGGGGTTTTGAATGAACTGGTTCATGAACTGGACGACGTCGTAGGAATGAATGTTATCGCGTACCTGCTTACCCTGGTAGCCGAATACTTTGTAAGTGCGCCCTTCCAGATTGCAAAGGATGAGGTAACTGAGAAATCCATGCAGCTCGACCCCCGAGTGGTTCGGACCGGTCAGGCATCCTGCGCGCAGACAACAGGTGGGCATCTGGAAGTACCGCCCGTATTCTTGAACCATCACATCGGCAGCCACTTTGGAGGCGCCAAAAATGGAGTGCGTCGATTTGTCGATGGCGAATGTTTCTTTGATGCCGTCGGCGTATTCCGGATCGGCGTAATCCCATCTGGTTTCACCCTCGACCAGGTTAAGCCGATTCGGTGCGTCGCCATAGACCTTATTGGTGGACATATGGACGAAAGGCGCCTCCGGAGAGAACCGGCGTGACGCTTCCAACAGGTTCAATGTACCGACCGCATTGACGTCAAAATCATCGAACGGACGAGAAGCGGCGAGATCATGGCTCGGTTGCGCCGCGGTGTGCACGATTGCGTGCGGACGGACGTGAGCGACCAATTCCAGAACAGCCGACCGGTCGCGAATATCGATGGGATAGTGATGAAAATTCCTAAATGAGTTCTGGAGCCGTTCGGTGTTCCAGGAAGTGTCGCCCTGCGGGCCAAAAAAATCGGCCCGCATGTTGTTATCAATGCCGTGCACCTCCCACTGGTCGCTGTAAAAAAAAGAAACGACCTCGCTGCCTATCAACCCACTCGACCCGGTGACCAGCATTTTTTTCACTGCTGACTCATGGGGTGAGTGACTCGCGGAGTCAAGTCAGGAGTCAGGATTCAGGATTCAGGAGACAGGAGCCGGGAACCAGGAACCAGGAACCAGGAACCAGGAGCCGGGATTCAGGATTCAGACTGTATCGCAGCGGGCATACGGCCCGAGATGGCAAAGAAAGGTCAGCCAACGTTTGTAACCTTTGGGGAAGGCTAACTCCTGAATGCTGACTTCTGAATCCAACCTTCCTGCCGAAGGCAGTTGAAGACCACCTGAGGCTCGAGGGACGAATTGTTGTTACAACAAAAAAGCTCATGAAAACTTTGATTTTTAGCCTGATGGCGGTCTTTGGGACGGTTTCAGCTTATGCGGGCACCGTTCATGCCGGGCACACGACTGTCCACAGAGGTTCCACCGTTCATACGGGAGGGAATTATAACCGGAACAATTATCACGGGAACTACTACGGAGGGTACCATGGCGGCCACGGGTACTACGCCAATGGAGGCCACAACGGTCGATATTGGCATGGCGGATATTATGGTGGGCGCTATTACGGTGCCGGCTATTATCCCTACAACTCGCCGTTCTTCGTTGGATTGCCGATTCCGGTTCCATTCCCTGTCCCGGTCCCGGAATAGTGGTACAGGAGTCAGGAGTCAGGAGCGTTCTGCAACTCCTGACTCCTCAAAGAAGATGCCCCATTTTGGCGCGTTTAGTCTGGAGATAGCGCGCATTGTGAGGATTGGCCTCTGCCTTGATGGGAAGCTGCTCGACAATGTTCATGCCGTACCCCTCAAGGCCGACCACCTTTTTGGGATTGTTGGTCAGGAGACGGATGTGGCGAACGCCGAGGTCGACCAGGATCTGGGCGCCGGTGCCATACTCACGGAGATCCGTAGGGAACCCTAACTTTTCATTTGCTTCGACCGTATCGAGACCCTGTTCCTGGAGTTGATAGGCGCGAATTTTGGCGGCAAGTCCGATCCCGCGACCTTCCTGGCGCATATAGACCAGTACGCCAGAACCGACTTCGTTAATATGCTGCAAGGCCGCATGCAATTGATCTCCACAATCGCAGCGACGCGAACCGAAAACGTCGCCGGTGAGGCACTCGCTGTGGACGCGAACAAGCGTCGGCTCATTTGGAGAGATCGTTCCTTTGACTAGAGCCAGGTGATGGACATCATCGATCACAGAGCGGTAAAGGTGCAATCGAAATTCGCCATATTCGGTGGGCATGGACACGATCTCCAGGCGTTCGATCAGGACTTCTCTTGCTCGCCGGTAAGCGATGAGGTTTTCAATCGAGCAGATCTTAAGTTGGTGCCTGTTCTTAAACTCAATCAATTCGGGCAACCTCGCCATGGAACCATCATCGTTGACGACTTCTGCCAGCACGCCGGCCGGTGATAATCCGGCCAATCTGGCAAGATCGACAGCCGCTTCGGTGTGCCCGGCCCGACGCAGCACCCCTCCCTCTCTGTACCGAAGAGGAAAGACATGACCCGGACGAACCAGGTCTTGAGCTTTGGTTCCCGCTTCTGCCAGCAGGCGAATCGTACGCGACCGGTCGGCCGCCGATATACCGGTTGTTACGCCATCTTTGGCATCCGCTGAGACGGTGTAAGCGGTTCTCATCGATTCGGTATTTCGGACGGTCATGAGCGGCAATTCCAATCGGTCCAGATCTGGTCCTTCCATCGGAACACAGATGACGCCCGAGGTGTATCGAATCATGAAATTGATCAGTGCGGGCGTTGCCTTCTCGGCGGCAAGAATCAGATCCCCCTCGTTTTCTCGATTTGCGTCGTCGGTGACAATCACCAGGTGCCCCTGACGGATTTCTTCGAGAACCTCTTCGATCGGATCAAACACAATGTTCATAGGGTCCCGTCACTCTCTTAGAATTTCGTCGCCCGTCAACGATTGAAGGAGTGCAGGAGTTGCAGGAGTTCAGAGTTCAGCTTAGTTGCGGAGGTTCAGCCGTTCAGGTCGCCGGATTCTGCAACTCCTGAACTCCTGCAACTCCTGCAACTCCTGAACTTGCCCCGTTTGACGGGGAACGAAATTGCCAGTACGAAAGGAACCTGATGAGGTTCCGGTCCGTTTATGTCGCTGGTCATGGTGGCTTGGTTGGAAGCGCGGTGGTGCGCAATTTGGAGAAAAATGGGTATCCTAATATCCTTGTTCGAAGCCACCGGGAACTGGACCTCAGGAATCCGGAGGAAGTCCGCAAGTTCTTTTCAGAGACCAAACCGGAAGCGGTGGTGATCGCCGCGGCAAAGGTCGGCGGAATCCAAGCAAACAGCTCTTATCCTGTCGAGTTTCTACTGGAAAACCTGCAGATCCAGAACAACCTGGTCGCGACTAGTTTTGAATTCGGTGTCAAGAAGCTGCTTTTCCTTGGCAGTTCGTGCATTTATCCGAAACTGGCAGCCCAACCGATTGTTGAGGATTCGCTTCTGACCGGTCCTCTTGAACCGTCTAACGAGCCGTATGCGATTGCCAAGATAGCCGGGATCAAGCTTTGCCAGGCGTACGCGCGGCAGTACGGAGCGAATTTTATTTCCGTGATGCCCACCAATATTTATGGGCCGGGAGACAACTTTGATCTCGAGAAATCACATGTCTTGCCGGCCCTGATCCGAAAGGTGCATGAAGCGAAAGTGAAGAAGCGAAGTGAGGTGACGATCTGGGGCACGGGCACCCCACGGAGAGAGTTTCTTCATGCCGACGATCTCGCCGATGCGTTGCGATTTCTTTTGGAAAACTACGATTCGCCCGAAATCATCAATGTCGGTTACGGAGAGGATGTGACGATTCACGACTTGGTGCAGATCATCGCGCGGGTGGTTGGTTTGGAGATAAAGATTGAATTTGATGTCAGCAAACCCGACGGCACTCCGCGGAAGCTTTTAGATTCCAGTCGATTGCAGGCGTTGGGTTGGCAACCGCGGATCTCTTTGCAGGAAGGCATTCAACAGACCTATCACTGGTTGCTGCAAAACGGCGGCCATTTGAAGAATTGGGCCAGCTAAGATGCGAGTGTTGGCTGGAGGTGAAAGCTGGTGAGTTCCGATTCGAGAGCGTTAAAAATAGCGATTTCCAGCCATAGCGGGTGTGGCAATACGACCGCGACCAACAATGTAGGGACCACGTTGGGTCTGAAAGTCGTGAACTACACCTTTCGGGACCTTGCCGAAGATCTCGGTCTACCGTTTGAGGAGATTCAACAACAGGCGGCCAAAAGTCGGATTTATGATTTCCTGACCGACTTGAAGCTGATGCGGGCTTCGTTGCGATCTCGGGTGGTGGTAGGATCCAGATTGGCGGGGTGGCTGGTCGACGCGGACTTGCGGGTTTGGCTGCAGGCACCGTTGGAGGCCCGGGCCAAAAGAATATTTCAACGCGAGCCCGATAAGCACGCTGGATACGAGTCCGTTCTTTACCGGACTTTGCAGCGGGACGAGCAGAACCGAAAGCGGTACCTTGAAGTCTACGGTATCGACATCAATGACCGGAACGATTTTGACATCATTATTAACACGGAGAAGCTGACTGCCGAACAGGTTTCGAGCCTGATTGTGGCCGCTGCCCAGTGGGCTAGTCAGAATCAGCTTGAACGCGGAAATCCGCATTTGTTGAGGATCCGGAAGATTATCTCCGACAGCCTGGGTATTAACCCGCAAATTCTGGTCGACGACTCACTCTCGGTCGATGTGAACGAGATCTTTCAACGTTTAGACGGAGACGCTTTACTCTCGCCGCATTAGTGGATTGTCTCCTGAATACAAAGGGATCGTCATGTGTCTAGCGCCGGTCATACGGCCCGACGGGCCCGCCCCGAAGGGGCAAGGAAGCTCAGCCCAGGGTTTATCCTGGGTTAGCCAAAAGAAACGTTTCGCCCTGAAGGGGCTAGAAATGCCCGCAGTCCGGTTCAAAAATTCGGCGCCGATTCCAGCTGCTGTTGGTGGCCCCTTCAGGGCTAATTCGGGCGAGGGAAATACCCAGGGTAAACCCTGGGCTAAGCTCTTTTGGCCACTTTGGGCCACGGATCGGAAACGTCCAAACTCCTTCAGGCCGTATCGTCAGTCTGCCCGATTTTTTCTTTTCGTCGGTCTCGTGATCTTTTTGCAATCATGGGCCGAAAATGCGCAGGCAGATAGGGCAAAATCCGTGCCGATTCTGATGGTCGGCGACTCCTTGACGGTTGGAGGCTTTGGTGAGGCCGTAGGAGATTATCTTTTGCGCCGTTTCGGCAGCAATAATGTGGCGATCTTTGCCTGCTGCGGTTCGTCGCCCGAGCATTGGGTGCGATCCGGCCCGAATTATATCACTAAGTGTGGTTATCGGGAACAAACTGCCCGGTCGACGATTCTTTACGACTTCGAGCGTGGCAGACGGCCTAAAAGGGTTCTCACCCCAAAGTTGGAAGACCTGGTGGCCAAATTTCGTCCAAGAACGGTGATCGTCCAGCTTGGAACAAACTGGATGGATGGGATGCACTCCAATCCGGCGAGGGATGAATCCACCTACGGCGAAATCCTTGATCGATTTGTCGCCGCCATTCATAGCGAACCGAACACCGTGCGAAAGATTATATGGATCACGCCACCGGACTCTTCCCGCTATTCGAAAGTCGTGCAAAGGAGGGTGACAAACTTGATCAAAACGGCTTCCAGAAGGCATACTTTCGAAATCATCGACTCAAGCCGCTTAACGCATTATGTTCGTGGTCAATCGGGGGGCGACGGAGTGCACTATAACAAGGCAGCAGCCCAGGAATGGGCGAACCGGGTGACAAGAGAACTCGATAGTCTGATTCGATAGAAGCACCCCAGAAAAGCTGCAGCGAAAGGTTCCAAGAAAATGAAAAAACTAGTGACCTTTCGGTGGTCTCTGATTGTTCCGGTGTGCACGCTTTTATTTTGGTGCTTGGACGTTTCAGCGCAGTCGCAAGACGACAAAGACGCCAACTTTGCCAAATACGCGCTCAAACTAAGGGAGGATGTCCTCCAGAGAGTTAGCACGCACCAGTCGTTGACCAAAACCACTTTTACCGGCGGCGGGACTGGCTATGGTAGCGGGACTGCCAACCGCAGCGAGGCCCACTACCCGGCCCTGACCCCTTTTCCCAGCGTTAGCGGGTCCCGAGTCCTGATGGTCGGCGATTCGATGACGGTCGGAGGGTTCGGTGAGGCAATGCAGGACTATCTCTTGCGGCGTTTTGGGAGCGGAAATGTCGCCGTGTACGCCTCTTGCGGGTCATCACCTGAGCACTGGATTCGCTCGGGTCCGAATTTCGTCACAAAGTGTGGCTATCGGGAACAGACTCCGCGCTCGTCCATTCTCCGCGATTTCCAGAATGGCAAACAGCCTGAACCGGCTGTCACGCCGAAGCTGGAAGATCTGGTTGAAGCGTTTCATCCTACGACGGTAATCGTCCAATTAGGAACCAATTGGATGGATGGGATGGCGCCTGAGTCGGCGGCAGGTCAATCAAGCTATAGCAAAATCCTGGACCGCTTTGTGGCTGCGGTTCATAGCGCGCCGAACACGGTGCGTAGGATCATCTGGATAACTCCGCCGGATGCCTCACTCTATTCCAGGGAAGTCAAAGCCAGTGTGACAAACCTGATTAAAGCCGCTGCGCAAAGAGACGTTTTCGCCACCATCGATTCCGACAGTATGACCCACTATACACCCGGAAAGTCCGGGGGCGACGGCGTTCACTATAACAGCGAAGAGGCGAAACAATGGGCTGGGCGCGTCGTGAGGGAATTGGATTGGATGATGCATTGAGGCAGGAGTCAGGATACAGGAATCAGGATGCAGGAGTCGGAAGTCAGGAGCATCTCTGACACGCCTGAATAGTTTAGCAGCGACCGACCTTCGGCGTTCTCGCTGTTGAATGGTCAGGAGTTGCAGCATCTGTCGGCGAATTTTATTTCATTTCACCGGCTATTCTATATCGGTGCCTCCTGACTTCTCTGCAATAGCAAGAGGCGGCCGAGCGCAAGTTGCTCTTAGAATCTTCACGCGCGCCAACCCGTGGGTTGCTCCTGGCTCCTGACTGACTCCTGACTCCTGATTGGTCGTTTCTGCTTGCACTCTTAGTCGAATTGAGTGTTCATCGCTGCCAGCGCCGGATTTGCAGGATGGTTTTCAGTTCACATATTTTCATCTGGTATTTCCTCCCGCTCGCGCTGACGGGTTATTACGCGCTTGCGTTTGCTCCGCAGCGGTATCGCAACCTGTGGCTGGTCCTCACGGGTTATTTATTTTATGGCTGGGCGGGACCCTGGTTCATGGGGCTGATGTTTGCCACCACTTCGATTGATTGGCTGGTCAGCCTGATCATCGCGCACGACGAATGGCGGGTGTGGCGTTTCTGGAAGAAGCCAGTCCAGTCGCTGGTTCGCGGCGGCCCAAGGACAGTGACGCAACGCACCGCGCTGACAATTTCAATTTCACTCAATCTACTGGTGCTTGGGTTCTTCAAGTATTTCAATTTTGGGCTCGAGGGCTACAACGCGCTTATTCAGAGTTTGGGTATCACGCAAATGCAGTGGCACACTGCGTTGCAGGTGGTGTTGCCACTTGGCATCAGCTTCTACACTTTCCAAGCCCTCAGCTACACCATCGATGTCTTTCGCGGGGACGCAGAGGCAATGGCGAACTTCATCGATTTTTCCTGCTTCGTCTCGATGTTCCCACATCTTGTGGCGGGCCCGATCCTCAAGTTTTCGTTTCTCGCTGACCAACTTAAATATCGGACGCTAACCTCCGACAAATTTGCCCGAGGGGTTGCATTTTTTGCGTTTGGCCTCGCCAAGAAAATCCTGCTTGCGAATCCATGCGGTAAAATCGCTGACGCGGCTTTTGGCGCGAGTTGGATCGGAAGTCTCGATGCGTGGTTCGGTGCAGTGGCTTACGCGTTCCAAATTTACTTTGACTTCAGCGGCTACTCTGACATGGCGATCGGACTTGGTTTGATGCTCGGATTTATCTTCGCCAAGAACTTTGATTCACCGTACCGGGCTGAATCTATCACTGATTTCTGGCGACGCTGGCATATCTCGCTTTCGACCTGGCTTCGCGAATATCTTTACATTCCGCTGGGCGGCAACCGGCTTGGCAAGGTCCGGACTTACCTGAACCTGATGGCCACCATGTTGCTGGGCGGTTTATGGCACGGCGCGTCATGGAACTTTGTTATTTGGGGCGGTTTACATGGCGGAATGCTGGCTTTCGAACGCAGCCAGGGTCGAGAAAGCCTGTACCAGAATCTGCCCAAATCGCTTCGTGTCTTGATCACCTTCTTGATCGTGGTGGTGGGCTGGGTATTTTTTCGCGCCTCGAACCTAACGAGGGCCGTTGACTATCTGGGCAGCATGTTCGGCCTCGGTCACGCCCCTCCAGGCGCGGCACTGGTCTCCGGCATTATCTATCAACCCTACTATCTGCTATCAATCGCCGTCGCCGGGTTGGTGGTCTGGGCGGGCGCTCAGACCTGGGATTGGACCCAACGCCTGACGTTACCCAAGGTAGCGCTCTGCTTTGTGCTCGCCTGGCTTGCCTTAAGCGCTCTTGCGACGCAGGAGTACAACCCTTTCATCTACTTCATTTTCTGATTGCTCATGGGTGAGGAAATCTTGGCATCGGCAAGGAGGGGAGAAGCGCGGAAGCTTTCGGTCCGGAACCGCGACGAACCGACCGAGGCCACACACGGAAAGATCTCGCGTGAAGAAGAGGCGGAGCGCGCTCTTAAATCCACTCGTTTTACGCCTGGAGCTTGCGCTTTGCTGGTAACTCTGTTTCTGCTCACCCTCGCTGCAGTTCCGATCTTGCAATTCGTGACTGAGTTTCAGAACGCCCGGCCGGGCAGTTCGCTACCGATGTTCGATGTCTTCAAGGTTTTGCCTTCCTGGACGAAAATTCGGAACGTGCGCAGCCTGGCCGAGTTGTGGGAGCTCTTGCCACGTGCTAATGAAATCAAGTCGGCTGAGAAAGCCATGGAAAACGAGTCGGTGGTATCGCTATGGCTGCGCCCACGGCTGCAAGCGATCCTGACCGAGGGTTTGCACGCGGGCAGCGAACAGGTCTATCCGGGACACGACGGCTGGCTCTTTTATCGGCCCGATGTCGATTATATCACCGGACCGCCTTTTCTCGACGCCATGCAATTGAAGCAGCGTGCAAAAACGTCGGGAGTCGAGCCGGATCCGATTAAAGCCATCGTCGACTTTCGAAACCAACTCGCGGCGCGGGGAATTGACTTGATCGTGATGCCCGTTCCGGTCAAGGCCTGCGTTGATAGCGAAATGATGGTGGGAAACGGGAGTCAGAAGAAGTTACTGCAGAATGAATCATTCGACGATTTTAAGGTCCTGGCTGAGAGAAGGGGCGTCCAGGTGTTCGATCCCGCGTCGCTGCTCATGGAACGCAAGGCCAAGGAGGGTGGCGCCCCACTTTACCTGGCAACCGACACACATTGGCGACCGGAAACCATGGAGTGGGTGGCGCGACAATTAGCGGCGTACCTCGGGAGGCCCGGTCCCCTACAGGGCGAGGGGCTTCGGGTGGCCGAAAAGGAAATCTCTGCCTACGGTGACATCCTTACGATGTTAAAGCTACCGGCGGGGGACAATTTCTACCACCCTCAGAAGGTCGCGATCCAACAGGTTTTGATGGGCAACGCCCTTTGGCATTCGAATCCGGAGGCCCGGGTCCTGTTGCTGGGCGACAGTTTTTGCAACATCTACTCGCTCGAGCCGATGGGATGGGGCGAGTCAGCAGGATTTGCCGAGCACCTGAGCCAAGCGCTTGGAGGTCAGCCGGTCGACTGCATTCTCCGGAACAGCGATGGCTCGTTCGCAACCCGCGAAATTCTCAGCCACGAACTCGCCCGGGGACGCGATCGGCTGGCGGGGAAAAAGGTGGTCGTATGGGAATTTGCGGTGCGTGAATTATCCTTTGGCAACTGGAAATTGCTGGACATGAAAACCGGTCACGCGCAGCCGATGCATTTCCTAAGTCCCAGACGAAACGAGGAAACGGTGGTGAGCGGAACGGTCCAGGCCGTTTCGCCGGTGCCGTTGGCCGGTAGCGTACCGTACAAGGATCACATCTTCACTGTGCATTTGGTTGACGTGACCGGGCCCTCCAACGCCGAAGATGAATCCCTTCAGGCGCTCGTCTGTCTCTGGAGCATGCGCGACAACCAATGGACGCCGGCCGCGCGCCTGCGCCCTGGCGACCGGATTACTGCCCGTTTACGCGCCTGGGCCGATGTCGCCGCACAATACGAAAAAATCAATCGCAGCGAGATTGACGATCCCGCCGTACAACTGGAGGAACCCGTCTGGGGCGAGATGATGAATTGAAGTGCGGTCTTGTTTCATCCAAATGCGGACATTCAATTTCTCCTGCCTCGTCAGCACTATGAGCCGAAAATCGCCCACATCGCACAGAGGTCACAGAGGGAGATTGGGGTGGGTGGACGAATGGACTTGGGTGAAGATCCTTGGCTCACGTGCGGGAACACGCCAAAGCGGAAAGCATCGCACAGAGGTCACGGAGGCCACAGAGGGAGATTGGGGTGGGTCGCGAGGAGTTCTCCTGTTTGTCTACGCGCTTCAACTCTCTTTGGCGGTTCAGGCTTTGGGAGAAAGCCCGGCTCAGGATGCCGCTCGGGACTTTCGTAGCGCGTTGGCAGCCAAGGTCCAGCTCCTCGAGAAAGAGAATGCGGCAGCCTTTTCCGGATTGGATGGTTGGTTGTTTCTCGGTGCCGAACTCCGATTCATGTCTGTCGCCCGGTTTTGGGGTGCCGACGCTGTGAATGTAAGCCGTTCGCCTAAACCGGAGTGGGCAGATCCAATCCCGGCGATCGTCGATTTTAATCAACAGCTGAAAGACCGGGGAATTCAACTGCTGCTTGTTCCTGTTCCGCCAAAGGCGGAGATTTACCCGGACAAGATTGTTCCTGAAGTCCACGCCTCCGGGAGCGATATCACGCCGGTGATGGGTCTTTTTTATGATGAACTGCGTTCCCAGGGCGTTGACGTGCTCGATCTCGCACCGTCGTTCCTGGCTTATCGAGCCAAGGAACAAGAAGCAGTCTTTTGCAAAACCGACACGCATTGGTCGGGCATAGGTTGCGTGCTGGCCGCCCAAGCCGTTGCCGCAAAGATTCGCGCGAAGGTCCCCGAACTGCCCGCCAAAGGTGATTATACTGCGGACTGGGTTAATCTTTCAATCGATGGCGATCTAGGTGGGCTTCTGAGTGCGAAGATACCGAAGCCCGGGCCCGAGAATGTCCGGGTTCGAAGTGTCGTCAGCAAGGCCACCGGTTCCGGAATTATCCCCGATCCCAACAGTCCGGTGTTGCTTCTGGGAGACAGTTTCACCCTCGTTTTTCACGATTTTTACGCTGCCAACGCCGGCTTGTTAGATCAATTGGCGGTGGAACTTGGATTTGCTCCCGACGTAATCGGGACGCGAGGTTCAGGAGCCACACCGGTTCGGATTAGCCTCTTCAGGCGCGGCGCAAAGGATCCGGACTTTCTCGACAAGAAGAAAATAATTATCTGGTGCTTCGCTTCCCGCGAATTCACCGAAGCCGCCCAAGGTTGGCAGAAATTGCCCGTTGCCAAATGATCAAGAAAAGCATCGCACCGAGGTCACGGAGGTCACAGAGGCTGGAGGTTACGGAGATTGGAAGGCACGGAGGGCGGCTGAAGTTCAGTGATTTTGGTTTGGGAATTTGGCCTCGTCTTCGATTTGGATATAAGGAGCAAGATCGATGCGGCTGGAGTCGTCCTCCGATTTAACCGTGGCCCAAAGCGTGCGTTCGAGTTCACGCAAATGCAGCTCATAGGATTTCCCAATTTCATATTTTTCAAGTGGTTGACTGGTGAGGCCGATGTGAGCGGGATGCATCACCAGAATCTGCTTCTCCTTGTACTCGCCCTGCAGGACTTCTCGTACGTCATAAATGTAAGCCACCAGAGACTCCTGATACGGAAGTAACTGTTCGATCCGCAACGGCTTTGATTTGAACACCAGGGTTCCATTGACAGATAGGAGATCGTGCGTCTCACTGTCGTTCGGATTCAGTGGTTCCGTTTGACCGTTGGATGCATCAGTCGCCGATTTGGGCGCGGATAAAGGGCCTGATGCCAAATCTTTCGTGATAATATGAAAGACGTTTTCCGCCCACTGATCCATCTCTGCTCCGAAGAAGTGCTCACGGTCGGCCGCCATGTGGTGGTAGGGGTAAGTCACCAACTGCCGGCTATCGATCACCGTTATCGCGGCGGTTGAAAGCGAGCGGACTTGTGCGACGACAAAATCCTGGACCTCTTTGGAAACTCGCCCTGAGGTCGGAGACGCAACCCAATAGATTTTTCGTAGCGACGGTGCCTTCAGAGCCTCGGAGATAAAAGGCGCTACCAGTGCTTTGAGGATCGGGCCGTGGCGCGCTGGTAGCACCGTTTTTCCGTCCCGGAAAAGACTGAAGATATTGTTTCCGGTCTGCATGACCAAAATATCCGGATGAATCGTTGAGAGCAGATCCTCGAGTTTCGGCACCAGATGTGGCTTTGGACGGTAGCCTTCCTTATTGCCGTAGGTATCCAGAAATTCCTTTGGCTTGGCAGCACCGGGAACCGATTCGATAGACCACAATCCGCAAAATGTCTTGGCATTGGCAAACGGCTTTTGCTTGAGCCAGCTGACCGGGACGGTCCCGCAGGCCATATAGGTAAAAGTGGATTTGACCAGCGAATCGTTGCGGAACCGCTTATCCAGGCTCTTTCCAAAACCGCAAAGACTCAGAGAGTCACCGAGAATCAAGACGGTTAAGGATTTTGGCGAGTGCGCGACTGGAACGGCAGGAGGACCGGAGCTCAGCGGGGAGGTAAGTCCATGAACGCCGGTCGTGGTTTCTGAATGGAGGGTCGGGGGCAGGAACTCCAGGCACAAACCCAGAGCGAATCCGGTCAACAAACGGACGAGTCTTTGACTGAACACTCGCCCACAGTACCCAGGCATTCCGGAAGGACAAGGCCGGGACGCAGGTCAAACAATCCTGAACTCCTCTAATGAGACGATATCCTGTGGCGAAAGGAGGCGGGAAGGTAGGGTGAGGCTCCGGCCGAACCGGGGCTTTTCGCGTCATCCTGCCTTGTGATGCGAACCCCCGTGAATCCTGGGTCGATTAGTCGATCATTCCATAGGGGAGACGTCACACGCGAGGCAACCCGGGAAACCCCGGCTCAGACGGAGCTTCGCCCTACCGCCGGGGCTTTTCGCGTCATCCTGCCTTGTGATGCGAACCGTCATGAATCCTGGGTCGATTAATCGATCATTCCGTAGGGGGTGACGTCACATGCGAGGCAACCCGAAAAACCCCGGCTCAGACGGAGCTTCGCCCTACCGCCGGAGCTTTTCGCGTCATCCTGCCTTGTGATGCGAACCCTCATGAGTTCCTGGGTCGATTGTCCGATCAATTTAGGGGTGCCATAGCATAGCTTGATAATGTAACTTTTTTATTATATGTTGCTTAGATGTCCTTTCCCAAAAGAAAGCACCCTTGGCAAGGGGTCCTTGAAAGTGAAGACCGGCCGACAATCGTCTTTTTGACCGTTTGCACTGCGGCTCGGACTTCTTGGTTGGCTGACCAGCCGATTCACGAGACCTTAAAATCAATTTGGTGGAAAGCTACGTATTGGAAGGTTGGGCCATACGTTTTGATGCCGGACCATCTTCATCTTTTTGCTTGGCCCGGTATTCTCCACGCGCCGTTCGATCCATGGGTTCGTTATTGGAAATCACGGTTCTCGAACACCATTAAAAACCGATCTTTTCGCTGGCAGTCGAACTGTTTTCATCATCGGCTTCGGTCCTGCGAGAGCGCGGAAGCCAAACGCCTTTATATGGTCAACAATCCTGTGCGAGCAGGCCTCGTCTCCCGACCGGAAGAATGGCCTTTCCACGGGGAAATATTCAAAAGCGAATCATGGTGGTGAACGCGGTGTGATGAGGGGCTGAAATCGTAGGCGAGATGACGTGGAGGTAGGTGAGGCTCCGTCCGAACCGGGGCTTTTCGCGTTATCCTGCCTTGTGATGTGAACCCCCCCCGAATCCTGGGTCGATCGATCGAGTCATTTCCATAGGGGGGTCACGTCAGGCGCGAGGCAACCCGGGAAGCCCCGGCTCAGGCGGAGCTTTGCCCTACCTGCGCCGCGTCATTCTGGCTTGCGATGTGATCCCCATGAATTCTTCTGTCGATCGATCGAGTCATT